>NZ_CATKPT010000055.1:0-327350 GCF_949768125.1 Pseudomonas sp. IT-P253 | reverse complement strand
CTGTTTAGACTGCCACCGTGGCGCATTGACGCCTCGGCGTGGGCGAGTCCATTCAATTACAGAGACGACATCAGGCGCTTGCTGGCACCGGCAAAGGTGCGGCCAGCAGACGCTCATCCAAGAGGCACAGGCCTTCCTGGAACAACTGATTGCTGCGCTCGGTGTCGCCCAGTTGAGCCAGCAGTCGCGCCAGCTCCGCGCAGGCTTCCGGATTACGCTCCACACGCAGGCTGCTTTCCAGATAATCCCGCGCCTTGCCCCAAAGACTGCTCTGCAGACACAGGCGGCCCAACGTCAGCAGTAAGCTCGGGTCAGCCGAATGCTCTTTTAGCCAGCCTTCGGCGGTGTGCAATTGACGCGCCGGATCACTGCCGCGCACCAACCCGTACAGACGCGCCAAATGGCTCTCGTAGTTACGCTTGAGTGCCGCTCGCAGGACCTCTTCGGCCTCGACCTGCGCACCCAGTTGCCGCAGTTGCTCGGCATAAGCGAGCACCAGTTGCGGCTCCTGGCGCTGAGCCGAGGTCAGCTGTTGCCAGGCGCGATTGAGCGATTGCAGGCCGATCGTTCCGTCCTCTTCCTGATGCGCCGCCAGAGACAGGTTTTCACCCCAGGCCCGGCGCTCCAGTTCGGCCAGCTCGGCCGGTGGCAGGACCTTGTCCTTGCGCAGCTCGGGCAACAGGCGAATCACCGCTGACCAATCGCCCCGCTGCTGATGCAGGCGATGCAGCTGGCGCAAGGTCTGAACGTTATGAGGATGGCGCTCATGCATGACTTGCAGGGTTGCCAGGGCGCCTTCGGTATCACCGCGATCGGTCTGTAATTGCGCGTGACTCAGGGCAATCGCCAACTCGGCCTGGGGCTGGCGCTCGAGGGCGCGCTCCAGCAAGTTGTCGCTTTCCTCGTAGAGGCCTTGTTCGTTCGCGGCGCGTGCGGCTCCGAGGTAGTACAGCAGCGGCTGACGCTCGGCTTCGGCGGCCCGATGCAGATGACGCTGCGCGCTGGCCCAGCGACCTTCAGCCAGATCCAGCTGACCGTGCTCTATCGCCACTTGCACCCGGCGACTACGATTGCGCCGGGACCAGGGATTGACCACACCACCGGAGGTCGTCACCAAATCGATCAACGCCTTGATGCCCCAGAACACCAGCCAGAGAACCGCCAACAACGCCAGGCTTGCCCATAGGCTCGATTCGAAACGGAAGCTTTTGTAGGCAATCAGCACGTAGCCGGAATGCTCGGCAATCGCCAACCCCAACGCGGCGGCAGCGGCGATGGCCAGAAACACGATCACATAGAAACGCTTCATGGCGTGGCCTCCGGCGCGGTATCCGCGGCAGGTTTCGCCATGGGTTTGATCGAGTCCTCGGCGTTGACATTACGCCGCTCCAGATACCCTTGAACTGCGCTCAGTGTGCCGGTCAGATCCGGTGTCACGACGGTGACCGGCTGCTTGCTCAACTCACTAACCTGCTCAAGCATCACTTTGCTTTGCGGGTTATCCGGGTTGAAATTGCCTTTAAGTACATCCCGCGCTTCTGTCAGCGCCTGGGTGTAAACGGCTGCCTGGCCATTGAGCGCAGCCCATTGCGCCTGCTCCAGTGCCAGGCTCAGGGCCAGGCGTACCTGGCTCAAACTCTGCCCGGCCAACAAGGGCCGCACGTTCTTGTCGGCATTGAAGTCGATGCGGATGTAACGCGAAATCTGATCCCACCATTGCGCCCAGCGACTGGCACCGTCGCCATCGGCGGTCGGGCGCAGCAGGGATTCGCCACGTTCCTTGAACTCGGGCGCCAGCTCAGTGAGGTCGATCACCTGATCGCGCAAGGCACCCAGTCGCAGGAACAGCCCTGTGCGATCCGGCTGTTCGGTACTGCGCAATGCCACCAGCGTTTTGGCCACTTGCTCGCGAGCGGCAAAAGAGCCCGGGTCGTTCTGCTCGCGAAGAATTTCATCGGCGCCCTGCACCAGGGCCTGGGCGCTGCTGATGTCCTGCAAGGCGGAAAGACGCAGGCTCGCCAAGCGCAACAAGTGCTCGGCCTCAGCCAGACGCCAGTCCTTTCGACTGGCACCCAGGACGGTTTCCAGGCGCTGGTTCAAGCGTTGCTGATCGCCTTGCAGCTGCGTCACCAGACGGCTGCGTGCTTCCAGCTCGTCGGCCGGTGGCAGCTGTTCAAGCCGAGCGCTCAGGCGCTGTTCATTGAGTTTCAGGCTCTGTGCCTGATCGTTCAATGCCTGCACCTGACTCAATTGCTGCTGGTTCGTGGCTTGCAGGTGACGCACCTGCAAGACTCCCCAACCACCTACCGCAACACCGGCAGCGCCCAGCAACAGCGCGACGATTGCCAGCCCATTACCTCGGCGCTGCCCTGCAGCAGGTGGCGCGGTTTCAACCGGTGCTTCAACCGGTGCATCGAGCACTGGCTGGACGTCATCTTTAGGCAAGGCTGTTTCGCTCACGTATCCATCCTTTGCATTAGAGAACGGGTTCGGGATGTTCCCGTAACGCCGTCAGCAAAGCCGCGGCACTGGCGCCGCGACAATCCACAACTGTCAGGGCGCCGGCGGCACGTGCCAGCTCGGCGACCCTGGGGCTTGGAACAAACAACGGCAACTGCGCCAATTGCGGCCAGGCATCGCCGGCCAATTGAAGCAGGTGCTCAAAACCCTGCCCACTGCTGACCACCAGCCCGTTCAAGCGTTCCGCTTTGATCCGGTCAGGGAGTGCCGCCGGCGGGTACTGCGGCAGGTCACGACGGTACAACTCCAGATACTCGACACTAGCACCTCGCTCGCGCAAACGCTCAGCGAGTAACTCGCGTCCACCCTCCCCACGCATGATCAGTACGCGTGGTTCAGGCCGTGCGATCGCCTCGCGCAGCTGAGGAAGGTCAAGCAAGGCTTCGCTGTCATCGCCCTGCGCAGGGAAGCTCACATCCAGTCCGTGATCTTTGAGGATCTGTGCGGTCGCCGCGCCCACGCTGAACCATTTCAGAGCCAGTGGCCGTGGCCAAAACCGGCTGACCAGATCAATACCGATTCTGGCGGCCGGCTTGCTGACCACGATCACTGCGCAGTAGGCATCCAGATCCTGCATCATCCCGCGCATTGTGTCAGAGGCCGGGATCGGCTCGATCTCCAAAAGCGGCAAACTGCTGCTGAAAATCCCCTTCTGCGCCAAAACACCGGCCAGGGCCGCCGACTCATCCTCGGGACGCGTCAGCAGCAGGCGCCAGCCAGTCACTCGTGACCTGCCTCGCCGTAGACTGCTTTCAGAATGTCGTTGGCGCCTTGGCGCAGAAGGTCGTCGGCCACACGCACACCCAGCGCCTGGGCATCACTGCGCGGTGCTCGGGCATCAGCACTGAGCAGCAAGCCGCCGCTCGGATCCCCCACCAGGCCACGCAACCAGATCTGCTCGCCTTCAAGCACGGCGTAGCAGGCGATTGGCACTTGGCAGCCGCCATTCAGATGTTTGTTGAGTGCGCGTTCAGCCGTCACGCAAGTGGCGGTGTCCTGATGGTGCAGCGGCGCCAGCAGCGCGTGAATTTCACTGTCGACGCTGCGGCATTCAATACCGACCGCACCCTGGCCTCCCGCCGGCAGACTGTCGTCGACGCTGATGGCCGAGGTGATGCGATCTTCAAAGCCCAGACGAATCAGGCCAGCGGCGGCGAGGATGATGGCGTCGTATTCGCCGGCATCAAGCTTGGCCAGTCGCGTATTCACATTGCCACGCAGGAAGCGGATTTCCAGGTCCGGGCGACGGGTCAACAGCTGGGCCTGACGGCGCAGGCTGGACGTACCGACAATGCTGCCTGGCGGCAACGCCTCCAGGCTGGCGTAGGTATTGGAGACGAAGGCATCGCGCGGGTCTTCACGCTCGCAGATGCAGAACAGACCGAGGCCTTCGGGGAAATCCATCGGCACATCTTTCATCGAATGCACGGCGATGTCGGCTACGTTTTCCAGTAGCGCGGTTTCCAGCTCCTTGACGAACAAGCCCTTGCCACCGATTTTCGACAGTGGCGAGTCCAGCAGCTTGTCGCCGCGACTGACCATGGGCACCAACGTCACGAGCAGGCCAGGATGGGCCTCCTCCAGACGGGCTTTGACATATTCGGCCTGCCACAGGGCGAGAGCACTTTTGCGGGTGGCGATGCGGACTTCGCGAGAGGACATGGGTCAATCCGTACTGAATAGATACGGCGGATAATAACAGCTCAGCCAAATCCTCTTTGACTTGTATCAGAAACTGCTTGGCCTCCCTGGCCTCGGATATCCCGCAACCGGGTGTGAAATGTGCCTGCGAACAGCGAATTAAAGCTGTTGCATCATCTTGCGCACGCCAGCCACATGACGCCGGCTGACGATCAAGGCGTCACCGTTCAGGCCCTTGAGGAACAGCTGAAAATGTCCCAGCGGAGTGCGTTGCAGGCGTTCGATGCGCTCCCGTGCGACCAGCGCATTGCGGTGGATACGCACGAATCGATCGCCAAACTCGTCTTCGAGCGCCTTGAGTGGTTCATCCAGCAGCACTTCGCCGCCTTCATGACGCAAGGTGACGTATTTGTGGTCCGCAATGAAGTACACCACCTGATCCAGCGGGATCAGTTCAATACCTTTACGGGTTCGGGCGCTGATGTGGCTGCGCGGGCCGTTGCCACTTTCGGCGGCGGGACGGGTCAGGGCAGCGAGCTGGACGCGATTGGGTCGCTCGGCTTTCTTTAACGCTTCATGCAAATGTTCAGTACGCACAGGTTTCACCAGATAGCCTACGGCGCTTGCCTGTAAGGCTTCCACGGCAAATTCATCGGGCCCCGCGCAAAACACAACGGCGGGCGGAGTTTCGCGTTCGCACAACCGTGCAGCCACTTGCAGACCATCAAGGCCCGGCATGCGGATATCGAGCAGCACGATATCCGGTTTGTGACTGTCGATCAGTGCCAACGCTTCTTCGCCGTTCGTGGCGCTGGGCTCCAGGACACTGTATCCCTCGAGTTCGCCAACCATTCGGCTAAGGCGCTCGCGGGCCAGGGGTTCGTCATCAACGATCAGGACATTCATATTGCGCTGGATTCCTGCGTGAGTCTCGCACAAGGATAGCGTAGACAGGTGAAGTGACGTCCGTCACCGCGATCCACGCTAAGACTAGCGCGAAGGCCAAAAAGTGCCGCCCGACCGACGGCTAAATTTTCATCTGCCTGGCGATTGGCGACCCGGGCCAACATGGGCGAGGCATCGCCACAGGGTTTGTTGATACACAATATGAACATCCCCTCTTCTTATAGTCAGTTGCAGCATCTAAGTGCACTGATCCTACTGTCCAACTGTAGACGGTTGCCGAGACGATATTGCTCATTTGAAAAATATCGTTGCGCAATTGGCCCATGCGCGGCCCCGAGTATGGGCCAGTCCATGAGAAAAAAACGTGCCGACCAGTGTCAGCGACAGGATTGGCAACCCTGTTATTATCCGCGGCAGCTTTCTACGCCATCTTTCTTTAGCCGATACGAGCGAATTCATGAGCACTGACAAGACCAATCAGTCCTGGGGCGGCCGCTTCAGTGAACCCGTCGACGCCTTCGTCGCCCGCTTCACCGCCTCCGTCACTTTCGACCAGCGCCTGTATCGCCACGACATCATGGGCTCGATCGCCCACGCTACCATGCTGGCCAAGGTCGGCGTGCTGACCGATGTCGAGCGCGACAGCATCACCGATGGCCTGAAAACCATCCAGGGTGAAATCGAGGCCGGCCAGTTTGACTGGCGCATCGACCTCGAAGACGTGCACATGAACATCGAGGCGCGTCTGACCGACCGCATCGGCGTGACCGGCAAAAAGCTGCACACCGGCCGCAGCCGTAACGACCAGGTCGCCACCGACATTCGATTGTGGTTGCGTGACGAGATCGACCTGATTCTGGGCGAAATCACCCGCCTGCAAAAAGGCTTGCTGGAACAGGCCGAACGCGAAGCCGGCAGCATCATGCCAGGCTTCACTCACCTGCAAACCGCGCAGCCGGTGACCTTCGGCCACCACATGTTGGCCTGGTTCGAAATGCTCAGCCGCGACTACGAGCGCCTGGTGGATTGCCGCAAGCGCACCAACCGCATGCCGTTGGGCAGCGCCGCGCTGGCCGGTACCACCTACCCGATCGACCGTGAATACACCGCCCAACTGCTGGGCTTCGATGCTGTCGGCGGCAACTCGCTGGACAACGTCTCCGATCGCGACTTCGCTATCGAATTCTGCTCGGCTGCGAGCATCGCGATGATGCACTTGTCGCGTTTCTCCGAAGAGCTGGTGCTGTGGACCAGCGCGCAGTTCCAGTTCATCGATTTGCCGGACCGTTTCTGCACCGGCAGTTCGATCATGCCGCAAAAGAAAAACCCGGACGTGCCAGAACTGGTTCGCGGCAAGACCGGCCGCGTGTTCGGCGCACTGATGGGTCTGCTGACCCTGATGAAAGGCCAGCCTTTGGCCTACAACAAGGACAACCAGGAAGACAAAGAACCGCTGTTCGATGCCGCCGACACCTTGCGCGACTCGCTGCGAGCCTTTGCCGACATGATCCCGGCGATCAAACCCAAGCACGCAATAATGCGCGAAGCGGCGCTGCGCGGCTTCTCCACCGCCACTGACCTGGCCGACTACCTGGTACGCCGTGGCCTGCCGTTCCGTGACTGCCACGAAATCGTTGGCCATGCCGTGAAGTATGGCGTGGAAAGCGGCAAGGACCTGGCGGAAATGAGCCTGGAAGAGCTGCGCAAGTTCAGCGACCAGATCGATCAGGACGTATTTGCCGTACTGACGCTGGAAGGCTCGGTGAATGCCCGTGACCATATCGGCGGTACTGCGCCGGCGCAGGTCAAGAAGGCTGTGGCTCGCGGCCAGGCACTGCTCGCTAGTCGCTAAAAGCTTCGCGGGCAAGCCTCGCTCCTACAGGGGATCGCATAAATCCTGTAGGAGCGAGGCTTGCCCGCGAATGCATTCTCGAACCCGCTACAAAACCTACTTCCTGGACGCAACCATCGCCATAAACGCTGGCATGGCTGCTTCCTTGTCCGCCGCAACCCGCTGCACATTCGGGTTCTTTTCCAAACGCTCCAGCAGCGCCTTGGCCCCAGGTATCTGCGCCAGCAGGTCCAGGTCAAACAGCTTCTGCCCCACGGCACTGGCCAGCGGCACGCTGTACAGGAAATACAGATCCGCCACGCTCAGGCTTTCACCTGCCACGTAAGGGGCGAATTGGCCATGCCGGCCCAGAGAGGCGAACCCCAGTAGCAACTCAGTCTTGGTCTTGTCCTTGATCGCGTCCGGCACCGGCATGCCGAAAAACGCTTCGCCGTAACAGGCTCGCGCGGGCAGTTCGATGTACAGCTCGATTTCCTTGGCCAACGCGAGGACTTGCGCCCGTTCAAAAGGATCGCTCGGCAGCAGCGGCGTACCTTTCTGGCTCTGCTCGATGTACTCGAGTATCACAGCGGTTTCATTGATGAAACCTTGCTCGGTACGTAGCACCGGGACCTTTGCGCGCGGACTGATGGCCAGCGCTTCCGGGCTTGTTCCTGCATAAAACGGCACCTCTTCGAATGGCAGGCCTTTCTCGAGCAACGCCAGTTTCACCATGTTGTAGTAGTTGCTGACGGGAAATCCATAAAGCTTGAGCATCACATAGCCTCCAGGCCGTGCGGGGTTGGCAGTCCTGTTTTATAGAACGCAAAGGCGTTTCTTGCCAGCAGCATCACAGCACTGAATGCAGGTAAACTGGCCGCCTTAACTTCAGGAGCCTGCCATGAGCGAGCCAACCGACATCGATAGCGACGAAGAAGAATTCACCGAAACCACCCTGATCGAAGCCATCGAAAACCAGATCGAAAGCGACAACCCGCCAGCCGCCAAGGCGACGTTCAACAAGCTGACACTGGTGGGTTATGAGCGGGAAGAAATCCTCAACCTGATGGCCCATGTGTTGGCGGTAGAAATCGACGCAATCCTGGAAGAAGACCGCGCGTTCAACACCGAATGGTATGAAGCCGCGTTGCGCGCATTGCCAGAGTTGCCGCCGGAAAAGAAATAACCCCGCCCCCTGTAGGAGCGAGCTTGCTCGCGAAAAACTCAAGGTCGCTGCGGGAAATCAGATGCCCCGCATGATCGTTAACGATTTTCGCGAGCAAGCTCGCTCCTACAACACTCCGTTACCGGGGAATGTCGCCCAAGGCGAAAAAACCCTGTCGCGAACACTGGACATGCCGCACAAGTGGGCTCACCTTAGGGGCGCTGTCGTCCAATTCCTAGAAAGTCTGGAGTCCTTATGTCGCTTACCCCTGAGTTGGTTGCCGAACTGGAAATCCTCGCACTCTTCAACCTGGACAGTTCCCAGGAAGGTTTGAAAATTCATCAGACCGCTGCCCCGAAAGCCATTGCCGCTGCCCGACGCCTGTATGAAAAAGAACTGATCGACCAGCCTGATGGCGGTTATCTGACCAGCCTGGGTCGTGACGCCGCGCAAAATGTGCAAACCGTCCTTACCATTCTGAGCGTCCAGGAAACAGCCTGAGCCTTATCGTTTTGCCCACGGAAACCCCCATCACAGGATTTCCGCGGGCACACCCTGTTATCCGTACCGTTGCGCGATATAAATCTGACGCCAGAAAAACAAAATCAGCTTAAAAGTCCCGGGACCGAGGCGCTAAACTGCCCCTCACACTGTGACCTTCCACGTCCTAGCCCTGCGAGCCGGTTTTAGCTGACATGACCCGCACCCATGAAATCCGCCCCGATCTGGCCGAGGGAATCGACCGCAAGGTTCTGAGTCAACTGCGTGCACGGTTTCTGACGCTCAACGAAGGTCGCATGGCGCGCGCCATGGAAGGCCTGTCGTCCCGCCAGCAAGGGGTATTGACCCTGCTGCCGCTGTTTTTTCACGTCAATCATCCACTGCTGCCGGGTTACGTTTCAGGCAGTACACCGGCCGGGCTGTCGAACTTCGAGCCTGACGCCAACACCCTCGCCGAAGCTCAGCGCCTGACCCGCTCGTTTTCCTACAAGCCACGCCATGGCAGCAATCCACCGCGCCCCATTCACGGTCTGTTCCTGATGGGCAGCCTCGGCACCCTGGCTCAGGCCGAACAGAGCGATATGGACGTATGGGTTTGTCACGGTCCGGACCTGAGCGAAAACGATCTCGCCGAGCTGCGCAAAAAATGTCAGCTGCTCGAGACATGGGCTGCCAGCCAAGGCGCCGAGGCACACTTCTTCCTGATCGATCCGACCCGTTTCGTGCGCGGCGAACGCGATACGCAGTTGAGCTCAGAAGATTGCGGCACCACCCAGCACTACCTGCTGCTGGACGAATTTTATCGCACCGCGATCTGGCTGGGCGGGCGCACACCCATTTGGTGGCTGGTGCCGGTCTACGAAGAGGCAAACTACGATCGCTACACTCACACGCTGATTTCCAAGCGCTTTATCCGCGCCGATGAAACCCTGGACCTGGGGCACCTGGCCTATATCCCGCCTGGCGAATTCGTCGGCGCCGGGCTCTGGCAACTGTTCAAGGGCATCGAGTCGCCCTACAAATCGGTGCTCAAGCTGCTGCTGACCGAGGTCTACGCCAGCGAACACCCAAGGGTTCACTGTCTGAGCCTGCGCTTCAAACAAGCCGTGTTCGCCAATCAGCTCGACCTCGACGAGCTGGACCCTTATGTCGTGGTCTATCGACGCATCGAGGAATACCTCATCGCCCGTGGCGAGCCAGAACGTCTGGAACTGGTGCGTCGGGCGCTGTACCTGAAGGTCAATCGCAAACTGACCGGCAGCAGCAGTCGCACTCAAAGCTGGCAACGCTCACTGCTTGAACGCCTGAGCCACGAATGGCAGTGGGATCAGCGGCAGCTGGCCTTGCTCGACAGCCGCAGCCAGTGGAAAGTTCGTCAGGTCAGCGCTGAACGACGGGCCTTGGTCAACGAGCTGAATTACAGCTACCGCTTCCTGACGCAGTTCGCCCGCAGCGAACAAGCCATCAGCTTGATCAACAAACGCGACCTGAACGTCCTGGGTCGGCGGCTGTACGCAGCTTTCGAGCGCAAGGCCGATAAGGTCGAGTTCATCAACCCGGGCATCGCCCAGGACCTGGCCGAAGACACACTGACGCTGGTGCAGGCGCCAAACAAGAAAGAACCGAGGCAAGCCCAATGGGGTTTGTACAACGGCAGCCTGACGGCCCAGGAGTGGGAGCATTTCGCCCCGATCAAGCGCAGCCGCCAATTACTGGAGTTGCTGACCTGGTGTCACCGCAACGGCGTGATCGACAGCAGCACCCGACTGGCCTTGCATCCGGGCACCAGCGACCTGAGCGAGTTCGAACTGTTCAACCTGCTTGGCAGCCTGCAACAGAGCATTACGCTGCCGCTGCCCACTGTCGCCGAAGAACCATTATTGCGCGCCAGTGCGCCAAGTGAAGTGCTGATTCTGGTTAACGTCGGCATTGATCCGCTCAAGCACCACCGCGACCTGAACATTCTGATGACCACAGAGCGCACCGACTCCCTGAGCTACGCAGGCGTCAGGGAAAATCTGGTGCTGACACTGGACCAGGTCACGCTCAATAGCTGGAACGAGGTGCTGGTCAACCGCTTCGATGGCCGACATGCCCTGCTCGACTGCGTGCGCGATTACCTCAACAACCTGCCAGGCACAGGGCAGCCGCCAAAATTACGTGTGCGCTGCTTCTGTCACAACCGTGCACAGTTCATCGCCCAGCGGGTCGAGGAAATCCTCGATACCGCACAAAACCTATTGCTGAGCAATCTCAATCATCGCTACCTGATTCAGGTTCAGCAGCATTATCACGTGCTGGAGCTGGTGCCCGGACACGTCAATCATGTGGCCCTCGCCACGCTGCCGGCGCTGCTCGATTACCTGGGCGAAGAACGGGTGAGCTACAGCCCGCTGCAACTGGACCCGAAGGCGCTGGAAGAGCATGACCTGGCGCTGGTTCTGCCGATGGGCCAGCCGGACTGTATTCAGGTGTTCTACCGGATCAACGAAGACCAGGCTGATCTGTATGTACTCGATGAGTTCAACGCCTTGTGGCAGCAGCGGCTGCCCTACCACGACGAACAAAGCCTGTTGGTGCCGTTACAACGTTTCCTGCAATCGATCCAGTACCGGCGCGATACCTTACTGCCGGTGGACGCCGCACAACCTTTGAGCCTGGAAACGTTGTATTACCAATTGCTGCCTTCAGGCCCGGGTCGAGCTCGCCGGGTCGAAGCCCGGCTGGCGCCGCAATCCCCGATCAACAAACCGTTTTACGACGTGCAGGCGATCGTCGGCAAAGCCCAGCCCGGTAAAGTGCAGGTCACGTTGTATTGCAATCAGCGGGAATTTTCAGCGTTGGAACATGGCGACCAACTGTTCAGCGTGGTCGCCCGGGAAATCGTCGAACAGCGCCGCGAGACTGAACGCTACCGCTGCTACATCACCGACCTGGACTTGTCCGGCTTGCTCGGTGACGGGCAGAGCTCAAGCAATTTATACCTGCGCTACAAAGCTGACCTGGAGCGCGCATTGAACGAGGCGCTCGAGCAGGTCTGAGGAATTTTATTCCGGAAAAGCGCCGCCATTGGCCGGCTGCGATTCGACTTCCAGCAGGGTCAGTTTCAGGGTTTTGCCGCCCGGTGCAGGCCAGTCGATGTGCTGCCCCACCTTGAGACCGAGCAGTGCACTGCCGACCGGTGCCAGAATGGATATCTTGCCTTCGTCGGCGTTGGCGTCCTTGGGGTAAACCAACGTCAGGTGATAGTCCTTGCCGCTGCTTTCTTCACGGCAATGCACTTTAGAGTTCATGGTCACGACATCGGCTGGCACTTCATCGTGACCGACCACGGTATCGGCGCGATCCAGTTCGGTTTGCAGCGCAATAACGCCCGGCAGCGTGTCATCGAGGCTGTCAATCAGACGCTCCAGACGTTGAACGTCCAGACGAGTAAGGGTGATGGAAGGTGCGGTCATGATTGAGGCAGACTCCTTTCTTCTGCACAAAAAAAGCAAAACCCCGCCAGAAAAAGGCGGGGTTTTCACGAGCCTCGATGGGTTGAGGCGTTTCTGGACACTATCACAGCTCAATAAATATACAAGTCAGGGGCGACGACACACATTTGTAGCAGCTGGCGCTATGGCTTCAGGCGGAGGTTTTGCGCTCGGCCGCCTGGGCACAGATGACCCGGCGGCGCTCATCATCCGCCGAACGCCATTCGCGGATGTCTTCGACATGGCGAAAACACCCCAGGCAGACCTTCTGCTCATCCAGCCGACACACACCGCTGCACGGCGAAGGCACCGCCGGGCTGACATTGCTGTAGAGCGGCTTGGGCGGACGAACAGGTACAGGCTGAGTCACGGTCTCACAGGCCTTCGAAATCGAATTCAGCACCGGCTTGCTGCTTGACGATGCGCTCCAGCATTTCGCCCAGCTGCTCTTCGCTCTTGTCGCACATCCAGCGTTCGCTCTCTTCGTCATAGTCGAAGTGGAAACCGCCCGACACCGCCGCCAGCCACAACTGACGCAACGGCTCCTGACGGCTGAAGATCAACTGGCTGCCGTTTTCGAACTTGACGGTGAGCACACCGGCCGAGCTCTCCAGATCGATATCCAGGTCACTCTCGTCAAAAATATCCTCCAGCGTCTGCTGGGTAGCATCGACCAGATCGTGGAAACGGGCTTCAGTCAAACTCATTGCGGGAACCTCAAAAAGTGTCTACTCACGCTCAAGCGCCGCAAGATACGGGCGAGCCCCGGTGATTGCAAAGGATAACGACTGTGGGACCGAGCCTGCTCGGGAAGAGGCCATCATATTCAACATCAATGTTGACCGACACTCCGTTTTCGCGAGCAGGCTCGCTCCCACAATGGATTGCACATAACTTATCTGCATAGGCCGAAGCCCCGCCGGACGGGAGCCGCGTTACATAGGCAAGGTGCCGGGTGGCCGGTATACTCCGGCGCAATTAACGCATTTTCAAGGATTTCGCCATGAAGCGCCTGATCTCTTCCCTTGCTGCCCTCCTCGCGGTTGCCTGCCTTGTGTCGGCCTGTGGTCAAAAAGGCCCGCTGTACCTGCCCGACGACAGCCAGGATCCTGCCGAGCAGGCCAAGGCGTCGCAGCAATCCCCTTCGAAAGCACACAAGCACGACGTCTACCAATAAGGGAATGCCATGGACGCTTTTAACTACCGTGACGGCGAGCTGTTCGCGGAAGGTGTTGCCCTGTCCGCCATTGCCGAACGCTTTGGCACGCCGACCTACGTCTACTCCCGCGCCCACATCGAAGCCCAGTACCTGGCTTACGCCGATGCGCTGGCCGGCATGCCGCACCTGGTTTGCTTTGCAGTAAAAGCCAATTCCAACCTGGGTGTACTGAATGTCCTGGCCCGTCTTGGCGCCGGTTTCGACATCGTCTCCCGTGGTGAACTGGAACGCGTTTTAGCCGCTGGCGGCAGCGCCGACAAGATCGTGTTCTCCGGTGTCGGCAAGACCCGTGACGACATGCGTCGTGCCCTGGAAGTCGGCGTACATTGCTTCAACGTCGAATCCACCGACGAACTCGAACGCCTGCAAATTGTTGCCGCCGAGCTGGGTGTTCGTGCACCGATCTCGCTGCGCGTGAACCCGGACGTCGATGCTGGCACTCACCCGTACATTTCCACCGGGCTGAAAGAGAACAAGTTCGGCATCGCCATCGCCGACGCCGAAGACGTGTACATCCGTGCCGCTCAGCTACCGAACCTGGAAGTGGTCGGCGTCGATTGCCACATCGGTTCGCAACTGACCACTCTGGCGCCGTTCATTGATGCCCTCGATCGCCTTCTAGGCCTGGTCGACCGCCTCGGCGATTGCGGTATTTACCTGCGCCACATCGATCTCGGTGGTGGTTTGGGTGTGCGTTATCGTGATGAAGAGCCGCCATTGGCTGCCGACTACATCAAAGCCGTGCGTGAACGTCTCGATGGTCGCGACCTGGCGCTGGTGTTCGAGCCGGGCCGTTTTATCGTCGCCAACGCCGGCGTATTGCTGACTCAGGTCGAGTACCTCAAGCACACCGAACACAAAGACTTCGCCATCGTCGACGCGGCCATGAATGACCTGATCCGCCCGGCGCTGTATCAAGCCTGGATGGACGTCACCGCCGTACACCCGCGCGCTAGCGCAGCTCGCGCTTATGACATCGTCGGGCCGATCTGCGAAACCGGCGACTTCCTGGCCAAGGATCGTCAGCTGGCCCTGGAAGAAGGTGACCTGCTGGCCGTGCATTCGGCCGGTGCCTATGGGTTTGTCATGAGTTCCAACTACAACACCCGCGGCCGCGCCGCTGAAGTGTTGGTGGACGGTGATCAGGCAGTTGAAGTGCGTCGCCGTGAGACGGTAGCCGAGTTGTTTGCTGGCGAAAGCCTGCTGCCGGAGTAAAACCATGCTGCTGCGTTTTACCAAGATGCACGGCCTGGGTAATGACTTCATGGTCCTCGACCTGGTCAGCCAGCACGCGCACATTCTGCCCAAGCACGCCAAGCAATGGGGCGATCGGCACACTGGCGTCGGTTTCGATCAGTTGCTGATCGTCGAAGCGCCGAGCAACCCGGACGTGGACTTTCGCTATCGGATCTTCAATGCCGACGGCTCGGAAGTGGAACAGTGCGGCAATGGTGCGCGCTGCTTCGCCCGCTTCGTACTCGACAAGCGCCTGACCGCTAAACGGCAGATCCGCGTCGAGACCAAAAGCGGCATCATCGAACTGGATATCCGCAGCGACGGCCAGATCGGTGTCAATATGGGCGCACCGCGCCTGGTGCCGGCCGATATTCCTTTCCTGGCGCCGGAGCAGGCTTCGAGCTATCAGGTCGACGTCGACGGCACCATGGTAGACCTGGCCGCCGTGTCCATGGGTAACCCTCATGCCGTGTTGCGGGTCAGCGACATCAACAATGCACCGGTGCATGAACTGGGGCCAAAAATCGAACATCACCCGCGCTTCCCGGCACGGGTCAATGTCGGTTTTCTCCAGGTCATTGACCGGAACCGCGCGCAGCTGCGCGTTTGGGAGCGCGGGACCGGGGAAACCCAGGCCTGCGGAACCGGCGCCTGTGCGGCCGCAGTGGCCGCGATCAGCCAGGGGTGGATGGATTCGCCGCTATTGATCGACCTGCCCGGCGGGCGTCTGTCCATTGAATGGGCAGGCCCTGGCCAACCGGTCATGATGACCGGCCCGGCAGTCCGCGTATATGAAGGACAAGTGCGTCTTTGAGTGAGCGAAATCCATGACCGATAAGCCTCAGGTACCCGCCCGACAGCCCGACGAATCACCGTCCGAAAGCCTGGAGGCGGCGGCGATTGCCGCGTACCTGGAGGCGCATCCGGATTTTTTCGTCGAGCACGAAGAGTTGCTCCCGGCCCTGCGTATTCCGCACCAGCGTGGTGACACCATTTCACTGGTCGAGCGCCAGATGACCATCCTGCGCGACCGCAACATCGAGTTGCGTCATCGCCTCTCGCACTTGATGGACGTGGCCCGCGACAACGACCGTCTCTTCGACAAGACCCGCCGCCTGATTCTCGCGCTGATGGATGCCACCAGCCTCGACGACGTGGTGATCAGCGTCGAAGACAGCCTGCGCCAGGACTTTCAGGTGCCCTTCGTGAGCCTGATCCTGCTGGGCGACAACCCGATGCCTGTAGGGCGCTGGGTGACGCATGCCGAGGCGCAAACGGCCATCGGCGGCCTGCTCTCGGAAGACAAAAGCGTCAGCGGCAGCCTGCGTGATCACGAACTGGACTTCCTGTTCGGCGAAGAACAGCGCAAGCAGATCGGTTCCACCGCCGTCGTCGCCATCAGCTACCAGGGCATACACGGCGTCCTGGCCATCGCCAGCCGCGACCCGCAGCACTACAAGAGTTCGGTGGGCACGCTGTTCCTGAGTTATATCGCCGAAGTCATGGGCCGTGTCTTGCCACGGGTCAACAATTCCCTACGCTCGGTGCGCTGATCGTGGAACGACAACTGGACGCTTACTGCGAACACTTGCGCAGTGAGCGGCAGGTGTCGCCTCACACGCTGTACGCTTACCGCCGCGACCTCGACAAAGTGCTGGGCTGGTGTGCCAAACAGAACATCGGCAGCTGGGCTGCGCTGGACATCCAGCGCCTGCGCAGCCTGATCGCCCGCCTGCATTCACAGGGTCAATCGTCCCGCAGCCTGGCGCGGCTCCTGTCGGCGGTACGTGGGCTTTATCATTATCTGAACCGTGAAGGTCTCTGCGACCATGACCCGGCAAACGGCCTGGCGCCGCCCAAGGGCGAACGTCGCTTGCCGAAAACCCTCGACACCGACCGCGCGCTGCAATTGCTTGAAGGGGCGGTGGAGGATGATTTTCTGGCGCGTCGGGATCAGGCGATTCTCGAGCTGTTCTATTCCTCCGGATTGCGCTTGTCGGAGCTGACCGGGCTCAATCTCGATCAACTGGATCTGGCAGACGGCATGGTTCAAGTGCTCGGTAAAGGCAGTAAGACCCGTCTTTTACCCGTGGGCAAAAAGGCTCGCGAAGCGCTGGAGCGGTGGTTACCGCTGCGCGCCATGACCAACCCTGCGGACGATGCCGTGTTCGTTAGCCAGCAAGGCCGGCGACTGGGTCCTCGGGCGATTCAGGTGCGGGTCAAGGCGGCCGGCGAACGCGAGCTTGGACAAAATCTGCATCCACACATGTTGCGGCACTCCTTTGCCAGCCACTTGCTGGAGTCCTCCCAGGACCTTCGGGCGGTGCAGGAGTTGCTCGGCCACTCGGACATCAAGACCACCCAGATCTATACCCACCTGGACTTCCAGCATCTGGCGACGGTCTACGACAGCGCCCATCCACGGGCCAAACGCATTAAGGGCGATGATTCATGACCATCCAATTGATCACCTTCGACCTCGACGACACCCTGTGGGACACCGCCCCAGTGATCGTCAACGCCGAAGCCGTTTTGCGCGAATGGCTGACCGAACATGCGCCGAACCTTGGCGCGGTCCCGGTGGAACATTTGTGGACCATTCGTGAGCGGATCCTGAGCAGCGAACCGGAACTCAAACATCGCATCAGCGCTTTGCGCCGGCGGGTGCTGTTCCATGCGCTGGAAGAGGCCGGTTATGACCATCGCCAGGCTTCAGATCTGGCCGATCAGAGCTTTGAAGTGTTCCTGCATGCGCGACATCAGATCGAAGTATTCCCTGAAGTCGAGCCGACGCTGGAGATTCTGGCCAAGCACTATGCCCTCGGCGTGGTCACCAACGGCAATGCCGATGTGAGTCGGCTGGGCCTGGCGGATTATTTCAGATTTGCCTTGTGTGCCGAAGACATCGGCATCGCCAAACCGGATGCACGACTGTTTCATGAGGCGTTGCAGCGGGGTGGCGCTACCGCCAAAACAGCAGTGCATATTGGCGATCATCCAGGTGATGACATTGCCGGCGCCCAGCAGGCAGGGTTACGGGCGATCTGGTTTAACCCGGCGGGCAAGCTGTGGGAAGCGCAGAAGGCACCGGATGCCGAGATTCGCAGCTTGGCCGAATTGCCGGCGCTGTTGGCGCGGTGGAACGCCCGACACTGACCCTGCAATCACCACAAAACCCTGTGGGAGCGAGCTTGCTCGCGATGACGGTGTGTCAGTCAATATCAATTTTGAATGTTAAGCCCTCATCGCGAGCAAGCTCGCTCCCACAGGGGATATGCGCGAATTCAGAATTTTGTTTCGCCCATAAAAAAGCCCGCAGCGACGGCGGGCTTTTTCTGCAAGCAAGCAAATAGCTGGCGCTTAGATAGGCCGACTGCCGTACTTGTTGTCAGGCTTCTTGGGAGGATCGGCGACCACGTTGGCCTCCACTTCCTGCACCTTGCCGCCCTTGGCCAGGAACTCTTCCATAGCCCGCGCCAGAGCATCACGCTCTTTGTTTTTCGCTTCGACGCTCGGCAGCTCATCGACCGATACCGCTGCCTTGGCCTTGCCTTTGGCGGTCGGAACGGGCGCATCACCGCCGTCGTCTTCAGCGACGTCTTCCACCGCTGCTTCCAGACCTTCTTCGGTTTCGTCGTCGTCGCCTACTTCGAGGTCGTCGTTTTCCAGATCATCGTCGCTCATGTTCTACCTCATGACTTGCGAAAAGCAGATTAGTTATAGCCCAGCTTCGCCGTCTGTCGACGGCCGCCGGAAAAAATTCAACCGCCATTGGTGACCAACGGCTTATGCCTCTTCACCGTGCACGGTGGCGAGGACTTTACGAGCACCACCAGAATCACGGTGCTCGCCCAGATAAACACCTTGCCAGGTCCCTAGCGCCAACCGGCCCGCCGAAATCGGCAAACTGAGCTGACAGCCAAGCACGCTGGCCTTGAAGTGCGCCGGGAGGTCGTCCAGGCCTTCGTCGTTATGCTCATAGCCGTCCGCTCCTTGTGGGATCAGACGATTGAAAAATCGTTCGAAGTCGCGACGTACCGCCGGATCGGCGTTCTCGTTGATGGTCAACGACGCCGAGGTATGCTGCAGCCACAAATGCAACAGACCGACCCGACACGCCTTGAGTTCAGGCAGGCCGGCGAGTAACTCGTCCGTTACCAGATGAAAGCCCCGGGGCCTCGCCCGCAAGGTAATCAGAGTCTGTTGCCACATACAGTTCTCCGCACGTTCGGGGCGCATTCTAGCGCGCTCTGGGAAAAAACAAAGGCCCTAATATTCCTTCCATCACGTAAGCCATTGGCCGCAGAAAAATGCCCGCTGTAAACGCGGCCAAAGCTGTAAGAAAAAACCTTTCAGCTACTTCTTCAATGACAAATTCCGGACAAAAAAATGCCCGGCAAGCCGGGCAAGTTTTTTATGCGCGTCTTACATGTTGTAGCCGCGTTCGTTATGAAGTGCCAGGTCGATGCCGACAGCCTCTTCTTCTTCCGTGATACGCAGGCCCATGACAACGTCCAGGACCTTGAGAATGACGAAGGTGACGATTGCGGTGTAGATCACCGTGAAGCCCACGCCTTTGCACTGAATCCAGACTTGTGCGGCGATGTCGGTAACGGTGCCGAAGCCCCCCAGGGACGGTGCAGCAAACACACCGGTCAGGATCGCGCCGAGAATACCGCCGATGCCGTGTACGCCGAAGGCGTCCAGGGAGTCGTCATAGCCGAGTTTGCGCTTCAGCGTGGTGGCGCAGAAGAAGCACACCACACCCGCTGCCAGACCGATCACCAGAGCGCCCATCGGGCCTACGGTGCCAGCGGCCGGAGTGATTGCTACCAGACCGGCGACCACACCCGAAGCAATACCCAGTGCGCTTGGTTTGCCGTGAGTCATCCACTCGGCGAACATCCAGCCCAGTGCAGCCGCAGCGGTTGCGATCTGGGTGACCAGCATCGCCATACCGGCAGTGCCGTTGGCTGCAGCGGCGGAACCGGCGTTGAAGCCGAACCAGCCGACCCACAACATCGCGGCCCCCATCAGGGTATAACCGAGGTTGTGCGGTGCCATCGGAGTGGTTGGGAAGCCTTTGCGCTTGCCCAATACCAGCGCAGCAATCAGACCGGCCACACCGGCGTTGATGTGCACCACGGTGCCGCCCGCGAAGTCGAGCACGCCCCAGTCGCCCAACAGCGAACCCGGACCGCTCCAGACCATATGCGCGATAGGGGAGTAAACCAGCGTCAGCCAGAGGCCCGTGAACACCAGCATCGCGGAGAACTTCATCCGCTCAGCGAACGCACCGACGATCAGGGCCGGGGTGATGATCGCAAAGGTCATCTGATAGGTGACGAACACCGCCTCAGGGAACAGCGCCGCAGGCCCGGTAATACTGGCAGGCGTGATGCCGGCGAGGAAGGCCTTGGCGAAGCTGCCGACAAAGGAGTTGAGGTTGACGACGTTGAGTTCCATCCCCGTGGTGTCAAACGCCATGCTGTAGCCATAAATGAACCACAGGACGGTGACCAGGCCGGTAATGGCGAAGCACTGCATCATCACGGAAAGAACGTTTTTGGAGCGAACCATACCGCCGTAGAACAGCGCGAGGCCGGGAATGGTCATGAACAGCACGAGGGCCGTCGAGATCAACATCCAGGCGGTATCGCCTGAATTGAGGACTGGAGGCGCCACCGGATCTGCCGCCATGGCCAGGCCGGGCATTACGATGGACAACAGGGCTCCAAGCCCTGCGAATTTACGCAGAGTCATATTGTTTTCTCCTGGGGCGTTGGGTTTGTGGCGGCTTAGATTGCGTCGGTATCGGTTTCGCCGGTACGGATGCGAATCGCCTGTTCCAGATTGACCACGAAGATCTTGCCGTCACCGATCTTGCCGGTATTGGCTGCCTTGGTTATCGCCTCGATAACCCGGTCAAGATCCTTGTCGTCAATGGCGACATCGATCTTCACCTTAGGCAGGAAATCGACCACGTATTCCGCGCCGCGATACAGCTCGGTGTGACCCTTCTGCCGACCGAAGCCTTTGACTTCAGTAACGGTAATGCCCTGCACGCCGATCTCGGACAGCGACTCGCGTACGTCGTCCAGTTTGAACGGCTTGATGATGGCAGTGACTAGCTTCATGAAAACTCTCTCCCGAATTGGTGGACTTGCCCCAGGAAAACAAACCCGTCTCAAGTCTAAGCGCAGTGCCTGGCTTTGTAACGCATCGTCGGCCTTACCTGCCCGTCCGACGCCTGCTAACCACTCCGCACGAAACTCTTCCCCCGTTTCGCTTGGCGCACTGCATCCGTCACAGCGACTGCATTCGTGCATGGGTCACCAAGGACTAAGCAGAAAGCTTGCCATCTCCACAAAACTCTCTGTTTTCAAGCCTTTGGACGCCGATGCCTACCACTTCGCGACAACACTCGTCGCGTTACGCACAACAACGGTGCGTTACCGTCCGTCCCCATGCGCGAAAAGCGTGCACCTGAGGCCTGCGGGAATGACTATAGACACTGCGTGATACACTGCCCGCCATTGTTTCCAGGACATTTCCCATGCTCGCACCCAAAGACTTCCTCGACGCTCTGAGTGGCACCGCCTCCCGCCTCTTCAGCGGCGAAACCCCACTGCCGAAAAGCGAAATCGAAAGCCAGTTCAAGGCGTTGCTGCAGAGCGCCTTCAGCAAACTGGACCTGGTGAGCCGGGAAGAATTCGATAGCCAGATGGTCGTACTGGCGCGGACTCGCGCACGGTTGGAGAGTCTTGAGGCGAAGGTGGCGGAGCTGGAAACGAGGCTGAATCCGCCTGCCGAGTAACACACCGCCCCAGTGTGAAATCCAATCCCCTGTAGGAGCTGCCGCAGGCTGCGATCTTTTGATCTAAAACCTCGCAAAAATCCCGGCAACGTCCTACAAGAAAACCACCGCCGTCCGATTGCGCCGTAATGCCTCTGGTTTCTATGCTCATCCCCAGCTGAATAATCAGCTCTGGGTTTGGCGACCCGGAAGCCCCCGAAGCACCGCGACCACATTCGGCCGAGGAATTTATTCCCATCTCGAATTATGGCGGCTATGCGTGGGAGACCTTCGGGTCTGCCGGTTCTCGGGCGTCACCGGTTCGCCAACCCGCGCATGGCTGCCACCCTTTTCGTTTGGCGACGATCAGAGGCAGTTTTCTTCATTTGATCCCGAGAACTGCTCGATGGACGAAAACTATCTGACTCCTCACGTCTTCACCCGCCACAAACTCCACCTCCACGCCCTCCTCCTGGAAAACCAACCGTGGTTCAGCGCCCGCGACCTTGGTCGCCTCTTGCGCCTTTACCTCGACGAACGCGCCGTCCGAAAACTCGACCCCGACCAACGCCAAACCGCACGAATGCTCATCCACGGCAACATCGAAAACACCCTGCTAATCAGCGAATCCGGCGTCTACGCCCTACTGGTCTACCACTACTGCCCCGAATACCGAGCCTTGCGCGAATGGCTGACTCACGAAGTCGTCCCAGCCCTTAGAGACGCGCAACAACCGACGTCACCCGAGCGCCCGATACTGAGTCTGCTCAACTGGCCGGAAATGTCACTGAGCTTGCTGCACTGGAACAACCAGCCTTGGATTCGGTTGCAGAATGTTCCGCAACTATTGCCTGATCAGGAGACTCCAAGGCCTGCTATCAATTCGCCTTGGTGGGAAAAGGCCGCGAAGATGCTTCACGCATTCTGAATAAAAAACCCCACGCTTTTGGCGTGGGGTTCAGTAAATCCAAAACAGCAATCAGGCGCAGTGCGCAAGCCGCTCGACCTGATCCCGAATCGCAGCCCCTCGCTCAATCTCGGCCTTACGCAAATCGTAGGTCGATTGCAGGTTCAGCCAAAATTCCGGGGTCGTGTCCAGACAGATAGATAGCCTTAGAGCCATATCAGCACTGACGCCACGACGCTGGAGCACGATGTCATTCACCGTAGGTGTCGACACGCTCAACGCTCTAGCCAGAGCGGCAGCCGTGAGGTTCAGAGGCTCCAGGTATTCCTCTTTGAGGATTTCGCCAGGGTGAACCGGGCGCATACCATTCTTAGTCATTACTCACCTCAGTGATAATCGACGATTTCGACATTCTCTGGCCCATTGAGACCCCAAACAAAGCAAATTCGCCATTGAGCGTTGACGCGAATGCTGTGCTGACCCTTTCGATTGCCTTCCAGCGCCTCCAATCGATTGCCTGGTGGTGATCGAAGGTCCATCAGCACGGCAGCCCCATCAAGCATCGTCAGCTTTCGTTCCACGACACTCAGAATGGCTGACCACATACGGGTCTTACCGTTGCGAAACAGAAACTCGGTCTCAGAACACTTAAAGCTAACGATCATAATTTAAAGCTTAACGTTATGCATTAATATTGAGTGTATAAGGCGAGCTCACGAATGCAAACGCGCGGCTTTGAGTATTTGCGTGTCTTTCAAAATTTTAGGAAGAGGACTACTAACGCCCTTCAGAAGGCGACCAAAACTAGGCATGATCCTACAAAAATATGCGTCAATTCCGATTGCATCAAAACCGTCTTCGGCGCTTAAGTTGACTGGCCTAACAACAAATCCATCAATCAAAGGCAGGTCACTGTGAAACCCAAAAAACGGCAAGCAAAACTGTTACTCATCGCCGAGTATCATGCCGAGGCGCTCCGTTTGGCCGGAAGGGTTTCAGCCAGTCAACATCGTTTTTTTAAAGTAGCAGCAATGTATGGCAAGGAGCTCGAACCTGATGGCTTGCTTGCAGGCACGAGCCTGACCAAGCTCCCCGAATAAACCGCCCGAGTGGCGGTTTTTTTTCGCATCCAAAGCAACGCAACAAAGCTCGCAACATCCTGTGAAAGTTTGGCGCCTCCGCTGCCACTCCAAATCATCACCTCCCAACTACCCTTCAAAAACCCGCAGGAAGCGGACCCCGTAAAGCTCAAGGAACGACCATGTCCCTCTCCATCGTCCACAGCCGCGCCCAAATTGGCGTGGATGCGCCCGCCGTTACCGTCGAAGTCCATCTGGCCAACGGATTGCCGTCGCTGACGATGGTCGGTCTGCCTGAAGCAGCGGTGAAGGAAAGCAAGGACCGGGTGCGTAGTGCGATCATTAATTCGGGGCTGCAGTTTCCGGCGCGGCGCATCACCTTGAATCTCGCTCCCGCCGATTTGCCGAAGGATGGCGGGCGGTTCGATTTGGCGATTGCCTTGGGGATTCTGTCGGCCAGCGTGCAGGTGCCGACGTTGACGCTGGATGATATTGAATGCCTGGGAGAGTTGGCGCTTTCGGGCGCGGTACGTGCCGTGAGGGGCGTTTTGCCGGCCGCCCTGGCAGCGCGCAAGGCCGGGCGTTCGTTGATGGTGCCTCGGGCGAATGCCGAGGAAGCTTGTCTGGCATCGGGCTTGAAGGTCATTGCGGTGGATCATCTGCTGGAAGCGGTTGCACATTTCAATGGCCACACACCCATCGAGCCTTATGTGTCAGATGGCTTGATGCATGCCAGCATGCCCTACCCCGATTTGAATGAAGTGCAGGGGCAACTCTCGGCGAAACGGGCCTTGCTGATTGCGGCAGCGGGCGCTCATAACCTGCTGTTCAGCGGACCTCCGGGAACCGGAAAAACCCTGCTGGCGAGTCGACTTCCCGGCCTTTTACCGCCACTGGCCGAAAGCGAAGCGCTGGAGGTTGCAGCAATCAAGTCGGTGGTCAGTTGCGTTCCCTTGAGTCACTGGCCACAGCGGCCCTTCAGACAACCGCATCACTCGGCGTCGGGGCCGGCACTGGTGGGTGGCGGCTCGAAACCCCAGCCTGGCGAAATCACCCTCGCCCATCATGGCGTGCTGTTTCTCGATGAGCTTCCAGAATTCGATCGCAGGGTTCTGGAGGTATTAAGAGAGCCAATGGAGTCCGGTCATATTGTGATATCCCGCGCCAAGGATCGCGTCCGTTTCCCGGCCCGGTTTCAACTGGTTGCTGCGATGAATCCCTGCCCCTGTGGATACCTTGGCGACCCGAGTGGTCGTTGCTCCTGCACCCCGGACATGGTTCAACGCTACCGCAACAAACTTTCCGGCCCGTTGCTCGATCGAGTCGACCTGCACCTGACCGTTGCCCGCGAAGCCACGGCCCTCAATCCGGCGGTCAACCCCGGCGACAACACCGCCACCGCCGCCGCTCTGGTTGCCGACGCCAGGGAGCGGCAACACAAACGCCAAGGCTGTGCCAACGCCTTCCTTGATCTGCCGGGCCTGCGCAAGCATTGCAAGTTATCCACAGTCGACGAAACCTGGCTGGAGACAGCGTGTGAACGGTTGAACCTGTCGCTAAGGTCCGCCCACCGCCTGCTGAAGGTTGCGCGGACCCTGGCGGACCTTGAGCAGGTCGATGGCATTACCCGTGAGCATCTGGCGGAGGCGCTGCAGTATCGGCCGGCGACTCAATGAGTGCCGGAATCGAGTCGTCCCCCTTCGCGAGCAGGCTCGCTCACATTGGATCGACGGTGACTATAGAACCTATCGATTCAGCTCAAGTGCTCGACGGCCGGCAACTCCATGGCCCGGACCTCGCTTTGCAGGAAATCGCTGAGACGGCGCAAACGTTCGCCTCCCGGGCGTGTTTTCGGCCAGACGAGGTAATAATTCTCACCACTGGCGACGGCGGTCGGCCACGGCAAGCTCAGACGTCCCTGGGCCACATCCTCGGCCACCATCAGCAAATCACCCATCGACACCCCATAACCCCGTGCGGCGGCAATCATGCCTAACTCCAGGGTGTCAAACACCTGCCCGCCCTTGAGTGACACCTGATCCGCCAGACCCATGCGCTCCAGCCAATTGCGCCAGTCGCGCCGATCCGGTGTCGGGTGCAACAATTCGGCGGAGCACAGTCGGGCGACGTCCCATGGCTGATCCTTCAGGAGATTCGGCGCGCCCACCGGAATCAGCTCTTCGGGGAACAGGAAAGTGGCCTCCCAGTCAGGTGGAAAGTTTCCGTTGCTGAGAATAACCGCGCAGTCGAAAGGTTCGTGATTGAAGTCCACCGAGTCGACGTCCATCCAGGCGCTGGTCAACTGCACCTCGTTGCCCGGCTGCAAGTGGCGAAAGCGGCTGAGGCGCGCCAGCAACCAGCGCATGGTCAGGGTGGACGGGGCTTTCATGCGCAGGATGTCATCTTCGGCACGCAAGGTATTGCAGGCCCGCTCCAGCGCAGTAAAACCTTCGCGAATGCCCGGCAGGATCAACCGCGCCGACTCGGTCAGTTGCAGGTTGCGCCCACTGCGATGAAACAGCCGACAGGCGAAATGCTCTTCGAGTGTACGAATGTGCCGACTGACCGCACTTTGCGTGATCGACAGTTCTTCCGCGGCCCGGGTAAACGAGCTATGACGCGCCGCCGCTTCGAAGGCTCGAAGGGCATACAAGGGAGGAAGACGACGGGACATCAGGAAAACTCCTACAGCGCAATGCCGTCAACTTATCAGAAACTCCTCAGGATGAGTTTTAATCATGCGACCCATCCTTTTTATCCCTTTGTGCAAACTCCGCAGAGCGCCGAGAATCGACGCTTCCCTGTCCTCTTTGATAAATGAGCGTGATGATCATGCAGCATCCAGCGCGTAGTGAACTCTGGGCCATTCTGCGGCTGGCGGGGCCGTTGATTGCCTCGCAGTTGGCACACATGCTGATGGTCCTCACCGACACCTTGATGATGGCGCGCCTGAGTCCCGAGGCGCTGGCCGGAGGCGGCCTGGGCGCGGCGACTTATACGTTCGTGTCGATCTTCTGCATCGGCGTCATTGCGGCGGTCGGCACCCTGGTGGCGATCCGTCAGGGTGCCGGCGACATCGTCGGCGCCACCCGGCTGACCCAGGCCGGGTTGTGGCTGGCGTGGTTGATGGCGCTGGTGGCCGGGCTGCTGCTGTGGAACCTTAAACCCGTGTTGTTGCTGTTCGGCCAGACCGAAACCAACGTCCACGCAGCCGGACAGTTTCTGCTGATCCTGCCATTCGCCCTGCCCGGTTACCTGACCTTCATGGCTCTGCGCGGTTTCACCAGCGCAATCGGCCGGGCAACGCCGGTAATGGTCATCAGCCTCGGCGGTACGGTGGCCAACTTCGTGCTCAACTATGCGTTGATTACCGGTATGTTTGGCCTGCCGAAAATGGGCCTGATGGGCATCGGGCTGGTCACGGCCATTGTTGCCAACTGCATGGCCCTTGCGCTGGCCTGGCACATCCGTCGGCATCCGGCCTACGACGCTTATCCGCTGCGCCAGGGGCTGTCGCGACCCAACCGGCAGTATTTGAAGGAGCTGTGGCGCCTGGGACTGCCGATTGGCGGCACCTACGCGGTGGAAGTCGGGCTATTTGCGTTCGCCGCGCTGTGCATGGGCACCATGGGCAGCACGCAACTGGGCGCCCATCAGATTGCCCTGCAAATCGTCTCGGTGGCGTTCATGGTGCCGGCGGGGATTTCCTATGCGATCACCATGCGCATCGGCCAGCACTACGGCGCCGGGCTGCTACTGGATGCGCGGTTGGCCGGACGGGTCGGGATCGCTTTCGGGGCGGCGTCGATGCTCGCCTTCGCAATAGTTTTTTGGCTGCTGCCGCATCAGTTGATCGGTTTGTTCCTCGATCAAAACGACCCGGCGTTTCGCGACGTCATCAATCTGGCTGTAAGCCTATTGGCAGTGGCTGCATGGTTCGAGCTGTTCGACGGCACGCAAACCATCGCCATGGGCTGCATTCGCGGGCTCAAGGATGCCAAGACTACGTTTCTGGTCGGGCTGGGCTGCTATTGGTTGATTGGCGCGCCGGCCGCCTGGTGGATGGCCTTCCATTTGAACTGGGGGCCGACGGGCGTCTGGTGGGGGTTGGCACTGGGGTTGGCGTGCGCGGCGGTGAGCCTGACGCTGGCGTTTGAGTGGAAAATGAAGCGGATGATTCGGCGAGAGCCGTCGGCACAGAGCGGTTTCCAGATGGCTCAGCCTGACTGAGATCCCCTTGTAGGAGCGAGCTTGCTCGCGAAGGTGTGTGTGTCAGGCACAGAGATGTTGACTGACCCACCTTCGCGAGCAAGCTCGCTCCTACAAAGGGTTCGTGTTAGCTCACGACTTCCCGGGCGGGCTGCTGGCTACTGCCAAAGCTCAGATACTCAACCAGATCCACCAACGGCAACGGCTTGCTGATCAAATACCCCTGCACCTGATCGCAACCAAACCCGCGCAACAAATCCAGCTGCTCGGGTGTTTCCACGCCCTCGGCGACCACTTCCAGGTTTAGGTTGTGCGCCAGGTTGATCATGGCGTGGACCAGTTTTCGATTTTCTTCGCGCTCTTCCATGCCGCCGACAAAACTCTTGTCGACCTTCAGCAAGGCAATCGGCAGGCTGTTGAGGTGCACGAAGGAAGAGAAGCCCGTGCCAAAGTCGTCCAGGGAGAAGCGCACACCCAGACGCCCAAGGGCATCCATGGTCTGCTTCACCAGATCGCTGCGGCGCATGACCGCGGTTTCGGTCAGTTCGAATTCCAGCCATTGCGCTTCGACGCCGCGCTCGCTAATCAAGCGACTCAACGTCGAGAGTAACTGGCTGTCCTGGAACTGCCGGAACGATAGGTTGATCGCCATGTGCAACGCGGGCAGGCCCAGTTCGCGCAGCGCCTGCATGTCCCGCAGCGCCCGGGAAATGACCCAATAACCGAGCGGCACGATCAAACCGCTTTGCTCGGCCAGCGGCACAAATTCGCTTGGCGCCAGCAGCCCGCGCTCCGCATGACGCCAGCGCACCAAGGCTTCGAGGCCGACGATCTGTCCGTCCTCAAGGTTCAGCCGTGGCTGGTAGTGCAATTCCAGTTCATCACGGCGCAAGGCCCGGCGCAGCTCGCTTTCGAGGTCAGCGATGCTGCGGGCATTGCGATTGATGCGTTCGTTGAAGATGTGAAAGGTGCAGCCCTGTGTGCTCTTGGCCTGTTGCATGGCGATGTGCGCATGCCACATCAGCGGGTCGGCACCGGCCTGGGCCCGGGCATGGGCGATGCCAAGGCTTGAACCGATCAACAGGCTTTCGCCATCGACCCAATAGGGTTCGGCCAGTGCTTCGGTGATGCGTTCGGCCATCCACTCGGCGCGCTGAGGGGCACGGCGGGTGTCGATCAGCAGGGCAAATTCATCGCTGCCCAGGCGCGCCAGTTGATCGCCGGCCTCAAGCTGGCTTTTCAGCCGCGCGACCACTTGCAGGATCAGCCGGTCCCCTGCCTGATGGCCGAGGGCGTCGTTGGCATGACGAAAGTTGTCGAGGTCGAGGTGACCGAGGGCCAGGCCGCGGCCGTCATTATCCGCCAGCCGCGCGGCCAGCAGAGTCTGGAAACCCTGGCGGTTGGCGATGCCGGTGAGCGGGTCTTGCTCGGCCAGGCGTTGCAAGGTGTTTTCCAGTACACCGCGCTCGCGCACATGGCGCAGGCAACGGCGCAACATGCCCGGGTCGAGGTGATCACGCACTAACCAGTCGCTCACGCCATCGGGTGGCGACAGCGGCTCTTGTTCGAGCAGCAATACCGTCGGCAAATTGCAACGACCGGGCGCTGGCTGAAGGGCCGGGATCGTCAGCAACACCGCGCTGCGGTTGTCATCGAACAGAGTGCTGACCGACTCCCAGCTCGGGGCGCTGATAAGCACGGCCGAGCTCCCCATCGGAGCCAGACACTCGCGCAACAACGCTGCCCACGCTGGCTCTTCGGCCAGTAGCAGCAAACGCAAGGGTTCGACAGGCGTAGACAAGCTAGCTCCCTAGACTCTGCAATGATGTAGGCGGCGGGCATTATGCCGCGCCAGTAACCAATGACCAAATGACATCAGTTATCAGGCGTGGTCTTTTGTATCTGGAATTACGAACATTAGACGCAAATCCCTCGCGCATCCTGCGTGAAAGTATCAAAACCGGCAAATATAGATAGCGTATTGCGTCACAAGTCGGAGAGAGCAGCACAATTCGCTGAGCCTGTTAAAATGCCGGCCCATTTCGCAAACGACTCCCTGATTCCGTATGTCCCGACTCAATCCCCGGCAGCAAGAAGCCGTGAGCTACGTCGGCGGCCCTCTTTTGGTGCTCGCCGGTGCAGGCTCCGGCAAGACCAGCGTGATCACCCGCAAGATTGCGCACTTGATTCAGAACTGCGGCATTCGCGCCCAGTACATCGTCGCCATGACCTTTACCAACAAGGCTGCGCGCGAGATGAAGGAACGGGTCGGCACCCTGCTCAAGGGCGGCGAAGGCCGCGGCCTGACCGTGTGCACCTTCCACAACCTGGGCCTGAACATCATCCGCAAGGAACATGTACGGCTGGGCTACAAACCGGGCTTCTCGATTTTCGACGAGGCCGACGTCAAAGCCCTGATGACCGACATCATGCAGAAGGAATACTCGGGCGACGACGGCGTCGACGAGATCAAGAACATGATCGGCTCATGGAAAAACGACCTGATCCTGCCGCCCGAAGCCCTGGAAAACGCGCGCAACCCCAAGGAACAGACTGCCGCCATCGTCTACACCCATTACCAGCGCACGCTCAAGGCATTTAACGCGGTGGACTTCGACGACCTGATCCTGCTGCCGGTAAAGCTGTTCCAGGAACACGCCGACATCCTCGAAAAGTGGCAGAACAAAGTCCGTTACCTGCTGGTGGACGAATACCAGGACACCAACGCCAGCCAGTATTTGCTGGTGAAGTTGCTGATCGGCACGCGCAATCAGTTCACCGTGGTGGGCGATGACGACCAGTCGATCTACGCATGGCGCGGGGCCCGCCCGGAAAACCTGATGTTGCTCAAGGACGACTATCCGTCCCTGAAAGTGGTCATGCTGGAGCAGAACTATCGCTCCACCAGCCGCATCCTGCGTTGCGCCAACGTGCTGATCTCGAACAACCCGCACGAATTCGAAAAGCAGTTGTGGAGCGAGATGGGCCACGGAGACGAAATCCGCGTGATCCGCTGCCGCAACGAAGACGCCGAAGCCGAACGCGTGGCCGTGGAGCTGCTGACCCTGCACTTGCGCACGGATCGGCCGTACAGCGATTTCGCCATCCTGTATCGCGGTAACTACCAGGCCAAGCTGATCGAGCTGAAGCTGCAACACCATCAGATTCCCTACCGACTTTCAGGCGGCAACAGCTTTTTCGGACGTCAGGAAGTGAAAGACCTGATGGCCTACTTCCGCCTGATCGTGAACCCGGACGATGACAACGCCTTCTTGCGGGTGATCAACGTCCCACGCCGGGAGATTGGCTCGACGACGCTGGAAAAGCTCGGCAATTACGCCACCGAACGCAAAATCTCGATGTACGCCGCCACCGACGAAATCGGTTTGGGCGAGCATCTGGATACGCGCTTCACCGATCGCCTGTCGCGTTTCAAGCGCTTCATGGACAAGGTGCGCGAGCAGTGCGCCGGCGAAGACCCGATCTCGGCCCTGCGCAGCATGGTCATGGACATCGACTACGAGAACTGGCTACGCACCAACAGCTCCAGCGACAAGGCCGCCGACTACCGCATGGGTAACGTCTGGTTCCTGATCGAGGCGTTGAAAAACACCCTGGAGAAAGATGAAGAAGGCGAGATGACCGTCGAAGACGCCATCGGCAAACTCGTCTTGCGCGACATGCTGGAGCGTCAGCAGGAAGAGGAAGACGGCGCCGAAGGCGTGCAGATGATGACCTTGCATGCCTCCAAGGGCCTGGAATTCCCTTACGTGTTCATCATGGGAATGGAAGAGGAAATCCTTCCCCATCGCTCCAGTATCGAAGCCGACACCATCGAAGAAGAACGCCGCCTGGCCTACGTCGGGATTACCCGAGCGCGTCAGACACTGGCCTTCACCTTCGCGGCCAAACGTAAGCAATATGGCGAGATCATCGACTGCGCGCCAAGCCGCTTCCTCGATGAACTGCCGCCGGACGATCTGGCCTGGGAAGGCAACGACGACACGCCGGTTGAAGTCAAAGCGGTTCGCGGCAATACCGCACTGGCGGATATACGCGCGATGTTAAAGCGCTAGAATTGATTATTTTTTAACCGACTGCTTTTTAAACCGACAGCATTTACAAGCTTAGGCGCACAAGGCGCCCAAAGAGGAACGCTTCATGGAAGCACTGCACAAGAAAATTCGCGAAGAAGGCATCGTGCTTTCCGACCAGGTCCTGAAAGTCGACGCGTTTCTGAACCACCAGATCGACCCGGCCCTGATGAAGCTGATCGGCGACGAATTCGCCACGTTGTTCAAGGACTCGGGGATCACCAAGATCGTCACCATCGAAGCCTCGGGCATTGCCCCGGCGATCATGACCGGTCTGAACCTGGGTGTGCCGGTGATTTTTGCGCGCAAGCATCAATCCCTGACCCTCACCGAGAACCTGCTGTCGGCGACCGTTTACTCGTTCACCAAGCAGACCGAAAGCACCGTGGCGATCTCCCCGCGCCACCTGACCAGCAGCGACCGCGTGCTGATCATTGATGACTTTTTGGCTAACGGCAAAGCGTCCCAGGCGCTGATCTCGATCATCAAACAGGCCGGCGCCACCGTGGCGGGTCTGGGTATCGTGATCGAGAAGTCGTTTCAGGGCGGCCGCGCGGAACTGGATGCGCAGGGTTATCGCGTTGAATCGCTGGCCCGGGTGCAGTCGCTGGCGGACGGCGTCGTGACGTTCATCGAATAACGCCACAGCGCATATCCCTCTGTAGGAGCGAGCAAGCTCGCTCCTACAGGTATTTTCGGTTGGCCGTTAGATGGCGGTGGCTTTCAGGCCGGTGAGCAGCAGGCGCTGAAACAAATCCTCTTTCAGCCCTTCAGGATTGCTCAGCTGCATCCGCTCCAAATGTTCGGGAAATGATGAAGGCTCCGGCGCATCCAGCGCAGCCTTGCCCAACTCCAGAATCTCCGTGAGTTTGAACTTGCTCTTCAGCCAGTTCAGCGCCCGCAACACATCCCGCTCCACCTCGGTGAAATCGCAGCCCAATGGATACTCCGCAAACAGGTTCGGATGCCGCGCCTGGATCGCCTGCAAACGCTGTGGAGTGTTCTCGGTGAATCGTCGATCGAGGCGGAAATTCTTCGGCAGTTTGCCGACGCCTTGCGCCTGCGCGATCAACCCCGACTGAAACCGTGAATCGCTGATGTTGAGCAACGCCTCGATCACTGCTGCATCGGTCTTGCCCCGCAGGTCGGCGATACCGTACTCGGTGACCACAATGTCCCGCAGGTGTCGCGGAATTGTGCAGTGACCGTATTCCCAGACGATGTTCGAACTGACCTCACCACCCGATTCGCGCCAACTGCGCAGGATCAGTACCGAGCGCGCACCTTCCAGCGCATGCCCCTGTGCCACGAAGTTGTATTGCCCGCCGACGCCACTGAGTACGCGCCCGTCTTCGAGCTGATCGGCCACGCCGGCTCCGAGAAGGGTCACGGTGAATGCCGTGTTGACGAATCGCGCATCGATGCGCTGCAAACGCTTGAGTTCTTCCTGGCCGTACAGCTCATTGATGTAGCTGATGCGGGTCATGTTGAATTCGAGCCGCTTGCTGTGCGGCAGCTCGCGCAGGCGTTGGTAAAAACTGCGCGGCCCGAGAAAGAAACCGCCGTGGACGCAAATACCATCGGTTTGCGCCGCTTCGTCGAGGGTGCCGGCATTCGCCTGTTGCTGGGTCGCCACGTCAGGATAGACCTTGCGCCGCACAATCCCGGCATCGACCAGCACCAGCAGACCGTTGACGAACATTTCGCTGCAACCGTAAAGGCCCTTTACGAAAGGCTCGATCCCCCCTTCGCGATCGATCAACTGCGCCCATTGGCTTAGATTCAGGTCCGCGAGCAATGCCTTATAACCCGCGTTGTCAGCTTGTCGCGCCAGCACCGCAGCGGTCAGCGCATCGCCCATGGCGCCGATGCCAATCTGCAAGGTGCCGCCATCGCGCACCAACGTGCTGGCGTGCAGGCCGATGAAGTGATCCTGGAAACCTACCGGCATGTTCGGCGTGGAGAACAGCGTGGTGTTGTCCTTCTCGTCGATCAGCAGGTCGAAGGTGTCGATGCCGACTTCCGCGTCACCGGGCATGTAGGGCAACGCGTTGTGCACCTGGCCCACCAGCAGGATCGTCTCGCCGGCCGCGCGGCGCTTGGCGATCATCGGGAACAGGTCGAGGGTGATGTCCGGGTTGCAGCTCAGGCTCAGGCAATCGGGATGTTCACCCTGGCTGGCCACCAATTGCGCCACCAGGTTCAAACCGGCCGCGTTGATATCCCGGGCGGCGTGGCTGTAGTTGCTGCTGACGTAATCCTGCTGAGCGCAGGCGCTGTGTAGCAGGCTGCCTGGCTGCATGAAAAATTGCTGGACATGAATGTTGGGCGGCAGGTTGTCCTGGTGCAGAGCCGCGAGGAAATCCAGCTCTGGATAATCGCCGAATACCCGTTCGATGAAGGGCTCGAGGAAGCGTTTTTGCAAGCCGTCGCCCAACGAAGGTCGACCGAGGCACAGGGCCGTGTAGATCGTCAGCTGGCGATCGGGCAATTGCGCAACGCGCTGATACAGCGCGTTGACGAAGTGGTTGGGTTTGCCCAGGCCCAGGGGCAGGCCCATATGAATATGCGTCGGCAACCGTGCCAAGACATCATCGACCGCCTGCTCGATAGAACACAGCTGCACCATCTGATCCTCCCTTACATTCCGTGAGTTGGGGTTGGAACGAGCTTGCCGGGTCTTTGCTGCAATGAACAGACTCAAAAACCAATCAGCCAACACAAAACCTTGTAGGAGCGAGCTCGCTCGCGATAGTCGTCAACGATAACGCGGCAAGACTGACACCCCGCAGCGTCTTCGAATTCATCGTCGGAACGCCGCCCGGAGCAAGCTCGCTCCTACAAGGGATCAGCAGGCACAAAAAAGCCGCTCGGAAGCGGCTTTTTCGCTGGAGATGAAGGCTTACTTCAAGCCGGACATCTTCGAGATTGCGCCTTTCAACTCGGCATCCGAGCAGTCGGCACAGGTGCCTTTTGGCGGCATGGAGTTGATGCCGGTGATGGCTTTGGCCAGCAGGCCATCAATCCCGCCTTGCTCTTTGGCACGTTTGCCCCAGTCAGCCGCGTCGCCGATTTTCGGCGATCCCAGCAGGCCGGTACCGTGGCAAGCGTTGCAATGTTTTGCAATTACTTCGTCAGGTGTCTTGGCACCACCACCGCCGCCTGCCGCAGCCGCGACGTCCATCCCCTTGCACTCTTGACCCTGAACGCAGACCTGGCCGACAGGCTCAAGGCGCTTGGCGATATCGTCGTTGGTCGCCGCTTGAGCGCTAACTGCCCAAAGGGCCAATACGGTTGCTGGTACGGCCAGCATTTTCATAATTAGGTTCACGCGTTCACCCTCAATGGTGGCTAGTCACGCCTACGGCCACGGTTCGCAGGCGGGCGCAAGTATAGCGGTAAGCCCGCCACACTGAAACAACCCCAAAGTCGAAGGGGTCTTGTTGTGCAACGGAAAAACAGCACGGGTGCCTCGGCCATGCTGGCAGGGCGCCTCTTTGGTTAAAAGTTTGCTGGAGTCGCTGCGCTGATTAGTCGCGCCGGCGCATCGAACGGATTTCGGAAACGATGCGGCTTGGTACTTTCAAAGTAGTAGCTATCGCCAGCTTCGAGCACAAAAGTTTCCAGCCCGACCACCAGCTCAAGTCGCCCTTCGAGCAGAATTCCGGTTTCCTCACCTTCATGGGTGAGCATCTCGTCACCGGTGTCGGCGCCGGGGGGATAGATTTCGTTGAGGAACGCGATGGCACGGCTCGGGTGACCCCGGCCGACCAGTTTCATGGTCACTGCACCATCGGAAATATCGATCAGCTCGTTGGCTTTGTAGACGATCTGAGTCGGCTTTTCCTCCAGGATTTCTTCGGAAAAGAACTCGACCATGGACATGGGAATCCCGCCCAACACCTTGCGCAGCGAACTGATCGAAGGGCTGACGCTGTTTTTCTCGATCATCGAAATGGTGCTGTTGGTGACACCCGCGCGCTTGGCGAGCTCACGCTGGGAAAGACCTTTGAGCTTACGGATCGATTGCAGTCGTTCACCGACGTCCAAGCTTGCGCCTCCAGGAATTCAGGTTGTTGGAATATTGAGCGTTATCATGGCGACAGCGTTCAGTATTTACAACACTTTGACCTGAATCCTCTTCGGTGAAACGACTTTCGATTCGGGCTACCTGCGCCTAGCTCCCGGAATAGAGCCGTGGCACCCGGCGCAGGTTGCAGAAGATCTGATAAGGAATCGTATCAGCGGCCGCGGCCACGTCGCTGGCCAGGATGTTTTTGCCCCACAACTCGACGGTCGAACCGAGACCGGCTTGCGGCACATCGGTCAAATCAATACACAGCATATCCATCGACACCCGGCCAATTAACTGGCTGCGTTGCCCGGCGACCAGCACCGGGGTTCCGGTCGGTGTCTGACGCGGGTAGCCATCGGCATAACCCATGGCCACCACGCCAACGCGCATTGGCTTCTGGGTAATGAACCTGGCGCCGTAACCAATCGGCTCACCGGCCGGCAGTTCACGCACACAAATGACTTTCGATTCCAGCGTCATCACCGGTTGCAGGCGCGAGGCCACGGCGTTGGCTTCTTCGAATGGGGTGGCGCCGTAGAGCATGATGCCCGGGCGAACCCAATCACTCGGAATCTGCGGCCAACCCATCACCGCCGGCGAGTTGCGCAGGCTGATTTCCGCCGACAAACCCTGACGTGCCGCTTCGAACACCGCGACCTGCTCGGCACTGGCCTGGCTGTTCAGTTCATCGGCACGGGCGAAGTGGCTCATCAGCACGATCTTCGCGACCTTGCCGCTGGCCAGAAGCCGTTGATAGGCCGCCTGGTAATCCTTCGGATGCAGTCCGACCCGGTGCATGCCCGAATCGAGCTTGAGCCAGACCGTGATCGGCTTGCTCAGTGTGGCTTTTTCTATGGCCTCGAGTTGCCACAGCGAATGCACCACACACCAGAAATCATGTTCGACGATCAGCGAGAGCTCATCGGCTTCGAAAAAACCTTCCAGCAGCAATACCGGCGCCCGAATGCCCGCAGCGCGCAGTTCCAACGCTTCTTCGATGCAGGCCACCGCAAACCCGTCCGCCTCGGCTTCCAGCGCCTGGGCGCAACGCACCGCGCCATGGCCGTAGGCATCGGCCTTGATCACCGCGAGGGCCTTGGCCCCCGTGACTTCACGGGCGATTTGGTAATTGTGACGCAGGGCTTGAAGGTCGATCAGGGCACGGGCAGGACGCATGGCGGCAGACTTCTGGTCGGTCATTGGGAATAAAAACCGGCGCTGGCTGACGGCGTTAACCGCCTGCTGCACCGGGAGAGGGATCTTTCTGAGCAACTTATTTCAGAGCAGTTACGGCAGAGCGGCCACAACCGACAGCTCGACCAGTATGTGCGGTTCGCACAGTTTCGATTCAACCGTCGCGCGGGCCGGGGCGGCGCCTTTTGGCAGCCACGTATCCCACACCGCGTTCATGCCTTCAAAGTGTGCGTCTATATCTTTCAGGTAGATGGTGACTGACAACAGGTGGTTTTTGTCAGTCCCGGCCAGATCAAGCAGACGCTCGATGTTGGCCAGGGTTTCACGGGTCTGCTGTTCAATCCCCGCGCTCAGGTCATCGCCGACCTGCCCTGCCAGATACACCGTTCCATTGTGAGCGACGATCTGACTCATGCGCTCATTGGTGAGCTGGCGCTGGATTGCCATGTTTTGCGGACTCCTGAATTTTTTTGCCATAACGGGAAATATCGAGGCCTTCAGCGCTGATCTGCGGCGTTTTCTTCGCCATCAGGTCAGCCAGCAAACGGCCGGAACCGCACGCCATAGTCCAGCCGAGCGTACCGTGACCCGTGTTCAAGAACAGGTTACTGAACGGCGTGGCACCCACGATTGGCGTGCCGTCCGGGGTGGTCGGACGCAGACCGGTCCAGAAGCTCGCCTGGGCCAGATCGCCGCCCTGAGGATAAAGGTCGTTGACGATCATCTCCAGGGTTTCGCGCCGACGCGGGTTCAGCGATAGGTCAAAACCGGCTATCTCAGCCATGCCACCGACGCGAATGCGGTTGTCGAAACGGGTGATCGCGACTTTGTAGGTCTCGTCGAGAATGGTCGACGTGGGTGCCATCGCCGGATTGGTGATCGGCACGGTCAGCGAGTAGCCCTTGAGCGGATACACCGGCGCCTTGATGCCCAGTGGCTTAAGCAACTGCGGCGAGTAGCTGCCCAGCGCCAGCACGTAGCGGTCGGCAGTTTCCAGCTTGCCGTCGATCCACACACCATTGATGCGATCACCGGCGTAGTCGAGCTTCTGGATGTCTTGACCGAAACGGAATTCCACACCCAGTTTCACAGCCATTTCGGCCAGGCGAGTGGTGAAAATCTGGCAGTCACCCGTCTGGTCATTCGGCAGGCGCAACGCACCGGCGAGAATGTCAGTGACGCTGGCCAATGCGGGTTCGACGCGGGCAATGCCGGCGCGGTCGAGCAATTCGAACGGCACGCCGGACTCTTTCAGAACGGCGATGTCTTTTGCGGCGCCGTCGAGCTGAGCCTGGGTGCGGAACAGTTGGGTCGTACCGAGGCTACGGCCTTCGTAGGCAATACCGGTTTCGGCGCGCAGTTCGTCAAGGCAGTCACGGCTGTACTCGGACAGGCGGACCATGCGCTCTTTGTTCACCGCGTAACGGCTGGCGGTGCAGTTGCGCAACATCTGTGCCATCCACAGGTATTGGTCGATGTCGGCAGTGGCCTTGATCGCCAAAGGCGCATGGCGTTGCAGCAGCCACTTGATGGCCTTGAGCGGCACGCCAGGCGCGGCCCACGGCGAGGCATAACCCGGCGAGACCTGCCCGGCGTTGGCGAAACTGGTCTCCATGGCAGCGGCCGGCTGACGGTCCACGACCACCACTTCAAATCCGGCGCGTGCCAGATAATAAGCACTGGCGGTACCGATGACGCCGCTACCCAAGACCATAACGCGCATTTTCATATCCCTCATCGCGGCTTACCGCTGACGTTGTTTGTTCAAAGCATTAGATGTGCGCAGTGTAAAAAAGATTAGGCAGTGCTTTTCACTATATAAGTGCCTATATTTGGCGAGAATTCTCGGCAAAAACGCTTTTCACGGAGGCGCATCCCCTATGCGTACCAACACTCAAACCAAACGCGAGCTGGACAAGATCGACCGTAATATCTTGCGGATCCTGCAAACAGACGGGCGCATCTCCTTCACCGAGCTGGGGGAAAAGGTCGGGCTCTCGACCACGCCCTGTACCGAGCGGGTCCGGCGCCTGGAGCGCGAAGGGATCATCATGGGCTACAACGCCCGACTCAATCCGCAGCACCTCAAGGGTAGTCTCCTGGTGTTCGTCGAGATCAGCCTCGACTACAAATCCGGCGATACGTTCGAAGAGTTCCGACGCGCAGTGCTGAAATTGCCCCACGTGCTGGAATGCCATTTGGTATCAGGGGATTTCGACTATCTGGTGAAGGCGCGGATCTCCGAGATGGCCTCGTACCGCAAGCTGCTGGGCGACATATTGCTCAAGCTCCCGCATGTGCGCGAATCCAAGAGCTATATCGTGATGGAAGAGGTGAAAGAGAGCTTGAACCTGCCGATTCCGGATTGAAGTGCCACCTGGTCTGGCGCCTTCGCGAGCAGGCTCGCTCCCACAGGTACCGTGGCGTCCTTGTGGGAGCGAGCCCGCTCGCGAAGGCAGGCGACTCGGTCTTCCCTTAGACGAGGACCTGCCGAGTCGAAGCCATGTATTCGTGGATCTGCTTCTCGACCCGTGGATGAATCAGCTCCACCGGCCCCCGCCCATTGGGGCATGGCAAGGTCTTGGTGGTGCCAAACAATCGGCAGATCAGTGGACGCTCGTCATACACGGTGCAGCCATTGGGCCCAAGATGGACGCAATTGAGCTCATCCATCGCCGCATCCTGTTCGGCGCGTGTCTTGCGCGGCAGGCGGGACATTTCTTCCGGCGAAGTGGTCACCGGCCCACAGCAGTCATGGCAGCCGGGCACACACTCGAACGAGGGAATCTGCTGGCGAAGCGTGCGGATTTTCTGACTGTTGCAACTCATCGAAGCGGTGCCGAAAGCGGAATAGAGCGGGATTCTGCCGCAAAAAACCCGATCCAGACAGCACCAACCGACCAGTGTTGCCCGCGCTCGAGGGTCCGGCTTATGCTCCGTCAAATTTTCTAAACACACAGAATCAGGATGATGCGCATGAACGCCCGTGCCCAGCACGTTGCCTCTTACTACGCCGCCAGCAGTCTGCCGCAGCCTGATTATCCAGCGCTCGCGGGCGAGCTGGTCGCGGATGTGTGCGTGGTTGGCGGTGGGTTTTCCGGGCTGAACACGGCGCTCGAACTGGCCGAGCGCGGCCTCAGCGTGGTGCTGCTCGAAGCCCGCAAAATCGGTTGGGGCGCCAGCGGACGCAATGGTGGGCAACTGATTCGCGGCATTGGCCATGGACTCGATCAATTCGCCAACGTCATCGGTGCGCAAGGCGTGCGTCAGATGAAACTCATGGGGCTCGAAGCGGTGGAAATCGTCCGACAGCGAATCGAGCGTTTTCAGATCCCTTGCGACCTGACCTGGGGCTACTGCGACCTCGCCAACAAACCTCGTGACCTCGAAGGCTTCGCCGAAGACGCCGAAGAACTGCGCAGCCTCGGTTACCGTTACGAAACCCGCTTACTGCAAGCCCACGAAATGCCCAGCGTGGTGGGTTCCGACCGATACGTCGGTGGCCTGATCGACAGGGGTTCGGGGCATCTTCACCCATTGAACCTGGCCCTTGGCGAAGCCGCTGCCGCACAACAATTGGGCGCCAGGCTGTTCGAACAATCGGCGGTTACCCGCATCGATTATGGCCCCGAGATCAAGGTTCATACCGCTCAAGGCTCGGTCCGCGCCAAGACCTTGGTGCTGGGCTGTAATGCCTACCTCAACGGGCTCAATCCCGAACTCAGCGGCAAAGTGCTGCCCGCCGGCAGCTACATCATTGCCACCGAACCCTTGAGCGAAGCACAGGCGCACGCCTTGCTGCCGCAAAACATGGCCGTCTGCGATCAACGAGTAGCGCTGGATTACTACCGGCTCTCGGCGGACCGACGCTTGCTGTTCGGCGGCGCCTGCCATTATTCAGGTCGCGACCCACAGGACATCGCGGCCTATATGCGGCCGAAGATGCTGGAGGTTTTCCCGCAACTGGCCGGGGTGAAAATCGACTATCAATGGGGCGGAATGATTGGCATTGGTGCGAATCGCCTGCCACAGATCGGTCGGCTCAAGGACCAGCCGAATGTGTATTACGCCCAGGCTTATTCGGGTCATGGGGTAAATGCCACGCACCTGGCGGGCAAGCTGTTGGCTGAAGCGATCAGCGGGCAGCAGAGCGGTGGGTTCGATTTGTTTGCCAAAGTGCCGCACATCACTTTTCCGGGAGGAAAGCATTTGCGCTCGCCGTTGTTGGCGTTGGGGATGTTGTGGCATCGGCTTAAAGAGTTGGTCTGAGACACTGTCTGTGTTGCTTCAGGCCTCATCGCGAGCAAGCTCGCTCCTACAGAGGTTTTGTGAACGACACAGATCACCTGTGGGAGCGAGCTTGCTCGCGAAAGGGCCGGCAGAAACACCATAGATTTCACATCCGCCAGAACGGTCTTAACCCCTCCTCCCGCGCCTGCTCACGGCTCAATCCGACATCCTTGAGCTGCTGGGGTGTCAGCTCCAGCAACGCCTTGCGCGTGTGCAGACGATGCCAGAACAGCCCCCAACGACCCAGGCCGGACGGTGCATTGCGCATGACCGCCTCACGCGCGCCATTGATTTGCCCTGCCGCCAGCTCCTGACTGTATAAGGTCAGCCGCACATCGCTCAAGCCGCTCATTTCTATCGCTCCTGTTTACTTGGGTAGCCAGAGCTTTCATGATGCGGGGACGGCAAAAAGCATTACAGATTCAAAATATCTGTATTAACTCCATACAGATTTGCCATTTTGACCTCTGAATCATAAATTTTTACCTGATCTGTACTGCTCAAGTGAATAACCCTACCGAGACTGCGCCATGACCCTGTACGTCAATCTCGCCGAATTGCTCGGCACGCGTATCGAACAGGGCTTCTATCGCCCCGGTGACCGGCTGCCATCGGTGCGGGCCTTGAGTGTCGAACACGGGGTCAGCCTGAGTACGGTGCAGCAGGCCTATCGCGTGCTGGAAGACAGCGGACTGGCGACTCCGAAACCGAAATCCGGGTATTTCGTACCGGTGAGCCGAGCGCTGCCCGAGCTGCCAGCCATTGGCCGGCCGGCCCAGCGACCGGTGGATATTTCCCAGTGGGATCAAGTGCTGGAGTTGATCCGCGCGGTGCCGCGCAAGGATGTGGTGCAACTGGGTCGCGGTATGCCGGACATCACTACGCCGACGATGAAACCACTGCTGCGAGGCCTGGCGCGTATCAGCCGCCGGCAGGACATGCCCGGACTGTATTACGACAACATCCACGGCACCCTGGAACTGCGCGAACAGATCGCCCGCCTGATGCTCGATTCGGGCTGCCAGTTGAGCGCCAGCGAGCTGGTGGTCACCACCGGTTGCCACGAAGCACTGTCCACCAGCATTCGGGCGATTTGCGAACCGGGAGACATCGTCGCGGTAGATTCGCCAAGCTTTCACGGCGCCATGCAGACCCTCAAGGGCCTGGGCATGAAAGCCCTCGAGATTCCCACCGACCCGCTCACCGGGATCAGCCTTGATGCGCTGGAACTGGCATTGGAACAATGGCCGATCAAAGCCATACAGTTGACTCCGAACTGTAATAACCCGCTGGGCTACATCATGCCCGAGTCGCGTAAACGTGCCTTGTTAACGCTTGCCCAGCGCTTCGACGTGGCGATTATCGAAGACGATGTGTATGGCGAACTCGCCTACACCTATCCGCGTCCACGTACGATCAAATCCTTCGACGAAGACGGCCGCGTCCTGCTGTGCAGTTCATTCTCCAAGACACTCGCACCGGGATTGCGGATCGGCTGGGTTGCGCCGGGCCGGTATCTGGAACGGGTGCTGCACATGAAATACATCAGCACGGGCTCTACGGCTCCACAACCGCAAATCGCGATTGCGGAATTCCTCAAGGCTGGGCACTTCGAACCGCATTTGCGGCGAATGCGCAGCCAATACCAACGCAATCGCGACATGATGATCGATTGGGTCAGCCGGTATTTCCCGACCGGCACCCGCGCGAGTCGCCCGCAAGGCAGTTTCATGCTCTGGGTCGAACTGCCGGAAAGTTTCGACACCCTGAAACTGAATCGCGCCTTGCACGATCAGGGCGTACAGATTGCCGTCGGCAGTATCTTTTCCGCCTCGGGCAAGTACCGCAATTGCCTGCGCATGAACTACGCTGCCAAGCCGACACCACTGATTGAGGAAGCGGTACGCAAGGTCGGCGCCGCAGCAATCAAATTGCTGGCAGAAACTAACCGCATCACCGACTAACCTTACCAGTAAGCCAGCTTCCATAAGCCGACATCTACCGCCAATCGGAACGATCCCACGTGAGAATCAGACCGCCCCTGCTTGCTCTTCTGTTACTCGCTTCGCTCCTTGGCGGTTGCGCCAGCGTCCACGTTCAGCGCGAACCCAGCCAGACGCTACCCGCCAGCGACTCGGCGTTTGGCCGGTCAATCCAGGCCCAGGCCGCCCCCCACCAAGGGCAATCCGGCTTTCGACTGCTGCCCGACAGTACCGAAGCCTTTACGGCCCGCGCCGAGCTGATCCGCAACGCCAAAAGCAGTCTTGATTTGCAGTACTACATCGTCCACGACGGCATCAGTACACGGATGCTGGTGGACGAACTGCTCAAGGCTGCCGACCGTGGCGTGCGCGTACGAATCCTGCTCGATGACACCACCAGCGACGGTCTGGACTGGATCATCGCCACGCTCGCGGCACATCCGCAGATCCAGATCCGCCTGTTCAACCCGCTGCACCTGGGCCGCAGCACCGGTGTCACGCGAACCGTGGGCCGACTGTTCAACTTGTCGCAGCAACACCGGCGCATGCACAACAAGCTGTGGCTGGCGGACAACAGCGTGGCGATTGTCGGCGGGCGCAACCTGGGGGACGAGTATTTCGATGCCGAGCCCAACCTGAATTTCACCGACATCGACCTGCTCGGCGTCGGCCCGGTTGCCGAGCAACTGGGGCACAGTTTTGACCAGTACTGGAACAGTGCGCTGAGCAAGCCAATCAATGAGTTCCTCACGAACAAGCCGACCACCAAGGACCTGGAAAATACCCGCACCCAGCTGGAAAAATCCCTGAAAGAAACGCGCAAACAGAATCACGCGCTCTATCGGCAGATGATGACCTACGCCACGCACCCGCGCCTGGACATCTGGCGCAGGGAGTTGATCTGGGCCCGGAGCCAGGCATTGTGGGATGCACCGAGCAAGGTGCTGGCCGACGGCAAACCCGACCCGCAGTTGCTGCTGACCACGCAGTTGGCGCCTGAGCTCAACGGGGTCAGCAAAGAGCTGATCATGATTGCGGCATACTTCGTACCCGGCCAACCGGGAGTGGTGTACCTGACCGGGCGTGCCGATTCTGGCGTCTCGGTGAGGCTGCTGACCAACTCACTGGAGGCCACTGATGTGCCGGCGGTGCATGGTGGTTACGCGCCCTATCGCAAGGTACTGCTGGAGCACGGCGTGCAATTGTTCGAATTGCGTCGACAGCCCGGCGGCGGCAGTGGCAGTGGCAGCGGACCGCTTGTTTTTGCCAGCAAATCCTCGCCGAATTCCGATTCCAGCCTGCACAGCAAGGCAATGATCTTCGACCAGCAGAAATCGTTCATTGGCTCGTTCAACCTCGACCCACGGTCAGTACTGTGGAACACCGAAGTCGGCGTGCTGGTGGACAGCCCGGCACTCGCGACCCGTGTCCGCGAACTGGCACTGCAGGGCATGGCGCCGCCTTTGAGTTATCAGGTGAAACTGGAACAAGGCAAGATCGTCTGGGTCACCGAAGATGACGGCAAGATGCACACCCTGACCAGGGAGCCGGGTAGCTGGTGGCGGCGCTTCAACGCCTGGATAAGCACCACCGTTGGCCTGGAGCGGATGCTCTGACAGCCGACAAAAAACTTTGTGGGAGCGAGCCTGCTCCGGGCGGCGCTCCGACGAAGGCGTCATGCCAGCCAATACAGATGCTGAATGAAACACCGCTTTCGCGAGCAGGCTCGCTTGTATGTTTAGACTTGAAGGGGTGTGGCTGAGCTGTAGGCATCAAGCAGGCTCGGTCACGGCGCCAAATGCCCCTTGGCGCGACACCAGAATCACCAACCCAAACGCACCGGCCGCCATCAGCAATGGCAATGCATGCCCACTGATCCATTGGCTGCCGGCACCGGCTGCCAGTGGCCCGACCAGACAGCCAATTCCCCACAGCTGCGCGATGTGAGCATTGGCCCGCACCAGCGCATCGTCGCGGTATCGCTCGCCGATCAGGATCAGTGACAAGGTGAACAGCCCCCCGGCACTGGCGCCGAATAACACCCACAACGGCCAGATCATCAACGTGTCGATCAGCAGCGGAATCGCCAGGCTGGACAGCAGCAAAACCACTGCACACCCGGTGAACAGCGTGCGTCGCGACAAGCGATCAGCCAACGCCCCTATCGGCAGCTGCAGCAAGGCGTCGCCGACCACCACCGTGCTGACCATCGCCAGGGCGATCTCCGCCGTGAAGCCCTGACGCAAGCAATACACCGGTAGCAAGGTCAAGATCATCGCTTCAAACGCCGCGAACAACGAAACCGCCCAGGCAATCGCCGGCAGGCTTCGGCAGAAACCCAGCAAGTCACCGAAGGTCACACTACTGGCTTCGCTGCTGGGCGCGCCACTGCGGCCCAGCAACAGCAACGGCGCCGCCACCAGCAAACCGACGCCGACCCAGAAACCATAATCCTGCTCGGTGCCCAAGGCTCCCAACAACAATGGCCCGCCCAACTGACTCAATGCGTAGGTGCTGCCATACAGCGCCACCAGCCGCCCACGCCATTGCTCGACCACCAGCTGATTGATCCAGCTTTCACCGAGAATGAAGACCAGGGTCAGCGCCACCCCGATCATCAATCGCAGCAGCAGCCAGATCGGATAACTCGGCAATAGCGCCAGCAAACCAATGGACAATGCCCCGGCCCACAGGCACAGGCGCATCAGATTGGCCGTACCGAGACGCGCCGCCAGGTGGCTGGAGATTTTCGCGCCCAGCAAGACGCCAATCGCAGGCATCGCCGCCATCACGCCGATCGCGAACGAACCGTAACCCCAGCTTTCCAGGCGAAACGACACCAGCGGCATGCTGACACCCAAGGCCAGGCCGACACTCAGGACCGACGCCAACACGGCGAAATAAGTCGCCCAACGCATGTTCCACGCTCCTGTGGATATTATTTTTCACCGACAACACAAAACAAATGTGGGAGCGAGCTTGCTTGCGATGGCAGTTTCACATTCAACATTGACGTCGACTGTCAGACCGCTATCGCGAGCAAGCTCGCTCCCACAGGGGATCTACGTTGTATTGAACTTACAACTTGATCCAGGTCGCCTTCAGCTCGGTGTACTTGTCGAACGCATGCAATGACTTGTCGCGACCGTTGCCCGACTGCTTGAAGCCACCAAACGGTGCGGTCATGTCGCCACCATCGTACTGGTTGACCCACACGCTACCGGCACGCAGCGCCCTGGCGGTCAGGTGAGCCTTCGAGATGTCCTTGGTCCACACCGCAGCGGCGAGGCCGTAAGGGGTGTCATTGGCAATCTGGATGGCTTCTTCGGCGGTATCGAAAGCGATCACCGACAGTACCGGCCCAAAGATCTCTTCCTGAGCGATTTTCATCGCGTTGCTTACACCGTCGAAAATCGTCGGCTCAACATAAGTGCCACCGGTTTCCTGAAGAATACGCTTGCCGCCAGCGACCAGTTTGGCGCCGTCGGTGTGACCGGATTCGATGTAAGACAGCACTGTGTTCATCTGCTGGGTATCCACCAGCGCGCCGACTGTGGTCGCCGGGTCCAGCGGGTTGCCCGGCTTCCAGGTTTTCAGCGCTTCGATCACCAGTGGCAGGAAGGTGTCCTTGATCGAACGCTCGACCAGCAGACGCGAGCCGGCGGTGCAGACTTCACCCTGGTTGAAGGCGATGGCGCCGGCCGCTGCTTCAGCGGCCGCTTGCAGGTCCGGGGCATCGGCGAACACGATGTTAGGGCTCTTGCCGCCGGCTTCGAGCCAGACGCGTTTCATGTTCGATTCGCCGGAGTAGATCAGCAGTTGCTTGGCGATCTTGGTCGAACCGGTGAACACCAGGGTGTCCACGTCGTTGTGCAGGGCCAGGGCTTTGCCGACGGTGTGGCCGTAGCCAGGCAGCACGTTCAGCACGCCTTTGGGGATGCCGGCTTCAACGGCCAGCGCAGCGATGCGGATGGCGGTCAGCGGGGATTTTTCGGACGGCTTGAGGATCACCGAGTTGCCGGTGGACAGCGCCGGGCCGAGTTTCCAGCAGGCCATCATCAGCGGGAAGTTCCACGGCACGATGGCGCCGACGACGCCAACCGGCTCGCGAGTCACCAGACCCAGTTGGTCGTGCGGGGTCGCCGCCACTTCGTCATAGATCTTGTCGATGGCTTCACCGCTCCAGCTCAGGGCTTGCGCCGCGCCTGGAACGTCGATGTACAAGGAATCGCTGATCGGCTTGCCCATGTCCAGGGTTTCAAGCAGGGCCAGCTCTTCGGCGTGCTGTTTCAGCAGGCCGGCGAAACGAATCATGGTGGCTTTGCGCTTGGTTGGCGCCAGGCGCGACCAGACGCCGGAATTGAAGGTGGCGCGAGCGTTTTCAACGGCACGCTGGGCGTCGGCGGCGTCACAGCTGGCAATCTTGCCCAGCAGACGACCATCGACCGGACTGATGCATTCGAAGGTCTCGCTGGAGACGGCATCGGTGTATTCACCATTGATGTAGGCGCGGCCTTCGATCTTCAGATCGCGAGCCCGTTGTTCCCAATCGGCACGAGTCAGGGTGGTCATACGAGAGTCCTCCTCTTATTGAATACGAGCGCCCCGCGTTCTTCGCGGGCGGTCCCAGGAATTCTGCCCGGCCAGCCTGCTTTTCGGCCCAAGGCAACTCCCACCCTAAACCAGCGGCAGGTGAAGTTTCAATATATTTGACATAACGGCGGCAAACGGCCTTGCGATGTTCATTTTAATAAACATAGACTTTGGCTTTCTAACCACTCGCGCCGCAATCACGGGGGATAACAACAATGAGCATCCAGGACATCGTCGACTTCAGCCAGGCCACTACCCAGCCCGATCGCTATCGGCCGGACCCGGCAAAAGTCCTCAAGGGCGACCCGGAACAAGCGGTCTACAACCACTACAACAGCCCGTGCGGTCAGTTGAACGCCGGTGTCTGGGAAGGCGCAGTCGGCCAGTGGCTGGTGAATTTCACCGAGCATGAATACTGCGAAATCGTGCAGGGCGTTTCGGTATTGCGCGACAACGATGGCAACAGCAAAACCGTGCGCGCGGGAGATCGCTTTGTGGTCCCGGCCGGGTTTCGGGGCACGTGGGAAGTGCTGGAACCGTGCCGCAAGATCTACGTGGCGTTTGAACAGAAGGCCTGAAGATTTTAGTTGTCTGGACTAGCCTCTTCGCGGGCAAGCCTCGCTCCTACAGTGGATTGCGTCCGTCCTGTAGGAGCGAGGCTTGCCCGCGAAGGCGTCCTGGCAGACAACACTAACCACAGCCCACAAAAAAGGCCCGTATCTCGCGATACGGGCCTTTTTCGTAAGAGAGAAAAATCAATTACTTGATTTTGCCTTCTTTGTAGATCACGTGCTTACGAACAACCGGATCAAATTTCTTGATCTCGATTTTGTCCGGAGTAGTACGCTTGTTCTTGTCGGTAGTGTAGAAGTGACCAGTACCGGCGCTCGAAATCAAACGAATCAATTCACGCATGATTAGCTCCCTTAGATCTTGCCAGCTTTGCGGATTTCGGCCAGCACGACAGTGATGCCACGCTTGTCGATGATACGCATGCCTTTGGCAGATACGCGCAGACGCACGAAACGTTTCTCTTCTTCAACCCAGAAGCGGTGATGCTGCAGGTTCGGCAGGAAACGACGACGGGTTTTGTTGTTTGCGTGGGAAATGTTATTCCCAGTCACCGGACCCTTACCGGTAACTTGACAGACTCTCGACATGCCTCAGCCCTCTAAAACCACATGCCCAACCCGGCATGGGTTGGCCGCTTAATCTCTCAGTCATTTGGCGCCAGGCGCCGCGTTTCTTTAGGGGTCTTACCGGCTACACCTACAAACGAAGGAACCGGGCCCCTAGAAAAGAGCGCTGCTTTATACCAGAAAGACTAGAGAGCAACAACATTCCGTGTGTGCTGAGTTGATAAAAACCCCATGTTTCGGGCTTTGAGCGCCCAAGATAAAGGCTATCGTCGATGAAGACCGCTCGTCGCAGAGAATCGGCCAACGTGCCAATTCAGGATTTTTCTCAGCCAGCACTCACTGAAAACAGTCGCCTATAGTCCCCTTAAAATGAAAAAGGGGATAGTCATTTGCAAAAGAGCCCACTAGGGTAAGCCTTTTCCAGACTGCACTTGCAGATGGGCCTTCGATCTGTAAAGGAATCCGACCATGCGCCTCGCTGCCCTACCCCTGTTGCTTGCCCCTCTTCTGCTGTGCCCACAGGCTATGGCGGCCGCGCTGACTGTCTGCACCGAGGCCAGCCCCGAAGGGTTCGACGTGGTGCAATACAACTCCCTGACCACCACCAACGCCTCGGCCGACGTGCTGATGAACCGCCTGGTGGACTTCGATACCGCCAGCGGCAAAGTGGTCGCCAGCCTCGCGGACAGCTGGGACGTCACGCCCGACGGCCTGACTTACGTGTTCAAACTGCATCCGCAGGTGAAGTTCCACCACACCGAATACTTCAGCCCGACGCGTGACCTGACCGCCGAGGACGTGAAGTTCAGCTTCGACCGCATGCTCGACCCGGCAAACCCCTGGCACACCGTTGCGCAGAGCGGCTTCCCCCACGCCCAGTCGATGCAATTGCCGGCGCTGATCAATAAGATCGACGCACTCGACCCGCTGACCGTGCGCTTTACCCTCGACCACCCGGACTCGACCTTCCTCGCGACCCTGAGCATGGGCTTCGCCTCAATCTATTCGGCTGAATACGCCGACAAGCTGATGAAGGCCGGCACTCCGGAGAAGCTCAACAGCCAGCCGATCGGCACCGGCCCGTTCATTTTCACCCGTTTCCAGAAGGACGCTTCCATTCGCTACAAGGCTAATGCCGACTATTTCGGCGGCAAGCCTTCGGCAGATCCACTGATCTTTGCCATTACACCGGATGCCAACGTGCGCTTGCAGAAATTGCGCCGCAACGAGTGCCAGATCGCTTTGTCGCCCAAGCCTATGGACGTACAGGCAGCACTCAAAGAGCCGACATTGAAAGTCGAAAAAACTGACGCCTTCATGACCGCGTTCGTCGGCATCAACAGCCAGCATCCACCACTGGATAAACCTGAAGTGCGCCAGGCGATCAACCTCGCGTTCGACAAAGCCAACTACATCAAGGCGGTCTTCGAAGACACCGCCGAGCCCGCCAATGGCCCGTATCCGCCCAACACCTGGAGTTATGCCAAAGGCTTGCCGGGCTATCCGCATGACGTCGAAAAGGCCCGTGCATTGATGGCCAAGGCCGGATTGAAGGATGGCTTCCAGACCACCATCTGGACCCGCCCCTCCGGAAGTCTGCTGAACCCGAACCCGAGCCTCGGCGCGCAATTGCTTCAGTCTGACCTCGCAGAAATCGGCATTCAGGCCGAGATCCGGGTGATCGAGTGGGGCGAGCTGATTCGCCGCGCCAAGGCCGGTGAACATGACTTGCTGTTCATGGGCTGGGCGGGCGACAACGGCGACCCGGACAACTTCCTCACGCCGCAGTTTTCCTGCGCGGCGGTCAAGTCCGGCACCAACTTCGCCCGTTACTGCAACCAGGACCTGGACAAACTGATCAGCGCCGGCAAGACCACTGGCGAGCAAGGTGTGCGCACCAAGCTCTATGAGCAGGCCCAGGCGCAGATCCAGCAACAGGCGCTGTGGCTGCCCCTGGCCCACCCGACCGCCTTCGCGTTGACGCGCAAAGACGTCGAGGGTTACTCGGTCAGCCCGTTCGGCCGCCAGGACTACTCGAAGGTCAACCTCAAATAATCCGCCCCGACACAAAACCTGTAGGAGCGAGCTTGCTCGCGATGATCGTCAACGATAACGCGGTAAGCCTGACACCAAGTGGCGTTCTCAGGTTTATCGCGAGCAAGCTCGCGCCTACAGGACTGTGAGTTACATCCACCCGTACTCGGCCATCGACAGCGGATCGCCGTCACCGATGATGAAATGGTCGAGTACACGCACATCGATCAGGTCCAGCGCCTCTTGCAGGCGCTTGGTCAGCTTTCGATCAGCCTGGCTGGGGTCGGTACTACCCGATGGGTGGTTGTGGCAGAGAATCACTGCTGCGGCGTTGTGAGCCAGCGCGCGCTTGACCACTTGCCTCGGATATACGCTGGTGCTGTCGATGGAGCCGCGAAACAGTACTTCAAAGATCAGCACTTGGTGTTTGGAATCCAAAAACAGACACCCGAACACCTCGTGAGGCTCGTGGCGCAACATCGATTTCAGATAATCACGAACCGCCTGCGGATTTTCCAGCGCCGATTTTTGACGCGCGCGTTCGGCCAAATGCCGTCGACCCATTTCCTGCGCCGCCTGCAGCTGAGCGAATTTTGCTGGCCCGAGCCCTAATTGTTTGCTGAATGTTTGTTGATCCGCCTCAAGCAGCGACCGCAGGCTGCCGAACTGATTCAACAGGTGTCGCGCCAGGTCCACTGCGCTTTTGCCGGATACACCGGTACGTAAAAAAATCGCCAGCAGTTCGGCGTCCGAAAGACTCGCCGAGCCTAACTCCAGCAGCCTCTCCCGCGGCCGCTCGGCCGCCGGCCAATCGCGAATACTCATAGCACCTCCTTGTCGTGTGGGCGCCGCTGCTCCGTAGCGGTCGCTGTGATATCGTAGCCCATCTTTTTTGCTGGCGATTTCATCCCTGGGGAGGGGGTATCGCCATGCAGCCACCATCGAATTGAAAGGCAGGCCTATGCAGCGGCTGTATCGGAAACGCATCGTTCTGGGCGTAGGCGGCGGCATCGCTGCCTACAAAAGCGCCGACCTGGTCCGTCGCCTGATCGATCAGGGCGCCGAAGTGCGCGTGGTCATGACCCGTGGCGGCAGCGAGTTCATTACACCATTGACCATGCAGGCGCTGTCCGGGCACCCGGTCCACCTCGACCTGCTGGACCCGGCGGCTGAAGCTGCGATGGGCCACATCGAGCTGGCCAAATGGGCCGACCTGGTGCTGATCGCCCCCGCCACCGCCGACTTGATCGCCCGTCTGGCCCAAGGCATTGCCGACGACCTGCTGACCACGCTGGTGCTGGCCACCGACGCGGTGGTCGCCGTTGCCCCGGCGATGAACCAGGCCATGTGGCGCGATCCGGCGACCCAGGCCAATCTGCAAACCCTCGAAAGCCGCGAATTGAAAGTCTTCGGCCCGGCCTCCGGCAGCCAGGCCTGTGGTGACGTCGGCATGGGCCGCATGCTCGAAGCCACCGACCTCGCACAGTGCGCGGCAGATTGCTTCCAGCGCCAGGCACTGACCGGCAAACACGTATTGATCACCGCCGGCCCGACCCAGGAAAACATCGATCCGGTGCGCTACATCACCAACCACAGCTCCGGTAAAATGGGCTTTGCCCTGGCCGAAGCCGCGGTGGAAGCCGGTGCCCGCGTGACCCTGATCACTGGCCCGGTGCACCTGCCGACCCCGGATCGCGTGACGCGCATCGACGTGGTGAGCGCCCGCGACATGCTCGCCGCGTGTGAAGCCGCGATCCCTTGCGACCTGTTTATCGCTTCGGCAGCGGTCGCGGATTACCGCCCAGAAGTCGTGGCCCCACAGAAATTGAAGAAAGACCCTACGAACGGTGACGGCTTGTTGCTACAGATGGTGCGCAACCCGGACATCCTGGCCACCATCGCCACGCGCCCCGACCGTCCGTTCAGTGTCGGTTTTGCCGCCGAAACCGAACACTTGCTCGATTACGCGGCCCGCAAATTGAAAGACAAGAACCTCGATTTGATCGTCGCCAACGACGTCGCCAACCCGAGCATTGGCTTCAACAGCGAAGAAAACGCCTGCAGCGTGATCGACCGTCAGTTACACGCCACACTTTTCGCCCAGACCAGCAAGAGCAAGATTGCTCGACAACTGGTCACTTTTATCGCCGAACGTCTGAACCAGGTTTAATTTACATGCACGCTTTGCAAGCCAAGATCCTCGACCCTCGCATCGGCAGCGAATTCCCGCTGCCGCAGTACGCCACACCAGGCTCCGCCGGCCTCGACCTGCGCGCCATGCTGGAAAAAGACACCGTGATCAAGCCGGGCGAAACCGTGCTGATCCCGACCGGCCTGTCCGTCTATATCGGCGACCCGGGTTTGGCGGCGCTGATTTTGCCGCGCTCAGGTCTGGGCCATAAACACGGCATCGTACTGGGCAATCTGGTCGGTTTGATCGACTCCGATTACCAGGGGCCGCTGATGGTCTCGTGCTGGAACCGTGGCCAGACCGATTTCAACATGGTGGTGGGCGAGCGTCTGGCTCAGCTGGTGCTGGTGCCGGTGGTTCAAGCACACTTTGAGATGGTCGAAGAGTTCGTTGAAACCGAGCGCGGCGTGGGCGGTTTCGGGCACTCCGGCAGCCATTGATGACTTTGTGGGAGCGAACTTGCTCGCGATGACGGCTGCACATTCGACAAAGGTGCCCCCTGCCAGTCCACTATCGCGAGCAAGCTCGCTCCCACAGGTTTTGAACTGAAGATTGCACAGACGTCACCTGGAAGGTTTACCACTGAAAATCAAGGCATTGGCTGGTCAAATACTCGCCGGCGTCGGTGTCATGGCCTTTTCGCACCACGAACTCTCAGTGGAAAACGCCGTCATACCCTTCAGTTTGAGCCGGCCGACGAGTATTTCGCCGCCAGGTCCAGCCACCTTCAAGATGGAGCATTTCCAGTAATGAGCAGCCCAGCCCAACTCGTACCCAAATTCCCCGACAGCATCTTCCGCGCCTATGACATTCGCGGCACTGTCCCGGAATTTCTGAACGCTGAAACCGCTTATTGGCTCGGTCGCGCCATCGGCTCCCAGAGCCTGGCCCAGGACGAACCGAACGTATCCGTTGGCCGCGACGGCCGCCTCTCCGGCCCGGAACTGGTGGAGCAATTGATCAAAGGCCTGGCCGACAGCGGCTGCCACGTCAGTGACGTTGGCCTGGTGCCAACGCCTGCGCTGTACTACGCCGCCAACGTACTGGCAGGCAAGTCCGGAGTGATGCTCACCGGCAGTCACAACCCGTCGAACTACAACGGTTTCAAGATCGTCATCGCTGGCGATACCCTGGCCAACGAACAGATCCAGGCCCTGCACGAACGCCTCAAGACCAACAATCTGAGCAGCGGTAAGGGCAGCATCACCCAGGTCGAGATTCTCGATCGCTACAACACCGAAATCGTCCAGGACATCAAACTCGCCCGCCGCCTGAAGGTGGTGGTCGACTGCGGCAACGGCGCTGCCGGCGTGATCGCCCCGCAACTCATCGAAGCATTGAACTGCGAAGTCATTCCGCTGTTCTGCGAAGTCGACGGCAACTTCCCGAACCATCACCCGGATCCGGGCAAGCCTGAAAATCTCGTGGACCTGATCGCCAAGGTCAGGGAAACCAACGCCGACATCGGCCTGGCCTTCGACGGCGACGGCGATCGCGTGGGCGTAGTGACCAACACCGGCAGCATCGTCTACCCGGACCGCTTGCTGATGCTGTTCGCCCGCGACGTACTCGCGCGCAACACCGACGCGGAGATCATTTTCGACGTCAAATGCACCCGCCGCCTGACACCACTGATCAAGGAATACGGCGGTCGCCCACTGATGTGGAAAACCGGTCACTCGTTGATCAAAAAGAAAATGAAACAAACCGGCGCGCTGTTGGCCGGCGAAATGAGCGGGCACATCTTCTTCAAGGAGCGCTGGTTCGGTTTCGACGACGGCATTTACAGCGCCGCACGGCTGCTGGAAATCCTCAGCAAGGAAAAATCCTCGGCGGAAGAATTGTTTGCGACCTTCCCGAACGATATTTCTACGCCGGAAATCAATATCCATGTGACCGAAGAGAGCAAATTCAGCATCATTGATGCATTGCACGACGCGAAGTGGGGGGAAGGCGCCGACCTGACCACCATCGACGGCGTGCGAGTCGACTACGCCAAAGGCTGGGGCCTGGTGCGCGCGTCCAACACCACACCGGTGCTGGTGCTGCGTTTCGAGGCTGATGACGAGGCGGAATTGCAACGCATCAAGGACGTTTTCAAAGTCCAGTTGAAGCGTGTTGCACCTGATCTCCAACTACCATTTTGATTAATTGAAGCGCCTTTTACCGAAGTGCCGGAGCCCTGAATGACCCTCGAACGCGAAGCCGCCGCCAACACCGCCAAGGTCCTGTCCGAAGCGCTGCCTTACATTCGCCGCTATGTCGGCAAGACACTGGTGATCAAGTACGGCGGCAACGCAATGGAAAGCGAGGAGCTGAAGACCGGCTTCGCCCGCGATATCGTGCTGATGAAAGCCGTCGGCATCAATCCGGTGGTGGTTCACGGTGGCGGCCCGCAAATCGGCGACCTGCTCAAGCGTCTGTCGATCGAGAGCCACTTCATCGACGGTATGCGCGTGACTGACGCGCAGACCATGGACGTGGTGGAAATGGTCCTCGGCGGCCAGGTGAACAAGGACATCGTCAACCTGATCAACCGTCATGGCGGCAGTGCCATCGGCCTGACCGGTAAAGACGCTGAGCTGATTCGCGCGAAAAAGCTCACCGTGACCCGCCAGACGCCGGAGATGACCCAACCGGAAATCATCGACATCGGCCAGGTTGGCGAAGTGGTCGGGATCAACACCGATCTGCTGAACTTGCTGGTCAAAGGTGACTTCATTCCGGTGATAGCGCCGATTGGTGTAGGCGCCAACGGCGAGTCGTACAACATCAACGCCGACCTGGTGGCAGGCAAGGTGGCCGAAGCGCTGAAAGCCGAGAAGCTGATGCTGTTGACCAACATTGCCGGCCTGATGGACAAGTCAGGCACGGTCCTGACCGGCCTGACCACCCAGCAGGTCGACGAGTTGATCGCCGACGGCACCATCTACGGCGGCATGCTGCCAAAGATCCGTTGCGCGCTGGAAGCCGTTCAGGGCGGCGTGGGCAGCTCGTTGATCATCGACGGTCGGGTACCGAATGCGATCCTGCTGGAGATCTTCACCGATACCGGTGTGGGTACATTGATCAGCAATCGCAAGCGTCACTGATTCAAGAACATCAAAAGATCGCAGCTTTCTTTAGCCTTTACGGAAGTAGGAATGTTCCGTAGGCGCCGATGAAGTCTGCGATCTTTTTTATGCGTGCAGGAAACGTCCGACTCAACTAAGAGAAACGTCCGACATCCCACAAGCATTAGTCCGCATAGGATCTTCCCTGTATCCACAGGAGATCCACCCATGCAAAAAGATTACGTTCCTTACGGCAGCGATGTTTCAGCGGGCACCTTTGAATGCGTGGATTGCGGACATCAGTATTCAAATCAGGCGAAAACTTCGATCCCCCCTGCCCTCAGTACCAGGTATCGACGCACGCGCGCAATGGATGGAAAGTTCTGACCGGCCAGGGCGACGCCGTGATTGATCCCTATCCAGAGAAAACCGAGAAATCCAACGGAATCAAACAGGCCGAAACGTCCAGCCCTTCCAGCAAAAAATAACCTCGGAGGTACTGAGCCATGCAGATCTCGTTCACGATCGACGCCCAGGCTTTCGAGCAGGAGCAAAAGGAACCGGTCAAAAAGACCCTGAAGATTTCCGACACGGAAATTGCTCATGCCTTACAGCGTATTGCCAAGGCGAGCCTGACCGAATACCTGAAAATGCTGGTAGAAGGCGGCATGCCGAGTCGCGCAGATGAAGCGAAGCAGGATCGCCTGCTGTATCTGATTCAAAGCTACTTTGGGCAGACATTGCCAACCGAGTCTCAGATTTCAACGATTTTCCAGCTGACCCAAAGCCAAAGCAAAACCTTGCTGAAAAACACGGTTTCACGCTTCCGCAATCAGCTGGACGAGATTCTGCAGCACAGCATGCGAGCCGTAATCGAGTCTGCGGAACACGCGCAAACAGTTTATCTGGTGGTAATCAGCTCGGATGTCATCCGCGACGAGCTGAACATGCTGATCACGCAAAACGAGCCGACTTTCAAACCGATCATCAAGCGCAAAGGCAGCGCCGGGCAGTTCGAGATCAGCGAAGATTCCCACGCGCTGTTGTGCCAGACACTGGGCTTGAATGCCATTCAGTGACGTCGTCGCGGTCATTGGCTTGCTGCTGACCCTGACCACCTTCATGTTCAACCTTGCCTGGCCGAGGCTGCATGAGGCACTGGAGCTGGATGAAAGCCAATCTGGCCTGCTCGCCAGAAAACGTAGCCGGAAAAAGGTAACGAACGTTTTGTTCGGCTGCGCTCTCCCTCTGACCAGCGCCTTCCTGGCGCTGTTTTACGTCAACCTTCCTGCTGCTGTGAGAATCATGGGCAGCAGCACGCTGGATCTGTGGGATTTCGACGTGGATCGTACGCTTTATGTGTTCGTCGTCCTGGCGTTGCTGGTGTTTGCATTGTTCAATGTATGGCTCGCTGTGCGGCTCATCGATAAATGGCGGAAGCTGGGCTAGCAGCACATCCGTTTTTCATATTTCAATATTTACCCTGCTTTCAACATTCACTGAAATCATCATGCGGGGTGAAAATTCTCGACAATTTTCACCCAAATGGCTATTTTCAGCATTCGTTGAAAAGGGTTAAATCAATGAAAGAGCTCGAAATACACTCAAGAGACGCGCTGCGAAACCTCCTGAGCAAAGTACCGATTCTTGAGATTAAAAGCCTGAAATCTACACCGCTTTCAAAAGCCTGGACGCCCGACTTCATTGTCGAGATAAACACATCAGGGAAATCGCACTCTCTGGTCTGCGAGGTGAAAGCAAGTGGCCAGCCCAGATTCATAAACGCAGCCATACTTCAACTTCGCGACTACGTGAACGAGCAGAACACCGAGGCTACGCCTATCGTGGTCGCACCTTATCTTTCACCCGTTGCCAGACAAGCGTGTCGGGAAAAAGGTGTGGGGTATCTGGACCTGGAGGGCAATTCCTGGATTTCGTTCGATGGTGTATTCATTGATCACCAAGTTGCTGACAGGCCACCCTCGGAGAACAGGGAACTGAAGTCTCTCTTTAAACCAAAATCAGCTCAGATCATTCGTATGATGCTTCGGGACCCGGACCGAGCCTGGCGGGTGATGGAACTTTCCGAAGCTGCCGGAGCGAGTCTGGGTCAAGTCAGCAATGTCCGCACAGCGCTGCTGAATCGAGAATGGGCAAGAGCAACAAACGAGGGTGTATGTCTATCCGACCCTCAAGCCCTTTTGGATGCATGGGTCGAAACATACGAGCCTCCATCAGGGGACCGTAAAAAGTTCTATACCACCTTACACGGCAGCGCATTGGAAAATACGGCGCGGAGCGCTATTGGAGAAAGGAGCAACGGACACGCGCTTTTTTCCTCATTTTCTGCCGCTCAATGGCTCGCGCCCTATGCTCGAGTCAGCACGAATTACTTTTATGCGGACATTCAAGGTTTAGAGAAATTGGTCAAAGCATTACAGTTGGTTCCTGCATCAAAGGGAGAAAACGTAGTGATCACTTTACCCAAGGACGAAGGACTTCTACTGGACACCGTTGAAACCGCGCTGGGCGCCATATGCACCAGTCCAGTTCAGACCTATCTGGATCTATCCGTTGCAGGAGAGCGCGGAAAGGAAGCCGCCGAGCATCTACGACAGGAAAAATTGACATGGCCCCGTTAGTACCCCAAGAGCCTCAATCCGCTTCAGATTATGACAACAGAACGACAACTGCGGTAAAGGCGGTATTAGTCGAAATGGGTCAAATTCTTGGTTCCTTCAGAGGCAAGTTTGCAGTGATCGGTGGAGCGGTGCCGTGGCTTCTGCTTGCGAATGACGATATGCAACATGTTGGCACCCTTGATGTCGATCTGAGCCTGGACGCAGAGGCTCTCGGTGATGGCGAGTATGCGACATTGATCGAAGCACTGATGGGCAATGGGTACGAGCAAAGAGGAGAACTTCGACGATTCCAACTAATTCGCCAGGTTCCCGTGCAGGACGGTGGAGCTGCGATAGATGTGATAGTGGATTTCTTGATGCCGCGCGACGCCGAAATCATCCAAAACAAGCCACCCATTCTCAACGACTTTGCAGTTCAACGCGCCGACGGCGCCGACTTGGCCATGCGTTTCTATCAGATGGTTGCAATTGAAGGCCCCATGCCTACGGGCGGCAAAAATCGTGTCGAGGTCGCTGTATGCTCGATCCCCGCACTGCTTGCGATGAAGGGACATGCCCTGAACGGAAGGCATAAACAGAAGGACGCATACGACATCTACTACTGCGTTCGCAATTATCCCGGAGGCATAGAAGCACTTGCAGAAGAGTGTCGACCAGTACTTGAAACGGGAAGTGGCGAACAGGGTTTTCTGTTCATTTGCGAAAAGTTCGATATCGCCGAGGGTTACGGCCCGACCTCAGTAAGACGTTTCGTCGAAGACAGCCAAATCCTAGGAGATCGCACACCAGATCAGTGGCAACAGGACGCTTTCGGGCAGATTGATGCCTTATTGCGCGCCTTGCAACTACGGGAATAACAGCTACCCAGATACTAGCACTCACAAAAAGGCCCTGTTCTCACAGGGCCTTTTCTTTAGACGCCGAATTGGGCGCGGTAGGCTTCGACGGCAGGCAAATGCTGCTTGAGCTGCGGATCGTCCGCCAGGAACTCCAGTACCTGATTCAGCGAAACAATGCTGATCACCGGAATACCGAAATCGCGCTCCACTTCCTGGATGGCCGACAACTCGCCGTTGCCACGCTCCTGACGGTTGAGAGCGATCAGTACGCCGGCAGCCTTGGCGCCGTCCTGGGAAGCAATGATCTGCATCACTTCACGGATCGCGGTGCCCGCAGTGATCACGTCGTCGATGATCAACACGTCGCCAGTCAGCGGGGCGCCGACCAGGCTACCGCCTTCGCCGTGGGCCTTGGCTTCCTTGCGGTTGAAGCACCATGGCAAATCACGGCCATGGTGTTCGGCCAGCGCCACGGCGGTGGTCGCGGCCAACGGGATGCCTTTGTAGGCCGGACCGAACAGTACGTCGAAGGAAATGCCGCTCTCGACGATAGCTGCCGCGTAGAAACGACCTAGCTGCGCCAGGGCCGAACCTGAGTTGAACAGGCCGGCATTGAAGAAGTATGGACTGGTACGCCCGGACTTCAGGGTGAACTCACCGAAGCGCAAAACGCCACGATCAATGGCAAAACGAATGAAATCGCGCTGATACGCTTGCATGAAAAAAACCCCAAATACCACGGATTTAGCTAATTAGGTTGACGCCGTGTATCATACACGCACGCGATTTTTGGGGCCATTTATGCGGATCATCAGTGTGAACGTCAATGGTATTCAGGCTGCAGTGGAGCGAGGTTTGCTCAGTTGGCTGCAAGCACAGAATGCCGACGTCATCTGCCTGCAGGACACCCGCGCCTCCGCCTTTGAACTGGACGATCCAGCCTTCCAACTGGATGGCTACTTCCTTTATGCCTGCGAAGCCGAAGTTCCCGCCCAGGGTGGCGTGGCTTTGTATTCGCGGTTGCAACCGAAGGCAGTCATCAGCGGTCTCGGCTTCGAGACGGCCGACCGCTACGGGCGCTACCTGCAAGCCGATTTCGATAAGGTCAGCATCGCGACCTTGCTGCTCCCTTCGGGGCAGAATGGCGATGAAGACTTGAACCAGAAGTTCAAGCTAATGGACGACTTCGCCCGTTATCTGGATAAACAGCGACGCAAACGTCGCGAGTACATTTACTGTGGCTCGCTGTACGTGGCGCAACAGAAGCTGGATATCAAGAATTGGCGCGACAGCCAGCAATCCCCTGGATTCCTGGCACCTGAACGGGCCTGGATGGACGAGATTGTCGGCAACATGGGCTATGTCGATGCCCTGCGCGAAGTCAGCCGTGAAGGTGACCAGTACAGCTGGTGGCCGGACAACGAACAGGCGGAAATGCTCAACCTCGGTTGGCGCTTCGACTATCAGCTGTTGACTCCGGGCCTGCGTCGTTTCGTTCGCAGCGCACGTTTGCCACGTCAACCACGTTTCTCGCAGCATGCACCGCTTATCGTGGATTACGACTGGACGCTGACCATCTAGTTTTCGCTGACACGAAAACCTGCTGACCGGTGGACGAAAATGCCCATATCGAAAGATATGGGCATTTTTCTTATGCGTTATACCTTCAAGCAGCGGCGAAAAACGGCAGTGCCAAGTACAACTTGATCACGATGACATTAATGATGTCGATGAAGAAAGCCCCCACCATTGGCACCACCAGGAACGCTATCTGCGAAGGTCCGTAACGTTGCGTCACCGCTTGCATGTTAGCGATGGCCGTTGGCGTGGCCCCCAGTCCAAAACCGCAGTGCCCTGCCGCCAGAACTGCCGCATCGTAGTTGCTGCCCATCATTCTGAATGTCACGAAAATCGCAAACAGCGCCATGACCAACGCTTGCGCGGCCAGGATGATAAAGATCGGTAACGCCAGTGCTGCCAGATCCCACAGTTTGAGCGACATCAGAGCGATCGCCAGAAACAGCGATAAGCTGACATTCCCCAACACGGAAACTTCACGCTCAAACACCTGATACAAGCCAAGTGCGGAAAGGCCGTTGCGTAAGACCACACCCACGAACAAGACACATACGAACGTCGGCAACTCAAATGCAGTTCCGTGGAGCAGGCCATTCAAGAGGGAGCCTGCCATCAGACTGACGGCGATCAGGGCGAGCGTCTCGATAAACGAAAACGGCGTGATCGAGCGCTCTTTGTTTGGCTGCTCAAAGCCCTTCGGCAGACGCGGCTTATCTTTCTGGCAACCGGGTGTCTGGACACGTTTGATGAGCAGGCGAGCGACCGGACCACCAATCAAACCACCCAGCACCAAGCCAAACGTAGCAGAGGCCATCGCGAGTTCGGAGGCGGAAGCCAGACCAAACTTCTCGCTGAACGTCGCTCCCCATGCAGCGCCGGTACCGTGACCGCCAGACAACGTAATCGAGCCCGTCAACAGGCCCATCAACGGATCGAGCCCCAAGGCCTTTGCGAGGCCGATGCCCATGGCATTCTGGACCACCAGAAGCCCGATCACCGCCAGAAGAAAGATCCCTACTACGCGCCCGCCTTTCTTCAGGCTGGCAAAGTCTGCACTCAAGCCGATGGTGGCAAAAAAAGCCAACATCAGGGGAGTTTGCAGCGAGGTGTCAAATCGGACTTCGAAATCAAATCCCCGCAAAGCCAGGAGAAGCAGAGCCACCACCAGACCGCCTGCTACAGGCTCAGGGATATTGTAACTGCGTAAAAAACCGATTCGTGTGACCAGTCCGCGCCCCAGTAACAGTACTAAAGAGGCGGCCACAAGTGTTCCATAAAAATCGAGCTGAATCATTGGGATATTCTTGGATATATATTCAGGGGCGAACTTTTTACCTGGACACGCCTCTTGAACAGGTTGATCGTCTCAACACTGATTGTTTTTTAGATTCAAGGACCATCAATGGTCTGAATATATCGAAATATTTCTGAATAAATATTACTTATGGCAACTTTATCAACCGACAAGTCTCAATGCCAAACATATAGGCCGGACTGAAGCTGTGCAGTTGTGACTAAAAGTGTAAGAGCTAATGGCAACCCTCGTACACGGCTCGAGAAGTTAATTGAATTTCACAAAAATAAATGCCCCGAAAAGTCGGGGCATTTGTTTTTGATCGCGGCGGACCGAGTTTTCACACAGCCTGATTGCTGGCGGTTCTTTGTGCACGCTGATTTTCCCATGTAGGAGCGAGCTTGCTCGCTCCTACAGTTGATCGTTATTTGATCAACCGCCAGGTGAAGGGATACCGGTAAGGCAGCCCTTCATTGGCCTTCACGCCGCCAATGATCGCCAGCACCAGCGCACCGATCGCGACCAGACCGAACAGGAAAAACCCGACGATCACCACCATCAACAGCAAGCAAATGGCGGAGGCAATGGCGACAGTGATCTGAAAATTCAGCGCCTCCTTGCCCTGCGCATCGATGAACGGGTCCATCTCGCGCTTCATCTGCCAGAGAATCAGCGGACCGATCAGCGTGCCAAAGGGAACCCAGATCCCCAGCAAGGCGGACAAGTGACAAAACATTGCCCACTGACGAACCTCCTGGCTCGGTGTGGGAAGCGGCTGTTGCTCGTCACTCATGGCATCCTCCTTACGTGGAACGATCCAGTCAGTCGGCCAGTGCAGCCTTCTGCAGTTCGAAGATCTCGCTCATGCCTTTCTTCGCCAGTTCCAGCATCGCGCTCAGTTCTTCCGGCTGGAACGGCGCACCTTCGGCGGTGCCCTGAACTTCGATGAAACCGCCCGTGCTGGTCATCACCACGTTCAGGTCAGTCTCGGCAGCCGAGTCTTCCAGGTAGTCGAGGTCGAGCACAGGCTCGCCTTGGTACATGCCGACCGAAACGGCGGCGATCATTTGCTTCAGCGGGTCACCGCCTTTCAGGCCGCCGCGTTTCTTGATCACTTTCAAGGCGTCAACCAGTGCAACCATGGCACCGGTGATGGACGCGGTGCGAGTGCCGCCATCAGCCTGAATCACGTCGCAGTCGACGTAAAGGGTGACGTCGCCCAGTTTAGACATGTCCAGGGATGCACGCAGGGAACGACCGATCAGACGCTGGATTTCCAGGGTACGACCACCTTGTTTGCCGCGGCTCGCTTCACGCTGGTTACGCTCGCCGGTGGCGCGCGGCAGCATGCCGTATTCGGCGGTCAACCAGCCTTGGCCCTGACCTTTCAGGAAACGCGGCACACCGTTTTCGACGCTGACGGTGCAGATGACTTTGGTATCACCAAACTCGACCAGTACAGATCCCTCGGCGTGTTTGGTGTAGTTGCGGGTAATGCGGATCGAGCGGAGCTGATCGGCAGCGCGACCACTTGGACGTTTCATAGGGAATACCTGTACGGGGACGGAAAACTGCCGAGCATTATAGAGCCGCCGACCAAGACTGGGCACTTCTAAAAAATCCGCCCGACGATTGAAGGCTTAATCTTGAGCTTAGAACAGCGCTTTGCCGACGGCCTGCAGCCCTCTGTCACACCGTGTGTTTGGGCGCATCCCCCCCACTGCGCTACAATCCTGCGCCTTTGCTGCCTGTCGGCTTTAATTCACAGATAGCGGGTCCGCGAAACTTTCAGTAACGCATGGACCTGCATTGCGAGGTACCTCCATGGTGCACAGCATGACCGCCTTCGCCCGCGTCGAAAAAGCCGGCGCCCAAGGCACCCTGAGCTGGGAACTGCGCTCGGTCAACAGCCGCTACCTGGAGCCGCACGTGCGTCTACCGGAGTCGTTTCGCGACCTCGAAGGCGCGGTCCGCGAAGCCCTGCGCCAGGGCATCTCCCGGGGCAAGCTCGAATGCACCCTGCGCTTCACCGAAGAAAATACCGACAAGCCACTGCAAGTGGACCGCGAGCGCGCCGCGCAATTGGTCGCGGCCGCCGAGACGATCGCCAGCCTGATCAAGAACCCGGCCGCACTCAATCCACTCGAAGTCCTGGCCTGGCCTGGCGTACTCGTGGGCGACGCCACCGACCCGCAAGCACTGAATGCCGAAGCACTGGCGTTGTTCAACGCAGGCCTGAAAGAACTCAAGGCCGGCCGTGAACGCGAAGGCGCCGAGCTGGCGCGATTGATCAACGATCGCCTGACCTCCATTGAAGAAGACGTGGTCACCCTGCGCGAGCTGGTCCCACAGATGCTTGCGACTCAGCGCCAGAAAGTCCTCGACCGCTTCGCCGACATGAAAGCCGAGATGGACCCGCAGCGACTGGAACAGGAAATGGTCATGCTCGCTCAGAAGAGCGACGTCGCCGAAGAACTGGATCGCCTGAGCACTCACATCATCGAGGTTCGTCGGGTGCTCAAATCCGGCGGCGCTGCCGGTCGGCGCCTGGACTTCCTGATGCAGGAACTCAACCGCGAAGCCAACACACTGGGCTCCAAAGCCTTCGACCCGCGTAGCACCCAAGCGGCGGTCAACCTCAAAGTGTTGATCGAGCAGATGCGCGAACAAGTGCAGAATATTGAGTAAGGCAAACCCGACATGACCCACAGCACCGGCACCCTGTACATCATTTCCGCCCCTTCTGGCGCGGGCAAGAGCAGCCTGGTCAAGGCCCTGACCGACGCAGATCAGGAGATCCGCGTCTCGGTCTCCCACACCACCCGTGCCATGCGCCCCGGTGAAGTGAACGGCGTGAATTATCACTTCGTCGAACGCAGCGAATTCGTGAAGATGATCGAACACGGGGATTTCCTCGAGCGCGCCGAAGTGTTCGGCAACCTCTACGGCACTTCGCAAAGCCATCTGCAGCAGACCCTGGACGAAGGTCACGACCTGATTCTGGAAATCGACTGGCAAGGTGCAGAGCAAGTGCGCAAATTGATGCCCCAGGCCCGTTCGATCTTCATTCTGCCGCCGTCTCTGCAAGCCTTGCATCAGCGTCTGAACAATCGCGGCCAGGACAGCGACGAGGTCATCGAAGGCCGGATGCGCGAAGCCGTCAGCGAAATGAGCCACTACGTCGACTACGACTACCTGATCATCAACGACGATTTCGCCCATGCACTGGACGATTTGAAGGCGATTTTCCGTGCCAATCAGTTGCATCAGAAGCGCCAGCAGCAGCGCAACGGAAAACTTTTGGCTGAATTGCTCGGCTAAACAGCACTTCCCAAAACCGCTGCAAGGGCTTTACATTGGCACTTGCAGCGCGCTGAAGGGGCTGGTCAAAAAATCAGCGCTTCCCTAATCGCTGGTGATTTTTTAAACTGTTGAGTCCGCTCGCCCACCCGGGCAGCGCGCATATTGCATTCGCTCCGAGGAATACCATGGCCCGCGTAACCGTTGAAGACTGCCTGAACCACGTGGAAAACCGTTTTGAACTGGTCATGCTGTCCACCAAGCGTGCCCGTCAACTGGCCACCGGCGGCAAAGAGCCACTGGTACAGTGGGAAAACGACAAGCCTACCGTTGTAGCGCTGCGTGAAATCGCTGAAGGCCTGATGAGCTACGAGTTCATCGCCAATGCTGAAATCGTCGAAGACGAACCGCTGTTCGCAGCGTTCGAGGACGAGTCCAACGAGGCCGTCTAAAACTATGCCTGGTCGACGTAGCACGGCGCGGGGTCACAGCGAACGGCAGGAGTCATCATGCCGAGCATAGACGCCCTCGCCGATCGCTTATCGGCCTACCTCGGCAAGGACCAGGTCAACCTGGTCCGCCGAGCGTACTTCTACGCCGAACAAGCCCACGACGGCCAGCGCCGCCGTAGCGGCGAAGCGTACGTCACGCACCCACTCGCGGTTGCGAATATTCTTGCCGACATGCACATGGACCATCAGAGCCTGATGGCTGCGATGCTGCATGACGTGATCGAAGACACCGGTATTGCCAAGGAAGCGCTACAAGCGCAGTTCGGCGAAACCGTGGCCGAACTGGTCGACGGGGTCAGCAAACTGACCCAGATGAACTTCGAGACCAAAGCCGAAGCCCAGGCGGAAAACTTCCAGAAAATGGCCATGGCCATGGCACGCGACATTCGCGTGATCCTGGTCAAGCTGGCCGACCGCCTGCACAACATGCGCACGCTGGAGGTGCTGTCAGGCGAAAAACGCCGGCGCATCGCCAAGGAAACCCTCGAAATCTACGCACCCATTGCCAACCGGCTGGGCATGCACGCCATCCGCATAGAATTCGAAGACCTCGGCTTCAAGGCGATGCACCCGATGCGTTCCGCGCGAATCTACCAGGCGGTCAAACGCGCCCGGGGCAATCGCAAGGAAATCGTCAACAAGATCGAAGAGTCCCTCAGCCACTGCCTGGCCATCGACGAAATCCAGGGTGAAGTCAGCGGTCGCCAGAAACACCTCTACGGCATCTACAAGAAAATGCGCGGCAAACGTCGGGCCTTCAACGAGATCATGGACGTGTACGCGTTCCGGATCATCGTCGACAAGGTCGACACCTGCTACCGCGTGCTGGGTGCTGTACATAATTTGTACAAACCGTTGCCGGGGCGCTTCAAGGATTACATCGCGATCCCCAAGGCCAACGGCTATCAGTCGCTGCACACTACGCTGTTCGGCATGCACGGTGTTCCGATCGAGATCCAGATCCGTACCCGTGAAATGGAAGAGATGGCCAACAACGGCATCGCCGCCCACTGGCTGTACAAATCCAGCGGCGACGAGCAACCCAAGAGCACTCACGCCCGCGCCCGTCAGTGGGTCAAAGGCGTGCTGGAAATGCAGCAACGCGCCGGCAATTCGCTGGAATTCATTGAAAGCGTGAAGATCGACCTGTTCCCGGACGAGGTCTATGTGTTCACGCCTAAAGGCCGGATCATGGAGCTGCCCAAAGGCTCCACGGCAGTCGACTTCGCGTACGCGGTACACACTGACGTGGGCAACAGCTGCATTGCCTGCCGGATCAATCGTCGTCTCGCACCGCTGTCCGAGCCACTGCAAAGCGGCTCCACGGTCGAGATCGTCAGCGCCCCCGGCGCACGGCCGAACCCGGCGTGGCTCAACTTCGTGGTCTCCGGCAAGGCACGTACGCACATTCGCCACGCGCTGAAACTGCAACGCCGCTCCGAGTCCATCAGCCTCGGCGAACGCCTGTTGAACAAGGTCCTCAACGGGTTCGACAGCTCCCTGGAGAAGGTTGCGGCCGAGCGCGTCAAAGCGATGCTCGCCGAGTATCGCCTCGAACTGATCGAAGACCTGCTCGAAGACATCGGCCTGGGCAATCGCATGGCTTATGTGGTCGCCCGCCGCCTGCTCGGCGAAGGCGAACAGCTGCCAAGCGCGGAAGGTCCGCTGGCCATTCGCGGCACCGAAGGCCTGGTGCTCAGCTACGCCAAGTGCTGCACGCCGATCCCGGGCGACCCGATTGTCGGCCACTTGTCGGCAGGCAAAGGCATGGTCGTGCACCTGGACAACTGCCGCAACATCAGCGAAATCCGCCACAACCCGGAAAAATGCATCCAGCTCTCGTGGGCCAAGGATGTTACCGGTGAATTCAACGTCGAACTGCGCGTCGAGCTGGAACACCAGCGCGGCCTGATTGCGCTGCTGGCCAGCAGCGTCAATGCCGCCGACGGCAATATCGAGAAAATCAGCATGGACGAACGCGATGGTCGCATCAGCGTGGTCCAACTGGTGGTCAGCGTGCACGACCGTGTGCACCTGGCCCGCGTAATCAAGAAACTGCGCGCCCTGACCGGGGTGATTCGCATCACCCGCATGCGTGCGTAGCCCACCCATTACAAGGAGTCATACATGACCAAGACTGTTATCACCAGCGACAAGGCCCCGGCTGCCATCGGTACTTACTCCCAGGCGATCAAGGCTGGCAACACCGTTTACATGTCGGGTCAAATCCCTCTGGACCCAAAAACCATGGAACTGGTCGAAGGCTTCGAAGCCCAGACCGTCCAGGTGTTCGAGAACCTCAAGGCCGTGGCTGAAGCCGCCGGTGGTTCGTTCAAAGACATCGTCAAACTGAACATTTTCCTCACCGACCTGAGCCACTTCGCCAAGGTCAACGAAATCATGGGCAAGTACTTTGACCAGCCATACCCTGCCCGCGCCGCCATCGGCGTAGCGGCCCTGCCAAAGGGTTCGCAGGTTGAAATGGATGCCATTCTGGTCATCGAGTAATGCGTCCGGCGCAACCCTCAAAGGTTGCGCCGCTGCCGTATGTATAAAAAGCGTCTTGAAAGGACCTCACCATGCGCACTGCGCTAGCTCTCTCGCTGGTCGCCCTATTCTTGGGCGGATGTGCCAGCAAACCTGCCGACCGTGATATCAGCGGCACCTGGATCAACCAGGCGGCGATTGATGCTGCCTCCAAAGGCGGCCCACTGCGTGAGGCGCTCCAGGCTTACGGCCCGAACCTGGAATGGAACGTCAACACCAGGGCCGCTCAGGCCCGCTACACCAACGGTTTTGAAAATGTCGAAGGCAAGCTGCTGGGCGAAGAGTCCGGCGCCTGGAAAATCGACTTTTATGGCAGCTCCGCCAGCGAGCTGAAGCGTGATGGCAAACAACTGAGCCAGGTCGCAAATGATAACGAGCCTGAACAAGTCTTCGACCGCGCCCTGATTCAAGTGCCGGATGGCGCACCGATTGGCGCCAGTTTCGAACGCGCACTGTATTCCGCATACATGGGTGGCAGCTGGAAAGTCGTCAGCGGTCCCGGTGAAGGCAACACCGTGCAGTTCCAGGCCGACGGCCAGGTTGCAGGCCTGCCAGGTGCGGATCGCTATGCGCTGTGTCTGGCCGGCGATTGCGCGTCAATGAGCGGTGGCAACGACAACATGTGGTTGCAACTGAACGGCCAGGGCAACACCTGGATCTTTGCGCGCAAGGGCAAGGAGCTGGAGATTCTCCAGGCCGTGAACACTGCGCAGGCGGACGAGATGCCTTCGTTCACCCCGGGTGATCGCAAGTGGTTGCTCGAAAAGCAGTAAGCAACGCATAACCCAATGTGGGAGCGAGCTTGCTCGCTCCCACAGTTGTTTGTGGTGTTTGTGAGTCAGCAGCGGCCTTCGAGGATGGCGGCATACCCTTCGCGATAACTCGGATACTTCGGCACCCAGCCCAATGCTTTCGCTCGCGCATTGCTGCAGCGCTTGCTCCCGGTGCGCCGCACGCTCGCGTCATCGGCCCATTCCGTCACGCCCAAATAGTCGCGCAACCAGCCCACCACCTCGGCAAGTGGTGCTGGCGCATCGTCGACACCGATATAGACATCATCCAGCGCCACGCCGCGCCCATCCGCCTCCAGCAGGCACGCCATCAACCCTGCGGCATCATCGGCATGAATGCGATTGGCATACAGCGGCGGATCGATCGCGACGCGATAACCCCGACGAACCTGAGTCAACAACCACTCGCGATCCGGACCGTAGATACCGGTCAGACGTACGATGCTGGCCGGGATGCCACTGTTCAGGGCAACCTGCTCGGCTTCCAGCATCAAACGTCCTGAGTAGCCCGCGGCCATCGCTGGCGAAGTCTCGTCGACCCACTCGCCATCCTGCTGGCCGTAAACACTGCTGCTGGAAACAAACAGCAATCGATTGGGCTCCTGCCCATAGTCGTTCAGCCAGCTCAGCACATGCTGCAAGCCCTGCACATAAGCTGCGCGATAACCAGCTTCATCACGCTCGGTGGCGGACGCGCAATACACCAGGTAATCCACCGCGCCGACTGGCCAGGTCGCCGGACAGTCTTCATTGAACAAGTCACCAGCAACGCCAATCACCCCCTTGGGCAGGCGTGAGATATCACGCCGCAGACCATAAACCTCCCACCCGGCAGCCAACAACCGGGTTGCCAGACGACTACCAATATCACCGCAGCCGGCGATCAATACAGAGGGTGCGGACATCAGAAAACTCCCATCGGAAAGACAAAGACTAGCGTCTGCAAAGGGCCAGCGGCTAGCAATGGAGGAAAAAAGAGACCCTATCGCTTTTGCTAACAAGAATTATTTGCAATAATGCCCGCCACTTTTGTTCTCGGCCTTACGTGGCCTGGAAGAACATTAACCGTCCTTTTTCTCTCAGGTCCGGCCAGCATGACACGCAATCAATTCCCCGCTTCGCCAACCAAACGACCTCGCGCCTGGAGCGCAATGGCCGCCCTGCTGATCAGCCTGATGCTGGCGCCTGTCGCCGCTTTCGCCGACGCACAAGCGCCAGCACCCGCCAATCACACCGCACCTGCCGCTGCTCCGGTCGCGACCGACCCGGCCCAGGCTGTCGCCACCAACGCCGAAGACGCTCCCGAAGTCCTCGAAGCCGACAACACCTTGGGCATGGCCCATGACCTGTCGCCGTGGGGCATGTACCAGAACGCCGACATCATCGTGAAAATCGTGATGATCGGCCTGGCCATCGCCTCGATCATCACCTGGACTATCTGGATCGCCAAGGGCTTCGAGTTGATGGGCGCCAAGCGTCGTCTGCGCAGCGAAATCGCCCACCTGAAACAAGCCACCACCCTTAAAGAAGCCAGCGCTTCGGCCGCCAAGGCTGGCACCCTCGCCCACCTGCTGGTGCACGATGCACTGGAAGAAATGCGCCTGTCGACCAATAGCCGCGAGAAAGAAGGCATCAAGGAACGCGTCAGCTTCCGCCTTGAGCGCCTGGTTGCAGCCTGCGGTCGCAACATGAGCAGCGGCACCGGTGTGCTCGCCACTATCGGCTCCACCGCGCCGTTCGTAGGTCTGTTCGGCACCGTGTGGGGCATCATGAACAGCTTCATCGGCATCGCCAAAACCCAGACCACCAACCTTGCCGTCGTGGCACCCGGCATCGCCGAAGCCCTGCTGGCTACCGCGCTGGGCCTGGTTGCCGCGATTCCAGCTGTGGTGATCTACAACGTCTTCGCCCGCTCCATCGCCGGTTACAAGGCGCAGGTGTCCGACGCTTCGGCGCAAGTCCTGTTGCTGGTCAGCCGTGACCTCGATCACACGCCGCCCGAGCGCGTCTCGCAACCGCACATGGTGAAAGTGGGGTAATCGGCCATGGGCCTGCATTTGAAAGAAGGCGCAGACGACGATCTGGTCGAGAACCACGAAATCAACGTCACACCGTTCATCGATGTGATGCTGGTGCTGTTGATCATCTTCATGGTGGCGGCCCCGCTCGCCACCGTGGACATCAAGGTCGACCTGCCCGCCTCCAGCGCCAAACCGGCGCCACGGCCAGAGAAGCCGGTGTTCCTCAGTGTCAAAGCGGACCAGCGCCTGTTCCTCGGCGAAGACGAAGTGAAGGCCGAAGCGCTCGGCGCCACACTCGACGCCAAAACCCAGGGCAAGAAAGACACGACGATCTTCTTCCAGGCCGATAAAGGCGTGGACTACGGTGACCTGATGAGCGTGATGGACAACCTGCGCGCCGCCGGTTACCTGAAGGTAGGTCTGGTCGGGCTCGAGACGGCAGTCAAGAAATGATCACCACGCGCCATAAGCTGACGCGTTATAGCGCGAGCCTGGCCGTGGTGCTGGGCGTCCATGCGCTGGCCATAGCGCTGGCGCTGAACTGGACAACGCGCCCACCCATCGAGCTGCCACCGCAGGCGATGATGATCGAGTTGGCACCCGTTCCAGCCCCGCCACCACCGGCCCCGCCGAAAGTGATAACGCCGCCACAGCCACCCGCCCCGGTGGAAGAACTGCCCATTCCTAAACTGGCTGAAGTACCGAAGGCCGAGATTGCCGTGCCAAAACCGGTCAAGCCCAAGCCGAAGCCTCAACCGCCCAAGCCGGTGGAGAAAAAACCGGAACCACCGAAGGACAAGCCCTCCGAGGAAAAACCGAGCGACACGCAACCGACTCAGGCACCCACGGAAAAATCCGCTCAACCGGCACCGGGGCCGTCGCCAGCGCAGCAGGCCGCCAACGCCAGCTGGCAAGGCGCCCTGCTCGCTCACCTGGCCAAGTACAAAAAGTACCCGGCCAGCGCACAGGCACGGGGCAAGGAAGGGTTGAACCGTCTGCGCTTCGTGGTGGATGGCGAAGGTAACGTGTTGTCATTCGAACTGGTGGGGCTCTCCGGCAACGCCGACCTGGACCGGGCGACCCTGGAAATGATCCGCCGCGCCCAACCGCTGCCCAAGCCACCGGCCAACATGCTGAACAACGGCGCCATCGAAATCGTTGCACCCTTTGTTTATTCGCTGGAACGTCGGCGCTGATTAATGTGGGAGCGAGCTTGCTCGCGATGAGGTCATCACATTCAACATTTTCGTTGACTGTAAAATCGCTATCGCGAGCAAGCTCGCTCCCACAGGTTCGTGATCCAGCCATAAAGGCACCGAAAAGTGCCTTTTGCCTATCTGCCAGCGGCAAACCTGCATTGCCCTGTGTCACCCAACACACTCAGTCTGATAACGTGCGTCTATCGATTGCAGCCGGTATGCTTGGCTCGCAACTTCATGGACGCTTGCTATGACTCTTACAGAATTACGCTACATCGTTACTCTCGCCCAAGAGCAGCACTTCGGCCACGCGGCCGAGCGTTGCCACGTCAGCCAGCCGACCCTGTCGGTGGGCGTGAAAAAGCTTGAAGACGAACTCGGTGTGCTGATTTTCGAGCGCAGCAAAAGCGCCGTGCGCCTGACCCCCGTCGGCGAAGGCATTGTGGCCCAGGCGCAGAAAGTCCTGGAACAGGCCCAAGGCATCCGCGAACTGGCCCAGGCCGGCAAGAACCAACTGACCGCCCCGCTGAAAGTCGGCGCGATCTACACCGTCGGTCCATACCTGTTCCCACACCTGATTCCACAACTGCACCGGGTCGCCCCGCAGATGCCGTTGTACATCGAAGAAAACTTCACCCACGTCCTGCGCGACAAACTGCGCAACGGCGAACTGGACGCGATCATCATCGCCCTGCCGTTCAACGAAGCCGATGTGCTGACGCTGCAGCTCTATGACGAGCCGTTCTACGTCCTGATGCCGGCCCAGCACCCGTGGACGCAAAAACACTCCATCGACGCCGCCCTGCTCAACGACAAGAGCCTGCTGCTGCTCGGTGAAGGCCATTGCTTCCGCGATCAAGTCCTGGAAGCCTGCCCGACGCTGGCCAAAGGCAACGACGGCGCCAAGCACACCACGGTGGAATCCAGCTCCCTGGAAACCATTCGCCACATGGTCGCGTCTGGCCTGGGCATTTCGATCCTGCCGCTGTCGGCGGTAGACAGCCATCACTACGCCCCGGGCGTCCTCGAAGTGCGTCCTCTGTCGCCGCCAGTGCCGTTCCGCACCGTGGCGATCGCCTGGCGTGCGAGCTTCCCGCGGCCGAAAGCGATTGAGATTCTCGCTGACTCCATTCGCCTGTGCTCGGTGGCCAAGCCACCGGTGCCCGTGGTTGCGGCTTAAGTTGCTGACATGACCGAGTTGTCGCAAGTGTCGGTGACGGCGCTCAAGGGTGTCGGCGAGGCCATGGCCGAGAAATTGGCCAAAGTCGGCCTGGAGAATCTCCAGGACGTGCTGTTTCACCTGCCGTTGCGTTATCAAGACCGTACTCGGGTGGTCCCGATCGGCCATTTACGACCTGGGCAAGACGCCGTGATCGAAGGCACCGTCAGTGGCGCCGACGTGGTCATGGGCCGTCGCCGCAGCCTCGTGGTTCGCCTTCAAGACGGCACCGGCGGGCTGAGCCTGCGCTTCTACCATTTCAGCAACGCACAAAAAGAAGGCCTTAAACGCGGCACGCGGATTCGCTGCTACGGCGAAGCTCGGCCCGGTGCGTCGGGGCTGGAAATCTACCACCCGGAATACCGCGCCATTACCGGTGACGAGCCGCCGCCGGTGGATGAAACCCTGACCCCGGTGTATCCGCTCACCGAAGGCCTGACCCAGCAGCGCTTGCGCCAACTGTGCATGCAAACCCTGACGCTGCTCGGCCCCAAAAGTCTGCCCGACTGGTTGCCGACCGAACTGGCGCGGGACTATCAACTGGCGCCGCTGGCCGATGCAATCCGCTACCTGCATCACCCACCCGCCGATGCCGATGTCGATGAGCTTGCCCTCGGTCATCATTGGGCGCAGCACCGTTTGGCCTTCGAAGAACTGCTGACCCATCAGCTGTCCCAGCAGCGCCTGCGCGAAAGCATGCGCTCCCTGCGCGCGCCGGCAATGCCCAAGGCCACCGAACTGCCGGCCAGGTACCTGGCCAATTTGGGTTTTACGCCGACTGGTGCCCAGCAACGGGTCGGCAACGAAATCTCATACGACCTGAGTCAGCATGAGCCGATGTTGCGGCTGATTCAGGGCGATGTCGGCGCGGGTAAAACCGTGGTCGCCGCCCTCGCCGCGCTCCAGGCCCTGGAAGCGGGTTATCAGGTCGCGCTAATGGCGCCCACCGAGATTCTCGCCGAACAGCACTACATCACCTTCAAGCGCTGGCTCGAACCGCTGGGCATTGAAGTCGCGTGGCTGGCCGGCAAGCTCAAGGGCAAGAACCGTGTTGCGGCACTGGAACAGATCGCCAGTGGCACACCGATGGTGGTCGGCACTCACGCACTGTTCCAGGACGAAGTGCAGTTCAAGAACCTCGCGCTGGCGATCATCGACGAACAACACCGCTTCGGCGTGCAACAGCGGCTGGCACTGCGGCAGAAAGGTGTCGGCGGGCGAATGTGTCCGCATCAACTGATCATGACGGCCACGCCAATCCCAAGGACGCTGGCCATGAGCGCCTACGCCGACCTCGACACCTCGATCCTCGACGAACTGCCACCCGGTCGTACACCGGTAAACACCGTATTGATCACCGATACCCGGCGCGTCGAAGTCATCGAGCGCGTGCGCGGTGCCTGTGCAGAAGGACGCCAGGCCTATTGGGTGTGCACGCTGATCGAAGAGTCGGAAGAGCTGACCTGCCAAGCGGCCGAAACCACCTACGAAGACCTCACCGCAGCCCTCGGCGAGCTGAAGGTCGGCTTGATCCACGGCCGCATGAAGCCCGTCGAGAAAGCCGCTGTGATGGCCGAATTCAAGGCTGGCAACTTGCAGCTGCTGGTCGCCACCACGGTGATCGAAGTCGGCGTCGACGTGCCGAACGCCAGCCTGATGATTATCGAAAACCCCGAGCGCCTCGGCCTCGCGCAGCTGCACCAGTTGCGCGGCCGAGTCGGCCGAGGCAGCGCCGCCAGCCATTGCGTGCTGCTTTACCATCCGCCGCTGTCACAGATCGGGCGTCAGCGGCTGGGCATCATGCGCGAAACCAACGACGGCTTTGTCATCGCCGAAAAAGACCTCGAGCTGCGCGGCCCCGGCGAAATGCTCGGCACGCGCCAGACCGGCCTGCTGCAATTCAAGGTCGCCGACCTGATGCGCGACGCCGACCTGTTGCCCGCCGTGCGCGATGCCGCTCAGGCGCTGCTGGAACGCTGGCCGGATCACGTCAGCCCGTTACTCGACCGTTGGTTGCGCCATGGGCAGCAATACGGCCAAGTGTGAGCACCGTCTCAGTTTCTGGGCCCTGGCTTTAAACAAGCTGGTTATACTCCTGCAATTGTTTTGGAACGGATACAGACCATGACCGAAGTTGCCCTCGCGCCCGTCCCCCCGCACGCTCCGTCGGTCATTCGGCTGTTGCTGGGCAAATTGGGTATCGCCTATGAAGAAGTCCTCGAACACCACGGCCTGAATGCCTCGCGCAAGGTTCAAGCCGTTCTGGTCGAGGACGCCGTTGGCGCTCTGATGGTGTTGTTCCCCCAAAGCCAGTTGCTGGACCTCAACCGCCTCGCCGAACTCATCGGCCGCCGCCTCACCGCCGTACCCAACGAGCGCTTGGTGAAGATGCTCGGCAAACACAACCTGAGCTTGCTACCCGGCCTGCCGACGCTGACCAGTTCGCCGTGCCTGTACGAAGAAAGCCTGCTGCGCGAGCCGAAGTTGCTGATCAACTCGGGCGAGCCAGGTGTGCTGCTGGAAATCACCAGCGAAGCCTTTAAAACCATGCTGACCAAGGCCAGCGCCGCCAACTTCGGCGAAGCCCTGACCCGCATCCGCCCGAACCTCGACCGCCCCGACGATGACCGCGAGGAAATCACCCAGGCCGTTCAAGCGTTCACCGCGCGACGCATCCAGCAACGCCTGGAAGAGACCATCGAAATTCCGCCGCTGGCCGAGACCGCACAAAAAATCATCAAACTGCGCGTCGACCCCAACGCCACCATTGACGACATTACCGGCGTCGTCGAAACCGACCCGGCCCTGGCGGCACAAGTCGTGAGCTGGGCCGCGTCGCCGTACTACGCCTCGCCGGGCAAGATCCGTTCAGTGGAAGACGCCATCGTCCGGGTGCTCGGTTTCGACCTGGTGATCAACCTCGCACTGGGCCTGGCCCTGGGCAAAACCCTGAGCCTGCCCAAAGACCACCCGCAACACAGCACACCGTACTGGCACCAATCGATCTACACCGCCGCCGTCATCGAAGGCCTGACCCGCGCCATGCCGCGCGCCCAACGCCCGGAAGCCGGCCTGACCTACCTCGCCGGCCTGCTGCACAACTTCGGCTACTTGCTGCTGGCCCACGTGTTCCCGCCGCACTTCTCGCTGATCTGCCGCCACCTGGAGGTCAACCCACACCTGTGCCACAGCTACGTCGAACAACACCTGCTGGGCATCAGCCGCGAACAGATCGGCGCCTGGCTGATGCGCTACTGGGACATGCCGGACGAACTGGCCACCGCACTGCGCTTCCAGCACGACCCAAGCTACGACGGCGCCTACGCCGAGTACCCGAACCTTGTTTGCCTGTCCGTGCGCCTGCTGCGTAACCGTGGCATCGGCTCTGGCCCGGATGAAGACATCCCGGATGCCTTGCTGGAGCGTGTGGGTTTGACCCGCGAAAAAGCCCACGACGTTGTCAGCAAAGTCCTCGAAGCCGAAGTGCTGCTGCGCGAACTCGCCTCGCAATTTACCTCGGCCTAAACGCATTCGCGAGCAGGCTCGCTCCCACACGGATCACCTAAACCCTGTGTGCGAGCCTGCTCGCGAAGAATCCAACCCGGTCTACCTGATAAACCTCAAGCCTTCGCCTTCCTCGGCTTCAAATACTTGGCCAGCCCCTGATACCAGATCACTAGCGACACTCTTTCCCTCAATGAGCCCGCGAGGACAGAAAGCAAGCGCACTGCTAGGATTTGACTGCAAATAGAGGGCTTTCCGATGACCCAAACAGCGGCTGTCAGTGTTGCAAGTCAGGTCCGCAAGCTTGCCAAGGACCACAAGGTCACTGCTGAACCTGACGGCATGAGCCGTATGGCCGTGAGCATTACCCGTTTGGCTGGCGATATCGTCGAACTGGATGGTGTCGAGCAATTGCTCGTCAATCTCAAGAAAAAAGGCATTCTGAGCAAGTCTGAGACTCTGACAATCCAAGGACGCTATCTTCAGGAAAGGCGTTCAAAGAAACGCAACGCATGACTGATCCAGAAGTCCAGCAGATCTACAAGACCTACAGGGTCCAGCCTCTCGACACCCGGGGAGCTCCTGAATCGGATGACTGAAGAGGCTAAAGTGCTCGCGAAGAATCCCGCGGGCGACCTGAAAGACCTCAAGCCTTAGGCTTCGCCTTCCTCGGCTTCAAATACTTGGTCAACCCCTGAAACCAGATCACCAGCGCCGGGTTGCCCTTGATCTGAATCGACTTGTCCTGAATCCCCGTCATAAACGCCAACTGCTTGTTCTTCGCCTGCATTGTGGCAAAGCCATAGGCCGCGTCTTTAAAGGCAATCGCAAACGCCGGCTCGGCATAGACGCCCGACTTGCTGGTGATGCGCTGATCCTTCACAAAGAAATGTCGCGCCACTTTCCCGTTCAGGGTCTGTAGTTGAAACACCAACTCCCTGTCGCCCAGCTGCTGCTGAAACGCCGGGTTGGTCCGACTGGCCTTTCCCATCAACAAACCGAGCATCCACAGAAGAAAACGAAATTTCATGCGCACAGCCTCAAGAGAAAAATGAACGGCGGGCGCAGTGTAGCGGCTTCATGCAAGAACGCCACTATCGGGTTGCGTTAGAAGAAGATGTCACTATTTTTGACGCTGATGACTACCAAGTCATTGACGAAACACTTCTGTTTAAAAACAGACGATTTTTGATCTTTCTACCCTCGGCTCTATCGGACATTTCCTTCGACACGCGTCGCTGTTCATGAACTAGGCAGCCCTCGACTTCACCGATAGTCTCTGTTCGTCGTCGCAAAATCGGTGACACGGACGTGCAAGTCCGATTCCAGGTGCGCAATTGCTTATGGCTATTCGTCGGGCGTTTTCCTATGCTCGCGGGTCGTTATGGCGGCTGTGCGTCGGAGACCTTCGGGTCTGCCGGTTCCTGGATCGGTCTTGCACACCAACGCACAGCTGCCACCTCTTTCGAAGTGCAAAGCGAAATGGTGTCAGTCTCTTAATTCCAGGAGCTACATCCATGATCAAGCCAACACCGAACCCGCCAGAAAACCCTGGCACATCTCCCTACGAATCCTTCGATTCCAAAAAACTCCACGAAGCCGCCGAACGCGCCCTCGACGTCCATTTCGTCCCACCAAAGCAGACACCACCACCGAAACGCAAAGGCCAACTTTTCAGCGTCTGCCCTGACATCAACATTGAAGCGCTCCTCGCCAACGCTTCAGAAGACCTGCTGTCTATCAGCGCTATCGCCGCCGACCTCGCCGACGATGTGGACGGCTCACGCCGCTCCATCGCGTTGGCGCTTAGCCGCATGGCCGACGGGGTGCATCTGTTGGTGGACCGAGCGTTGGATTACCTGGATGAACCGGAAATGGCGGCGGTAATCACCAAGCAACAAATCCGAGTCAGCTGACTCTCACAGCAGAAAAACAAAACCCGATTGGTCTCCCCAACAATCGGGGTTTTCTTTGGCTAAGACCTGTAGCAGCTGGCGAAGCCTGCGTCCGGCTGCGCAGCAGTCGTAAATTCAGACTATGCGGTGCGTCAGACCCACCGGGCACTCAGGGTTTACGACTGCTGCGCAGCCGGACGCAGGCTTCGCCAGCTGCTACAAGGTTTTCGTTGTCCGTTACGTCCGAAGTCGCAGGCGTTGCAGCCAAGACGAAGTGGCGCCCATCACGTCACGCAGCTGAGCGGCAGTGATGGTGCGCTTGGCCGTATCGAAGGCCAGTGCCGTTCGTAACGCTGGCCAGCAATTTCTCGGTAGGTTTGGAGGGGCGCATAACTTGCGGTCGAGGCGGCCGTCGCGCGCCTCGATCGAAGGCAAACGGCGAAACGGGTGTTTGCCGCCCGACAATTCGTAGAGCACGCACGCCACGCCGTAGACGTCGGCACTGGCCGACAGCGGCTGACCTTCGAGCAGTTCGGGCGCAGCGTAGCCGGGGGTCCAAGCGTTGAAGCGGTCGCGGCTCAGATGCGGCAAGCCAGGCAGAATGCCCTCCTGCGCCTGACCCAGACCGAAATCGAACAAGCGCAGGCCGTCGTCGCCGAGCATTACATTGCTCGGCTTCATGTCGCCGTGCAGCACGCCGCGAGCGTGGGCATAGGCCAGCGCGTCGAGTAGCGGCAGCGCGATGTCGCGCAGTTCTTTCCATGGCAGGCCCAAGGGCCGCTCGCAGAGCAGTTTGTCCAAGGTCAGCCCACGCATGAGTTCCATGGTGATGAAGGCGCGCTGGCCATCGGTGTCCACTTCGAAGCTGTACAAACGCAGCACGTTGTCGTGGCGCAGTCGTCGGGTCAGGGCGAACTCGCTGTAGAGCAAGGCACTGGCGTCCGACGATTCGGACAATTCTTCGCTGAGGACTTTCAGCGCAATGTAAGGGTCGGGATCGCCGAACTGCTCGCTCAGCAGGTCCCGTGCCCGGTACACCGCACCCATGCCGCCGGCACCGAGCAGGCGCTCGATACAGTAACGACCTGCCAGCACGTCAGGCATTTCACCGACGCTGGCCCTTGTCGGCGCCAGTGCTGGCCCCGCTTTGTGCGACTTGGCGAACGCAAAGTAAGTCAGGTTGTCGGCTTGCTCGTCGCTCACCACCAGGTTGTCGAGCGGCGGCATGAGCCGAGTCATTGGCGGATCACCACGGCAGTCAGGTTATCCCGCGCCGAGCCATGCAGCGCGCCGTCGAACAGACGCTCCAGGGCTATGTGCGGCGCAGTCAGGCTCAGGGCCTTACCCAAGGCATCGGTGCCTAGCCCGTTGTACAAGCCATCGCTGCACAACAGAAACGCATCGTCGGGATAGACCTCGAGCTCAAGCACATCCAGCGTCAGCTGGTCAGCAGCCCCAACCGCTCGGGTCAGGGCATGAGCGCCTGGATGTGCATGCGCGTCCTCAACACTCATGTTTTGCTCGTCGATCATTTGCTGTTGCAGCGAATGATCTTTGGACAGCTGATACAAACACTGGCCGCGCCACAGGTAGCAACGGCTGTCGCCGGCCCAGATGCAGGCCGCGCGATTGCCTTCCACCAGCAGCGCCACGACGGTGCTGCCCATGATGCTGTCGTGATGCCCGGCCGTGATGGTCAACTCCTGACCCAAACGACGGTTAAGCCAGTGCAGACACTGGCGCACGCTTTTGAGTCGTTCGTCAAAGTCATCTGGCACCGGTAATTCCGCCAGGCTGGCGACGATCAATTGGCTGGCAATGTCGCCCCCTTGATGCCCGCCCATGCCGTCCGCGACCACCCACAGCCCCTGCTGTGGACAGTCGAGAAAAGCATCTTCGTTACGCGCCCGAACCTTGCCGACGTCGGTACGCGCAGCGCTGCGCCAGGGACTGGCAACCCGCATCAGAGCTGCACCGGCATACGGAAGGTACGCAGCACCCCCATGTCGAATGGATTCGGTGTGCGCTGGCTGCTCAGCAAGTAGTTGGCGCGCAGGCCGCCTACGTCGGCCTTCAGCACCATCACATCACGACCGCTCAGGTACTCGATCTGCATCAGGTCGAACAGACGGAACAGCGACCAAGGACCGGTGTTCTTCTCGATGCCGATCGGGCGGCCGGCCATTTTGTCGAGGACCAGGCTAGTACGACCGTCTTCGGCGTCGACCGGCCATTTGAACGACACCGGCACGATCGGGCCGTGGCGGTATTCGAGGGTCTTGTCGCCGAACTTGAACTCGGAACGGCTAACTGCGGGGTCAAGGCTGTACGGTTCCAGTTTGAACTGCACTTGCGGCTCGGCCGGGTTGATCGAGAAGAAGCTCTGGCGGATCACTTGTGCCGCGGCCATCTGGTCGAGGTAAACCTTGGAGATCGGCAGGCGGTGACCGTCAATGCTGCGCATACGGTAGTTTCCTGGATCGCCGCTGACGAACGGACGCATGTACGTATCAAAGAAGCGATCGGCAATGCCCTGAGCCTTGAAAAACTCGCGGAAGTCGCTGATCGCCACGTCACTGGTGCTGTGGGCGCTGAACGGGTAGCGCTTGTTGATCGCTTTGCCATAAAAGCTGTACAGCTCGCTCTGATAGCGCTGGTTGAGGTATTGGTGGGTATCGTTGAGCACCAGACGCCAGGCGTCTTCGGCCAGCACATTGATCCATACGCTGACCGGACGCGGCAGTCGGTTAGATGCGTTACGCAGGTTGCTCAGCGCATCACGCTGGCCACTCATGCGGGCTTTGGCCATTTCGAACGCCGCTTGTTCCGGTGCGCTGGCACGTGCCAGGCTCGCCAGCTGCAGTTGCAGGTCGTTGAGCGCATTCAGCGCTGGCGTCAGGTCCGCGGCGGGGCCGTTGTTGTCATCCAGCAAACGGTGGAGTGGTTCGAAGCGGCGTTGCAGAGATTTCTTCGCGGTGTCGGGCAGCTGTTTTGACCTATTAGCCACCCCATCCGATACTTTGTCCGCCGCGGCAGCGGCCAGTTTACCTAGCTTGCCACCCTTCTCGCCCAGTTTAGCGGCAGCGTCAGCGGCGTCATCGGCACTCTCCGCTATCACCCTGAAACGCGTGTTCTCGCGCACTTCCACCAGCAGTTGCAACAAGGGCGAGTTGGCGGAAGTGAGGCCTGCCAGTTGCTCGGCACCTTCACCGGCATTGTTGATCGGTGGCAGGGCCACTTGGCCGACCGCTTCGCTCCAGAAGTTAGCGTAGTCGCGGAAGTACAGTTGCTCCAGTTCGACCATCAGGCGACGCAAGTCCATGCCGCTAATGCCTGAACCTTCGCCCAGTACCCAGTTGTCTCGCAAAATGTCGGTGATCAGCGCTGTACCCTGGACCGAGAAATACTGCTGATAACCCTGTTGCGTGTAGAAGCCCGGGATCACCGAATCGGTGCCGACAAACAATGTCCCCTGAGGACCCAAATGTTGGCTCAAACGGTATTCCGGCAGGTGGCGGGCCTGCTCTCGCAGCATCCGGTAAACCACGTTGGCCAGCGATTCGCTGCGCAACACCTGACGCGCTTGCGCTACCAGTTGATCGTTCAGCGGGTAGATAAACGGCTGCTTCAGCAAACGCTCAAAGTGGGTGTTCAAACCATTCTGTACCGCGGTGTTGCCGGCGTAACGCAGGGACCAGTCCGTGGCGACCCAATCTGTGAGCCACGCCACATCGCGGCGATCCTTCATGTTCAGCATCAGGTACGCGCGAAGGCTGTTGAGCAGGCGTTCGCGGTCCTTCATGTTGGCGCGAACCTGCCCTTCCAGCAGCGTCGCGACGCGTGGCAGCAGCTGCGCGTCAAGCTCACGCTCGTAGGCATCCTTGACCACCGGATTGACCTCTTCGCCCTGATACAGACCGCCGCGCTCGCGGTAACTCACGTCAGCTTTTTTCGGGAAGACCTGAGTCGCCGCGTAGCGGGTATCGAGGGTCACGAGCACCGCCATGGAGTCATCACGCGCGGTCAGGGCCGATCGCTGTTGGGTCCAGGTGGTGGTCAGGTTGCGCAGGTTTTCCAGACGTTCGTAGTTGGTAGAGAAACCGCCCGACCACAGCAGGCCGAATAAGCCCAACGCGGCCAATGCACCGACGTACAACGTACGCTGGCCCCAATGGATGCGGCTGCGTTCGCGTTTGTCCAGACCGGCCAGATCGGCTTCGGGGAAAATCACCCGACTGAGCACATGGTGAATGAACCGTGAACGACCACTGTGCAGAGTCGGCAGCACGCCGGAATTGATGCCCAGATTGGCGCCGATGCCGGCGGTGACCTGGTCCATTTCCTGGGTCAGGTGCGGAGCACTGGTCAGGTAGAAACCGCGCAACTGGCTTACACGCTGATAACGGTTGCCGGTGAACGCCATGTCGACGAACAGGCACAGAGGCTCGCCGACTTGCCCAAGTTGATGCGGGAAATCAAGGATGCGGCCACGACGCTGAGTGTCGCGTTCCTGGTGCATGCGCATGATCACCTGGCTGTTCAGGCGATGCAGCAGCGCTTCGAACTCGGCGCGCAGCACCGTCACGTCGGTACCATTCTGCTGTTTGCGGAAACTGGTGCCCAGCACCTGATCGCTTTCTTCACGGGACAACTGATCGAAGAACTCATTGAATCCGAGCAGCTTGTCCGCCTTACTCAGCACCAGATAAACCGGCGCATCAACGTGTAGTCTCTGATGCACGTCTTGCAGTCGGGCACGCACTTGGCGAGCCAGTGTTTCGAGTTCTGGCCGGGTGGCGCCCAGCAGCATTTCTACCGGGATAGTCACCAGCACACCATTCAACGGACGATTGCGGCGACGCTTGCGCAGCAAATCGAGCAACGTGCTCCAGGCGCCACCATCGACTTCAACATCCGGCTGGGTCAGGTAACGCCCGGCGGTGTCAATCAGCACCCCGTGGTCGGCGAAGTACCAGTCGCAATGGCGGGTGCCCAGGGTGTCGCGGGTCAACTTGCGTTCGATCTTGTTGATCGGAAACTCAAGACCCGAGAAGTCCAGCAGGCTGGTCTTGCCACTGCCCTGCGGGCCGATCAGCAAATACCAGGGCAAATCGCTGCGCCAGCGCTCGCTGCGGCCGCGGTACAGGCTCGAGGTCTTCAGGGTTTTCCATGCATCCTTGAAACGCACGCGAAGCTCTTTCTGTTCTTCGTCCATGCGCGCCTCACGGCGGATACGGTCCTGGCCGTTTTCGGTATCTTCGACGGTTTTTTTTAGCACACCGGCGCGCCAGCTGACGAAGACCATGGTCAGGCCCCAGATCAGGAACAGCACACTAATGGTCAGCAGGCGGGACGTCGAACCTTCCCAGAACTTATAGTCATTGACCGCCAGCAGCGGCCCGACAAACCACACCAGCAGTGCGACGAACAGCACCAGCAGCAAGGTCCAGACCCAGGTATGACGCAGGAACGCGCCGACTTTTTTGAAAAGCTTTTTCATCACACGTCCCTGTTTACGGCTGCGACTGCGGCGGAACCGCCGCCGGATCCAGCGGCTGATAAGGTTGCAGTACGGTGTCGCGTTGCTCGCCCAATACCCAGGCGAACCCCGAATACATCACCACCAGGCAGGCCGTGGTGAACAACACCACCATCCACGCCGGCACGATGCGCACCAGGCTGCTGCGCTGATCGTTCAAGCCTTTCCAATGCGGTGAAAGCTCACGCAATACGTCGCCTCGCAGCTGGCGAATCTGGCGATACAAAGCGTCGCGGATGCCGTCGAGTTCGAGTACGCCGCGCGCTTGCACGCGGTACTTGCCTTCGAAACCGAGGGACAGGCACAGGTACATCAACTCCAGCATTGGCAGGTGCCTGGCCGGGTTTTTCGACAAGCGATCCAGCAGCTGAAAGAACTTCTCGCCCCCGGACGTTTCATTGTGGAAGCTGCTGAGCAGGCTCATCTGCGACCACTCGCTTTCGTTACCCCACGGTGTAGTGACGACGGCCTCATCGACCACGGTGCAAAGGACGTAATGCGCGGCCATCACCTGACTGCTTTCGGCGCCATCTTGCAGCGCGCGTGCGTCAAACAGTTTCAGCCCGGCGGTCAGGTGCTTGTTGAGCGCGAAGATGTCTTCACGCGTGTCGCTGTGCTTGAGCCGCACCACCTCTGACAACAGGTCGGACCCTGCAGCCACCAGCGAGTTGAGGCTGATGTTGAAGGACTCCGCCGGACGCAAGCGCGCGGCGTAGATCATCCGTTCTTCCAGCTGTTCAAAACGCGGCGGTGCGGCGAAGTCGGTCAGCGGACTTTGCGCCGGGCCGCGGCCCTGGCGGTCGAGCAGGACGGTTTTATCGTCCTGACAGTGTTCCATGTCCTTGGTCATGTCAGTCAGTTCCTGATGGCCCAGAATTTCAGTTCAAGCTCGGCAAATTCGCCGGACACGTGGAACGCGAAGCCGCCGGAGCACTCGAGTTGTGCCAGGTCTTCGGAACTGAGTTCGAGGATGAAATAGGTTTTGTTGGAGTGGAACGCGATCTGCCGTGGGGCCACCGGCAACGGCCTGACCTTGATGCCGGGTAGATGCAGGTTCACCAGTTGGCGGATGTGCTCCACCGGGCCGATCTTGAGGTGCGCCGGCAAGCGGTGTCGCAGCTCTTCGGAGTCGCAGTTGGCGCTGGCTGCGAGCACGAACGAAGCCGAGCCCAGCAGTTTGTGGTCGTGCAACGGCGAGACAATGATCCCGTACTGACGCGCTTGCAACACCAGCTCGATGGCGTGCTGTTCGAGCACCATCGACAACACCTGGCGAATTGCTTCCATCAGTTTTCGGAAGCTCGCGCCCTGGTCGCTGTGCTGGTAACGGCTGTCCAGACGCGGGCGTTTGCTGTCACTGGAGAACGTCGCCAGATCGCCGAGCATGGTCAGCAGCGTGCGGTACAACTCTTCCGGATGAACCTGTTCCAGACCGAGGTAGTGACGCAACAACAGCTCGGTGCGATTGATCAGTTGCAGCATCATAAAGTCGCCGACTTCCGCGCCACCGACCTTACCGTTGGAACGGATGCGGTCAGCGATGGTGTCGCCGCGATGGCCGAGCATGCTGATCACTTCTTTCAGGCAAGACAGCAGGTAGCTGGAGGAATGCGCCTGAATGTAGGTCGGCACGAAATCCGGATCGAGGCTGATGACGCCGTCGGGCGTGGTGTCGAGCACGTCGCAGATTTTCAGCTTCACGTAGGCCTGATCACTCAGCTGTTCACCGAGCAACAACTTGAAGTCCGGACGAGCGCAGCTGACCTGACTGGTGGAATCGTCGCCGGCGTGGGAGTTGGCGACCTCCGTTTCATACGCGATGTAGCGGGCCAACACATCGGACTGCTCCGGACGACGGGATTCGATGTGGTTACCAGTGACCAGTGGCAGCGTCAGGTAGACCGGCGTGTTACCGGTGTTCGGCGGCACGTCGAGCGCCAGTGGCTCGGTATTGCCCCCGAGTTCGAACAGACTGCCGTCCGGCATAATTCCCGAGGCCTGGCTGATGACCAGTTTGCCCATGTTGAGGAACTGCAAGTCGATGTCCAGGTTCAGGAAGCCCCAAGTGTAGCCGCCCAGTAACTGCGTGCGGGTCTTCATCTGGTGGTCGTAATAGCGATCGTTGTGCTGCAAGTGCTGCGGACGCAGCAACATGCCTTCCTGCCAAATGACTTTATGAAAATTCATGATCAGTCATCCGCCTTGGCCAGCGTATCGTTGCTGTTGCGAATGCCGACCTGATCGAGGGTCAGATCAGCGGCAGTGACGCCCGCTGGCGTGACTTTCACCGTGTAGCGCCATTTGGTTTCCGGCAGATCGCGGTAAGCGGCAAGGACGCCAACGTAGCGGCTGCCCTCTTGCACGCTGAGCTTCATCTCCACGGTTTCACCCGGGCGCAGCTCGATTTCTTCACTGACTACCAGGTCCGGGGCCAAGGATTCCTTGGCGTGCTCGTAGAGGCTGAAGAAGTCTGCATTTTCGAACGTCACCGGATGTTTGAGCTCGAACAGTCGCACGACAATGGGCGACGGACGCCCATTGAGGTCGGGGTTCAATTGATCGCTGGCCGTGAGTCTCAGGTTGAGTTTGGTGACGTGGGAATACGGCGACAGCGACGAGCAACCGGCCAGTATCAGCAGCGCAGCGAACGCCGTCAGCGCCTTGAAAAAAACGATCGAACAACGAGACATGCGCATCATCCTTGGTGGTCGGTGTGAAGGGTGGAAATCAGGCGAATCTGCTCTTCGTAGGCTTGGGCGAAGTCGCGGGCCAACAGGCGCTCGCTCCAGTCATCGTCCTGACGCAGGGCCTGGTGATACCGACCGTATGCTCTCCAGCGGCTGCCCGACGTGGCCAACAACGGCTTGTTGTCGCGTTCGAAACGCAGGGTCAATTGCTGTGGCGAGAAATGTTCCAGTGCGCCGCGAACGGCGGCGCGGCTGGCAGTCAGCAAGGCCACCTGATGCGCCTGCAAATCGCGGAAGGCACGGGAGATCGACAGCTCGGCCGTCAAGTGGCCCGGCTTGTTCGGCTGCAACAAAATGCCCAATGCTTCACTGGCATCGACGGCAAATTTCAGCGGATTTTTGTGAGTGCCTTGCACGGTGGTCTGAGCCAGACGCAGTTCGTTTTTCAACTCGCTGCGGGTACGCAGGCTCTGCTGCAAACCACCAACACTTTGCTTGAGCAAGCGCGCTGCATTCAGCGCCAGCGCTTCGCGGGCATCGTGATCGAGGCCTTTGAGGTCCACGCCCAGCGCCGTCCCAAAGTGCTCCCAAAAACCTTCGCTTTGACGCTCAGGCGCTTTCGATCCCGGGGCTGGCGCGGGTTCAACCGGAGCATCGATCAGCTCTGGTACCCTCAGGCTTTCCATGTCGATGCGGGCGTAGTCGGCACACTGTTGCGGCTCCTGACGCGGTGTGTCGAGGGCACGCAGCTCGTCGATTTCCGAGAACACACGCTCTTGCCGATCGAGCATGCTCAGCGGGTCGAGGTCGAGGAAAGCATCGTCAGGAATGACGCTGCCCGCGGCCTGCGGACGCCCGACTTCGGTGTCACACGTCGCGGGATCGCGGACCAGCCGCGCACGGATCTCAAAATCACCGAGCACGTAGACGCTGCCGTGCTCAATGCGCATGGCTTCCCCCTTGCGCAGGCGCACGCCGCTTTCGCTGTCCTGAATACCGTTGCTGCTGGTATCGGTCAGGAAAAACGTGCCTGCGTGGCAGCTGATCATCGCGTGGTGATTGGACAGATGACGTTTGCGATCCGGAATGATCCAGTCGCAATCCTCCCCCCGGCCGATCACGCCGCCAGCCTGCTTGAAGGTCTTGCGGCACAAATCCGTAGGTACGAACTGCTTGGTGTTCAGCATTTCGAAAACCAGTTCCATGATGATGCTCCTGGCGGTCACTTGCCGCGATTGACCGCCTGCGGATCGCCCAATGGGCGATAGGTGTTGTCGTTGAACTTGTAATTGCCGCTACAGCCACCGAGAGCGCATAGAAAGACGAGGCTCAGCAGGACAGCTTGCCAGTGACGAACAGGCATCAGAGGGTCTCCAGAGGTACACAAAGCACGAAGCACCGACCCGTTCGGGCGGCACGTTCAAAAGCGAACGAGAGAGGGTTTTGGACGCTGGCCATAGGCTGCAAACCAAATACCTGTGGCGAGGGTGCTTGCTCCCTCGCCACGGAGGGTCGCCGATAGACATTGAGATCAGCCATCGATGGCACCGAGATTGATATTCAGACGACCGAGGCGATACAGCAGTGTGCGGCGCGGCAATCCGAGTTCACGAGCGCAGAGGGTCTGGTTGCCGTCGTTCTTGCGCAGGGAATCGAGTAACAGACTGCGCTCGACCTGTGCCAGGCGTGCGCGCAGGTTCATGCTGTGGTCTTCCGGCATGGGGACCTTGCGCAACGAAAAATGCTCGGCCAGCAACTCGCCGCCTTCGCACAGCAACACGGCACGTTCGACCAGGCTTTTGAGTTCGCGCACATTGCCGGGGAAGGCATACCCAGACAGTTGATCCAGTGCCGCATCGGACCACCACACGGCCTCTCGCTGCAGGAACGAGCAGGCCTTGTCGGCGAAGTGCCGAGCCAGGTCGAGGATGTCGCCTTCACGCTGACGCAACGCCGGCAACTCGATCGGAAATTGCGCGAGACGGTAGTACAAGTCCTCGCGGAACTTGCCTTCACTGACCAACACCGACAAATCACGGTGCGTCGCGGCAATGATGCGCACGTCGATCCTGTGGGTGTCGTTGGAACCCAGCGGACGGATCTCGCCTTCCTGCAATACGCGCAGCAACTTCGCTTGCAGGGACAACGGCATGTCGCCAATTTCATCCAGCAACAAGGTGCCGCCATTGGCGGCATCGAACAGCCCGACGCGGTCGCGGTCGGCGCCGGTGAAGGCGCCTTTGCGGTAGCCGAACAGCTCGCTTTCCAACAGGTTTTCCGGGAACGCCGCGCAGTTCTGCACGATGAACGCCCGGGAACATCGTGGGCCACCGTCGTGAATCGCCCGTGCGACCACTTCCTTGCCGGTGCCGGTCTCACCGCACAACAGCACGGTGTAGGGGCTGTGCAAGACTTTGCTGATCAGCGACCAGGTCTGGCGCATGGCCGAACTCTTGCCGATCAGACCATACCCGCTGGCGCTTGGGGCACTGACCTTCGCCGGTCGTGTATCGCCGGTCGGTTGACGCAACCGTTGCAGTAAATACAGTTGGCCGAGCACGAACGAACCGAGTTGACCGAGGGAATCGGCAAAGCCTTGCAGTTCGATGTGCCGACGACTGGCGCACAGCAGCAAGCCTGCGACAGCCTTCTGCCGATTGACCAGCGGCACGCACAGCAGCGACTGCCAAGGCATGGCCTGCGGCGGCAGGAAGCTGGTTTCGTGCAGGCTGGCGCTCAACTCGCTGAGGCACACCACGCGGTTCTGGCACAGGGCGAATTGCAGCAATTGTTCTCCGTTGTAATCCGCCAGCAGGCTCGCCGCGTCCCGGGGTTGCACAATCCCGTTCAAGCACTCAGCGGTCATCTCCAGGCACGTATGCGTCGCGTCCAGCAGGTACAACTGTGTCAGCTCGCAGCCGCTGAGCTCGGTCAAGCCACGCACAAAATCTCCCAGCAGCGCAGCGCCATCCGCCGCCCGTGACAGGCTGCCGAACTGCGCCAGCAAGGCTTCGGCATAGACCAGCGGTTGCGGCACCTGTGTGAACATCACACCCACCTCAGGCGAACTCGCAAGTCACGCTGGCGTGGCCATCGAGCGTCGCGTGGACACGCTTGAGGCGTTCGCCGGTGGCCATCGCATCGAGCAAACGGTCAGCCAGCCGCGGCAGCACGTGCAGGTCAAGCAAGTGATCGATCAAACGAGCGCCGCTGTCGCTTTGGATGCAGCGTTCGGCCAGGTAATTGACAAGTTCCTGGGAATAGGTGAAATCCAACTGCCGGCGACTCAATCGCTCACCCAAACGGCCGAGCTTGATTTCGATCAGCTCGCGCAACACTGGGCCACCGACCGGGTAGTAAGGCACCACGCGCATGCGTGCCAACAGCGCCGCTTTGAAATGTTTGCTGAGCACTGGGCGGAGGTTTTCTTCAAGCACTTCGGCAGTCGGCCGCGCGCCGTTTTCGCAGCATTCGCTGATGCGGTCGCTGCCCAGGTTCGAGGTCATCAGGATCAGCGTGTTGCGAAAATCGATCTCGCGCCCTTCCCCGTCGTTGGCCACACCTTTATCGAAGATTTGGTAGAACAGGTTCAGCACGTCCGGGTCGGCCTTCTCGACTTCATCCAGCAGCACCACCGAGTATGGCTTCTGGCGCACGGCTTCGGTGAGCATGCCTCCCTCGCCGTAACCGACGTAGCCTGGCGGTGCGCCGATCAGGCGAGAGACCGTGTGTTTCTCCTGAAATTCGGACATGTTGAAGGTGGTGATGAAACGATCACCGCCATACAGCAAGTCAGCCATGGCCAGTGCCGTTTCGGTTTTGCCGACCCCGCTCGGGCCAACCAGCAGGAACACGCCGACCGGTGCATCGGGATTGTTCAAGCCGGCAGCGGTGGCGCGCATCGAGCGATCCAGCGCATGAACGGCTTGTTCCTGACCACGAATGCGCGTGCGCAGGTCGGTGGCGAAGCTCGCGATTTTGGCGTTGTGCTCGCGGGCCAATTGCGCCAATGGCACGCCGGTCCAGGCGCTGATCACTTCAGCCACCAGCCGCGGACAGACTTCGAAGCTCACCAGACGCTCTTTGACTTGAGCATCGGTCAGGGCGCGATGGGTTTCGTTCAGCGCAGCTTCAAGGAACGCGACGTTGTCCACTGGCGCTTCGAGGGTTTCGATTACGCTGCCTTCAGCATCGCCCTCAACCGTGATGCTAGGTTCGACAGCGGCGGCTTCACGAGCCTTGGCCAATTGCTGGCGCAATTGCAGCAAGCGTTCGGCCAGCTCTTTTTGTTTGGTCCAAAGGGTTTCCAGGGCGCCCCTTTCGTCTTCGGCAGCATCCAGACGATCTTCCAACGCACCCAACGCTTCGTGGTCGATCGGCAAGCCCGCTTCGGCGTCACGGCGCAGGGCTTGCCGCTGACGGCCACCTTCGGCCAATTCGCCACGCAGTCGCTCAAGACTTTCCGGCGCGGCAGCAAGACTGATGCGTACACGGGCACACGCCGTGTCGAGCACGTCGACAGCTTTGTCCGGCAACTGACGACCCGCGAGATAACGAGCCGACAGCTCGGCCGCTGCAACCACTGCGTCATCGCGCAGGTAGATGCCGTGGCTCTTTTCGTAAACCTGAGCCAAGCCACGGAGGATGGTCACCGCTTCGTTGACGGTCGGTTCGTGCAGGTGCACCGGCTGGAAACGACGGGCCAGGGCCGGGTCTTTCTCGAAGTACCTTTTGTACTCGGCCCACGTGGTAGCAGCGATGGTGCGCAACTCGCCACGAGCCAAGGCTGGTTTCAGGAGGTTGGCTGCGTCGGAACCGCCGGCATTACCCCCCGCGCCAATCAGCGTGTGAGCTTCGTCGATAAACAGGATGATCGGTTTCGGCGAAGCTTTGACTTCGTCAATCACGCCTTTGAGGCGACGTTCGAATTCACCTTTGACGCTAGCACCTGCTTGCAACAGGCCCATGTCCAGCGACAGCAATTCGACGCCTTTCAACACGTGAGGCACTTCACCCGCCGCGATGCGCGAAGCCAGGCCTTCGACGATAGCGGTTTTACCGACGCCCGCTTCACCGACCACTATCGGATTGTTTTTGCGGCGACGGGCGAGGATGTCGACCATCTGCCGGATCGCGCCATCGCGGCACAGCACCGGGTCGAGCTTGCCGTCGCGGGCCTGTTGGGTCAGGTTGTGGGTGAAGCGCTGCAGCAGCGATTCGCCCGGCACCGCGGGTTTACCGGTGACCGCTTGTTCTTTCTGCGAAAGCGCGAATGCTTTGAGGCGCTCGACGTCCAACTTGGCGAGCAACAACTGATAGCGACTGCCGGCGTAGCGCATTGGGTTGCGCAGCAGCGCGAGGATCAACGCGGCTTGCTCGACCTGGCTCTGGCCCAGTTCAAGGTTGGCCACCAGCAACGCGTCTTGCAGCCACTGCACCAGTTCCGGGGCGAATACCGGGTTGCGCGAAGCGCTGTGTTCGCCCCCAGACTGCAGCACGGCGCTCAGTTCTCCGGCATCTATGCCGACATCTTGCAGCGCGCGTACGAGCAAGCCTTGCGGGCGCTCCAGCAGGCCCAGCAGCAAGTCTTCGACGAGGATTTTGCTGCCGCCACGGGCGACGCAGCGTTCGGCACAACTTTCCAGGTCTCGGCGGGTTTCGGCGTCCAGTGCCTGGATAAGTTGTTGCAGGTCTACATTGATCATTGTTCATCTGTCCTTAATGAATTTTGCTGCCCAGGGTCACCACGCCGTCCGCTTTTTCGCGGCCGAGCCAACTGGTCCATCCCAGGCGACAGGCGTTTTGCTCACCAATGCGCAGTTCGCGGATCTCTTCCTGGCGCAACACCAGGCGAATGTCGTAATCGAGCGGGTCACGCAAGGTGAACCGCACCAGCGCACACAGCGGCTGGTAGCCGAAACCGATCGGCAGGAATTCGTGAAATCGTTGCCAGTCAAGTTCACGGATGTGAATGCGAAATTTTCCGCTGCGGTCGCGCACGTGTTCGCCCAGCACCAAGTCTTCGCCGAGCAGGCTGTTGCCGCGACCCAAACGATTGCGTTGCTCCTCGAGAATTGTCACGCGACGCTCGATGCACTGCTCGATGTTCAGTTCAGCGTGTTTGAAGTAGTAACGCAGCACCGCTTCGATCAGCGCCGCCGAGTGTGCCCGCAAACTGAGCAGGCCGAGGTACGGCAGCAGGCGTTTCCAATTCAGTTCCCGGGCCCTGCGGATCTCTTCGCCACCGAGGCCGATCAGCGCGAACAGTTGTGAAGAAAACGGGTCTAGCGCGCCACTCTGGAAGCTCGCGCGGTAGCGGTATTTTTGCCAGATCGGCAGCATCAGCCGTTGCAGGCGATGGTGAAAAAGGTCGAGAAAATTGCGGGTCGGGTTGCCATCTTCGCTGTCGCCCAGAGCCTGTTCACCGTAGAACGCCGGCAGCGGCGAACCGGAGCCGACCAGGCCGATCAGGTTGAAACGCAGCCGCGCGCGCATCTGCCCGTGTTCTTCGAAAAACTCCACGCGATCAACGTCGCTGCCAGGGAAACCCAGGCTCGGGTTGGCCTGAAATTCCAGCTGGTCGTACAGATCGTCTTCGCTAAGGTGTGGATGTGCCTCGCGCAGCCGGTCTACCACCAGCAGCACGGCCTGAAACAGCGAGTACTCGCGTATTACCCGGCTCAGCGCGCTTAAAGCAGCGGCTGCAGGCCCATGCGTGGTGTCCATTGGTAAACCTCTCCTTGCGTACTTGTTACCCGCAGCTCGTGGTACGAATTGAGGCTGGCGTAAAGCGCGAAAAACTCGTTAAGAACCGAAGCGAACACGAACAGGTCGCCCTCGCCGATATACCCTTGCGGGTCGATGGTCAGCTCGGTGCGCAACCCGCGTACTGGCAACCCTCGGTGCAAACGGTCGACGTGTTGATGCTTGATCGACTTCAGTCCGTCCAATAGGCGTCTACTGACCTTTTCAGCGTGTTGGTCGTAGTAGCGCGGCAGGTCGTAGGTTTCGAGAATGACCTTCAGCGCATTGACGTCGGCCAGTGACAGATAGTTAAGCGACATGTTGCTGATCAGCTTCCAGAGGAAGTCGTGATTCAACGGCGGCGCGAAACTGGACGTGGCCGGGGTGATGTTGCGGAAACTCAAAAACTCCGGGGTCTGTTCGCAACCCTGACTGATGTCGCCGAGCTTGAGCTTGCGCGGCAAGTTCTGATTAGTGCACATCAGCTCGACCGACAGGGTTTCGTGGGCCTCGGTGTGGCGGATGCCGAAGCTCAAGTGGGTGTCGAGGCCGTCGTGCAGCGAAGACGAACGCTGGCGAATGCTGTAGTGCGGACGGCTGGAGGGCACGTCGAAACTCGGGTCGTGCTCGAAGGATTCGAACGGCACGTACGCCTGATAACCGAGGCCGCCGGGCTTCCAGCCGGTCACGGTTTCCACCGAAAACACACCGCAGTTTTCCAGGTCGAATCCGGCTGGCAGCAACAGATATTCGTCTTGCTTGCCGTCAAGGCGGATCGGCAACGCATCGTGCTTGAACAGGTTCACGATCGGAGTGCAGTAAAGTTTCACGTTGTCCAGCGTCGGACGCAGACGCTCGATGCCGCTCTTGCGAATATCAAAACGCAATTCGAGGCCGCGCATCTGCTTGAGCGTGTCTTCCGGCAGCGCCTTGAGCAGGTCCAGGCCGTTGATATCGACGAACAGAAACTTGTCCTGGAAGGCGAAGTATTCCTGCAAGTAGCGATAGCCGCGGAAGGTGTTCAGCGGGTATGGGATCAACGCCTCATCTTCGGCAAAGCCCACCGGCTGTACGCGGTTGCCGGGCATCTTGAAGGCCATTGGCATGTCGTTCACACCATTGATGGGCTTGCCGGCGCCGTCCAGCGGGATCAGTTCGATGCCTTCCAGATTGCGCAGCAGGCTGAGGTACAGCATCTGGCTAATGTAACGCTCGCCAGCAAAGTGCAGACGCAGGCGACTGAGCTCCAATTCACCGAGGTGGCCGTCGGCGCTCATCTCCAGGCGCAGGCTCAACAGTGAACCGTCGCCCTTCACCGAGTAATGCAGCGCGATCAGGTTCAGCGGCAAGACTTCGGTCGGGTAGCAGGTGCGGAATCGACAATTCACGCCATCGATCGGCACGCTCTCGACCGCCGTATCGCGCTCAACCCTCAACGCGGGACCCGAACGCTGCAACGAGTCGAACTGCAAAATGCTGAACGCCGGCAGCGGCCGCATGTAGTTGGGCCACAGCAGTTGCATCAGCGAATGGCTGAGTTCTGGTAGCTCGTCGTCGAGCTTCTGGCGCAAGCGCCCGGTCAGGAATGCGAAGCCTTCAAGCAACCGCTCTACATCAGGATCCCGCCCGGCCTGCCCCAGGAAAGGTGCCAACGCCGGGCTACGCTCGGCGAATCGGCGACCTAACTGGCGAAGTGCGGTGAGTTCGCTTTGGTAGTAGTGGTTAAAGGACACGCGCAGTACCTGTTTGTCGTTAGCTGACGTTGACTTGACCGCTGCCATCCAGGCGCGCGGAAAAACTGACCTGACGCTTGAAACCGTCAACTTCCAGCAGGCCTTCAATGCTGAAGGACAGGCGAAGCTGATCGTGATCACGCGGCAGGGAGATGACACGCACGTTGCTCAGGCGCGGTTCGTAGGCTTCGATGAAGCTTTCAATGGCCCGGCGGGCCTGACTCAGGGAGTCGTGCAGGCTCAGGCGCATGTCATTGAGATCAGGTAGCCCGTAATCGGACAGCGTCTGCACGCTGCCCGCCCGGGTGCTGAGCATCTTGGCCAGATGGGCAGCCACGGACGCCATGGCGCAGGCCTCGCGACTCCAGCCGACGCGTTTGTCCGCGTCGCCACCGAGGCGTTCGAAAAGGCTGCCGTATCCAGTCATGCGTTCGCTCCGCTTACTCTTTGTCCAGCTTGCCCACCAGCGACAGGGTGAAATCGGCCCCCATGTACTTGAAGTGCGGGCGCACGTTCAGGCTGACGCGGTACCAGCCAGGCTCGCCTTCGACATCGCTGACGATGATCTGCGCCGCACGCAGTGGGCGACGACCACGGACTTCGGCGCTTGGATTTTCCTGATCGGCCACGTACTGGCGGATCCACTTGTTGAGTTCCAGTTCGAGGTCGGTACGTTCTTTCCACGAACCGAGTTGCTCGCGCTGCAGCACTTTCAAGTAGTGAGCCAGACGGTTGACGATCATCATGTACGGCAGTTGGGTGCCCAGCTTGTAGTTCAGCTCTGCCTTCTTGCCTTCAGCGCTGATGCCGAAAAACTTCGGCTTCTGCACCGAGCTTGCCGAGAAGAACGCCGCGTTGTCGCTGCCTTTGCGCATGGTCAGGGAGATGAAGCCTTCCTCGGCCAGCTCGTATTCACGACGGTCGCTCACGAGTACTTCGGTTGGAATCTTGGTTTCGATTTCGCCCATGCTTTCGAAGTGGTGCAACGGCAAGTTTTCCACCGCGCCACCGCTTTGCGGGCCGATGATGTTCGGGCACCAGCGGAATTTGGCGAAGCTGTCGGTCAGCTTGGTGCCGAACGCGTAGGCCGTGTTGCCCCACAGGTAGTGCTCGTGGCTGTCGGCAACGGTTTCCTTGTACACGAACGATTTGACCGGGTTTTCTTCCGGGTCATACGGGTTTCGCAACAGAAAACGCGGCACGGTCAGGCCTACGTAACGGGAATCTTCCGACTCGCGGAAGCTCTGCCATTTGGCGAAATGCGGACCGTCAAAGTGATCCTTCAGATCCTTCAGATCCGGCAGACCGGTGAAGCTTTCCAGACCGAAGAATTTCGGACCGGCCGCGGCAATGAACGGCGCGTGGGACATGCAGGCAACGCTGGACACGTACTGCATCAGTTTCACGTCCGGCGAACTTGGGGACATGAAATAGTTGGCGATGATTGCGCCCACCGGCTGGCCACCGAACTGACCGTATTCAGCGGTGTAGACGTGCTTGTACAGGCCAGCCTGCATCACTTCCGGCGAATCTTCGAAGTCGTCCAGCAGGTCTTCTTTGGAGACGTTGAGGATTTCGATCTTGATGTTTTCTCGGAAGTTGGTGCGGTCGACCAGCAACTGCAGCCCACGCCACGACGATTCCAGAGACTGGAAGTCAGGGTGGTGCAGGATTTCGTCCATCTGGCGGCTGAGCTTGGCATCGATCTCGGCGATCATGCGGTCAACCATGGCTTTCTTGACCGGCTCACCGCTGTTCTGCGGCTTGAGCAGCTCTTCGATGAACGCCGACACACCGCGTTTGGCGATGTCGTAGGCTTCGTCATCCGGGGTCAGGCGGGTTTCGGCGATGATGCTGTCGAGAATGCTGTAGTCGCCGTTCTCGTTGTTCTTTTGCTGTACTGCGCTGGTGCTCATTATGTTGGCTTCCTTGGCTGATAGAGACTCAGGCGTCCTGGGCTGCGGCGCTCAGGCCCAGCTCACCCAATACGCGACCGCGGGATTTGTCGTCGGCGAGCACGCCTTCGATGGCTTTGCGGAAGGCAGGCGCATTACCCAGGGGGCCTTTGAGGGCCACCAGCGCGTCGCGCAGTTCCATCAGTTTTTTCAGTTCGGGCACTTGCTCGACCAGGCTGGCCGGATTGAAGTCCTTCATTGAGTTGACGCGCAGTTTCACGGCCAGTTCTTCAGTGTCGCTTTGTTCCTCAAGACGGTTCGGCACACTCAACGTCAGCTGCAGCTCTTGCTTGGCCAGCACTTCGTCGAAGGTCATCCTGTCGATGCTGATCGGCTTGCGATCTTCGACTTTGCGTTCGTCCTTGCGGTGGGTGTAGTCGCCGATTGTCAGTAGTTTCAACGGCAGTTCAATTTCTTCCTGAGCACCACCGGTGGCAGGTTTGAAGGTGACGTTAATACGTTCCTTGGGGGCTACCGAGCCTTCTTTGGCCATGGCGTTTCTCCTTGCGGTTGTGGCCCGGGGGCCTATTCGAGTACCACTTCGAGATCGAGGTGGCACAGCCTGCGATAAATCTCTTCCTTACGTTCACGGACGGCATGGTTTTGCGGTAGCAACTCGCAGCAGCTGTGCAGCAAATGCAGCACTTGCAGTGCAAGATCAGGCTCCCAGGCATAGAGGCCAGCGTCCTGTAATGTCTGGTCGAGGGTTTCGAGCTGGGTCTTGGCCAATTCGTATTTCTTGGCCATGAAGCACAGCCGCGCGAGGGCGAACTGCCAGAAGAATCGAATGCGGCCGCCGTGGGCGCTTTGCAGGCCTTGCTTGAGAACTTGCACGGCAGCCTTGAGGCCATCCTTGCGCAGAATTGGCACGACTTCTTCGAGGGCCTGTTCCCAGGCCGATTGGGTATCGGCGACCTCGATCTTGCGCGGCGCACTGGCGCTTTGCAGGTGCGGCATGACATTCGCGCCGATCCAGGCGCGGGTAGCCGGATCGGCGAACGGGGCACCATCATGGAAGCGCAATTCGAGAAGGCCGGGCAGGCGCTGAATCAACCGTGCAAAGTGGATTTCCACTTCGCGCATGGCCATTTCGGCATTCAGGCCCTGGAGGCACTCCCAGACTAATCGCTGACCGTCGAACCAGAACGGCGCCTTGGCCAGACTGGCTTCGAGGTCCACCAGCAGGTCGGCGTATTTGGTCTGGTCGTAGCGTTCCTGATAGGCCTTGAGCTTGTCTGCCGGCAGCCCGCGTAGCGCGGTGATCTGCTCGGCGTTACGCTCGGGCACCACATCGATGGGCAGCCAGAGCAACGTGCGATTGAGGTGCAGCGCGCGCAGGTCAGTGGCGTTTTGCTTGAGCCACCAGGCGCACAACGGACGGGCGCTTTCCTGCTGGCCGCGCAGGGCCTTGTGGGCCTCTTTTTCGTTGTCGATGGGCGCGCCCGGATTGAACAACTGCGTGGCGGCCTGCTTGACCTGAGCCACTGCGGCGCTCACCACACCCGGCTCCGGCTGGTTATCGGCGGCACGCTGGACCATGCTTTTCAAACGACGGGAAATCGGCAGCAGCAAGGGCGCGTCATCGCCCAAGTGTTCGGTGCAAGCCGCATCCAGACCTTCCAAATGCTCCACCAAACGACGAAACAACGGCAGCTGCTCTTTGATCGCGACGTTTTCATTCAGCACTTGCTCAAGACGCGGCACCAACCAACTGATGGCAGCGGAACGAGTACGGGGCTTGTGTGGATGAATGTCGTCCCAGTGGTGTTCACTGAGGTGGTGCAGCAAACCGAGACCGGCCAACAGCCCCGGGAAAGATTCGCGCTGGTACAGGGCCCAGGTCAGCCAGGCAGCCACCCGCAGATCCTTGGATTGAGTGCGCAGCAGGTTTTCGCTGTTTTCGCGGATTTTCAGCCAGTCGACCAGACCGCTTTCATGCATGGACTGGGCTTTGCCCAACTCATTTTCCACTGCTTCATATTCGTTCGAAAAGCGAACATCCTCGCCCGCGAAGTTCTCTTTGGAAACAGAGGCCTTTGCGAGTTCGAGGTAATGAGTAGACAGTTTGTTTGAGTAAGACATCCATGGCCTTTATTAAGAATTACGGTCATTGGCCAATTGGAGTTCCAATGACGCCAGCCCGTGTGGCCGAAGCCGGCGCGGAGCATGACAAAAATAGAAAACTAAAAATGTAGGACGCTTCTGAAAATGCATGCAGATAAAAACAGATAGTTAAACGCCACCATATTAATGGTGTTTAATTGTAGGAATAGTTACCGTTAACGTGTTTCAGCAATTGACGCAGATTCAAGCCCGATGTGGCTTGCGCCTCAGGTTTATTTTCACTTCCAGTTCCAGGACGAGCTGATGAAAAGTAAAAGGATAAGTGTATGCGTGTGGACTGGAAAGATTACGCTGCTCCCGCCAATGGCGAGTTGTCCCTTCTGTTTGAGAACATGCAACTAACCATCGAGTCCGACTGCCTCACCGTAGATCTTGGTAATGGCAAAGCATGCTTTCACTGTCTTTCATACTCTCGGTATATTTGGCACTTATATGATGTTCAGATTCTGTTTCTCTGCGAATTAAACACCGATCAATAGCACTTGCTTAAACGCCCTAAAAGCTGCTTCTTGAAAGCTACAACATCTTGCGCAGTTGCCTACGGCTACGCCAGAATCCGCCGGCTTGTGCGCCTTGGGAGCGGTCGGTAACTTGGTTCCTGTCACTGATCGTCAGTGATCGGGTTTAGTCGCCCGTTGTTGCCAAGTCGCACTATGTCTCTATCAGGCGGGTATCCCATCCCTGCACTTGATGGTGGCTGTGCGCAGGGCGCCTTCGGGCGCGCCGATTTCTTGGCTCATCGGTCGACTAACCTGCGCACAGCTGCCTCCCTTTCGTTTAGTCGCGAACTGGTTGCAGCCTCACTCTTAGAAGTTAGAGCCAATGTTCAAGGTCACCCCAAACCCACCGGACACCGATCCGGTCTCCCCATACGAACGCCCCGATTCAAAAAAACTCAACGGCGCCGCCGAGCGCGCCCTCGACCATCACTTCCCGCCAGCCGAACAAGCACCACCCAAACGCAACGGCCAACTCTTCAGCGTCTGCCCGGGCATCAACACTGAAGCCCTCCTCGCCAATGCCTCGGAAGATCTAATGTCCATCAGCGCCATCGCCGCCGGCCTCGCCGACGACGTGGACGGCTCACGCCGCTCCGTAGCCTTGGCGCTCAGCCACATGGCCGATGGGGTGCATTTGTTGGTGGAGCGAGCGCTGGATCATCTGGAAGAACCGGAAATGGCAGCGATTCTAGCCAAGCAACAAATCCGAGTCAGCTAACTCGCCAAGCAGTAAACAACCCCGTTGGGTGTTTCCCTACCCATCGGGGTTTTTCTCGTCACGGTGCCCAGCACACTGCTAGGAGCACAAAACCACCTCAGATCTCTTCCCTGTTTCTGAAACATACGTAGGACGCGTCCGGATCGGTCTTTCTGGTCTTGAAGTGCGCCTCTGCCCGAGTACTTTGCGTAAGCCCAACTCAATTCTGGGCCGGTGCAACTCATCGTTAATGGCAGCGCGCTTCGCCGAAAGGGCGCCAATAGAAAGGGAATTCAATCAATGGCTGTTGGACACTTCATCCGTCTGGGCGACAAAACACCCGTGAGGTCGTTTTCTTATGCATTGGTCGGGTGTCTGGGCGGCCTGAGTTCGGCCGTGGCCGCGCCTGGCCCGACGCCGGGCGAACAGGATTTGATTCGTGAGCGTCAGAACCGGTTGTTGGAACAGCAGCAACGCCGGCTCGATGAACTCAAGGAACTACCGGGTAAAACCGTGGTTCCCACAGCGCCAAGTGCTCCGGTCGATAGTCGCTGTTTCCCCATCCGGCAGATATTGATCAACGGCGCCGATCATCTTTCCGAATCTGATCGCAAGGAAGCAACGCAGCCCTATGAAGGCCAATGCCTGGGCACCTCCCAACTCAATGAACTGCTCAAAGACATCACCATCCATTACATCGACAAAGGTTTGGTGACCAGTCGAGCCTATTTGCCACAGCAGGACCTGTCCGGCGGACTGCTGAAAGTGCTGGTCGTCGAGGGTCGTCTGGAAAAACTGCAAGTCACAGCGCAAGCCGGGGTGTCGGTGCGCGAACTGGCCATGAGCTTTCCTGGCCGTGAAGGTGAGTTACTGAACCTGCGTGAAATAGAGCAGATGGTCGACCAGCTCAACCGCCTGCCGTCCAATCAGGCTCAGATGGAGCTAACTCCCGGCCAGGCTCCGGGTGGCAGTGATGTGGTGGTGAAAAACACTCCGCAAAAGCCGTGGCATGCCTCGTTGTCACGCAATAACGGCGGCCAGGACAGCACAGGCGAACAGCAGTGGGACACCTCGTTGGATTGGGACAGCCCGCTGGGATTGGCCGACCAGTTGATGCTGCGCGGCGGTCATGACGCCGTCAGCGATCATCAACGCAGCTCCAGCAGCGCGTTTATGAATTACAACCTGCCATGGGGCTGGTGGAACTTCAACTACAGCTACAGCCAGAGCGACTACCGCTCACAAGCCAAGGCTTATGGTTTTGGCTTCAAGCAGACCGGCGACAGCCAGAACCATCAACTGCGTGCCGAGCGGGTAGTCCATCGCGATGCCGTCAGCAAGACCTCGCTCAATGCCGGTCTGGCCTATCTGCGCACAAACAACTTCATCGAAGACACCAAGCTTAAGCAAAGCAGCAACCGGATCAGCGAAGCGCAGTTCGGTGTCAACCATGGCAGACGCATCGGCAGCGCTTTCGTCAACCTGGACCTCGGCATGCAAAACGGCATCGGTGCCTTTGATGCTCAAGGTGATCACGATCCGGGCCCCGGCGAACCCACTGCTCGCTACCGCAAGTACACCGCGACAATGAGCTATTTGCAGCCCTTCACCCTGTGGGGCGAATCCTTGATTTTCAGCAGTCTCGCCACCGGTCAACGCAGCGAGGATGTGCTGTTCAGCTCACAGCGCATGAGCCTTGGCGGGCAAGGCTCCGTACGTGGCTACAAGGAACAATTGCTGTCTGGTGACAGTGGCGATTACTGGCGCAACGACCTGCGCTGGAGCCGTCAGGTCACTTGGCCCTGGTTACGACCGGTCCTGGCTGAATACGGCACCAGCCTGGGATACGACCAGGGCGTGATTCAGAACGATCGTTACAACGGCAATCAGCACGGACGGGTATCCAGCAACTCCCTCGAACTGTTTGCCAGAGGCGAGCACCTGGCTACCAGCGTGACCTTTGCCCATTCGCTCGAACGCCCCGATGCGCTGACCAAACACGAAGCGCCGATCTATTTCAGCCTGAGTTTTTTCCTGTAGCCGGACGATTAATTGCTGCACTTTTTGAGAGTTCCAACATGGATGTCCGTCAATTTGCTTTCCTGGTTCGCCAGCCGTCTGCCGTTCTTTTGAACCGTGAGCGCTTCTGGGGCATGCCCAAGCGTGGCGTAGCCCTTTTGCTAGCCAACGCCATGTTTTGGCAACCGTTGTGGGCACAAGCCGACGGCATCGTCGTCCATGCTCCGGGGACGGGACTGGAACACGCCGGCAATGGCGTACCTATCGTGAACATCGCCGCGCCCAATGCCAGCGGGCTGTCGCACAACCAGTTCCGTGACTACAACGTCGGCAGCGAAGGGGTGATCCTCAACAACGCCACGGGCCGCACGCAAGCGACCCAGTTGGGCGGGATCATTTTGGGCAACCCGAACCTTGGGGGCACGGCGGCCAGCACGATTCTCAATGAAGTCAGCGGTGGCAATCCGAGCCAATTGCGCGGTTATACCGAAGTGGCAGGGCAATCGGCGCGGGTCATCATCGCCAACCCCTATGGCATCAGTTGCAACGGCTGCGGGTTTATCAACACCCCACGGGTGACCCTGACCACCGGCAAGCCGGTACTGAACAACGGTCAGCTTGACCATTACAAGGTCGACGGTGGCAGCGTGTTTATCGACGGTGCCGGGCTGAACGCCAACAACGTCGACAGCTTCGAAATCATCACTCGCTCAGCGAAGATCAACGCCGAGATTCAGGCGAACAAACTGAGCATCGTCGCTGGTCGCAATGATGTCGACGCACAAAGCCTTAATGCCGTCGCTCGCACCACTGATGGCAGCGCTGCACCGGAACTTGCCATCGACAGTTCCGCGCTCGGCGGTATGTACGCCGGTGCGATCAAACTGGTGGCTACCGAAGCAGGTGTCGGTGTTCGATTGGCCGGTAATCTGGCGGCCAGCGGCGGCGATATTCAGATCGATGCTAACGGTAATTTGAGCCTCGCGCAGGCCGCATCCACCCATGCCATCAACATCAAAGCGGCCAGTCTCGATGCACAAGGACCGGTCTATGCGGGTTCGACACTGGACGTGCAAACCAGCGGCGCACTGAGCAATCAGCGAAGTCTGGCCGCACGTGATCGCATCAGCCTGAGCAGCGGCGGCCAACTGAGTAACAACGGCATCATCGAGGCGGGTGTGAATGCCGACAACAGCCGTAATGCTCGCGGCTACATCAGTCTGTCTGCACAGAATCTGCGCAATACCGGCAACGTGGTAGCCAGCCAAAACCTCGATGCTCGTGTGAGCCAGACATTCGACAACAGTGGTGGCCTGATTGGCAGTAAAGGCCTGCTCACGGCCAGTGCGGCCAGTCTGGTCAACCGATTAGGCAGTCTGTCCAGTGGCGGTCAACTGCGCTTCACCAGCAGTGAAGGGATCGACAATCAGGGTGGCCGTCTGGTGACCGATGCCGGTCTCGACCTGCGGAGCGCCAGCCTCGATAACCGTCAACAAGGCAGCATCAGCGGCAAGGGCGCAGTGCAGGTAAACACCGGTACATTTGACAACAGCCAAGGTGGTCGTTTGACCAGTGGCGCCAACCTCACCCTCACTGCTACGCAGGTGAACAACCAGGGCAAAGGTCTGATCGCCAGTGAAAATGCCCTGACCGCCAATGTGGCCAGCCTGGCGAACAGCGGCGGCACCCTGACCAGCCACAGCAGTCTCGACCTGAACGTCAGCAGCCTGCTGGATAACCAAAATCAAGGGCTGATCAAAGCGGTGACCGGGTTGAACATCAGCAGCGCCGCGCTGAACAACCACAACGGCGGCACTTTGTTCGGCAGTGCGATTGCCATCGACTTTGGTAGCGCCGCTGGTGATCTGAGCAATGCTGGCGGCCTGATCACCACGGACGGGCAGTTGAGCATCCGCCACCTGCGTGATCTCACCAACCAGGGAGGTGAAATCTCCAGCAGTCAAAGCTTCACCCTTGGCGGTCGCACCCTCGACAATAGAGCGGGCAAACTGATCAGCAGTCAGCAGCTAGGTCTCGACGCCAGTAGCATTCTGAATCAGAACGGCTTGATCTCGGGTTGGGAAAGATTGGGTGTCACTGCCAACAGCCTCGACAACCGCAATAACGGCACGTTGTCCAGTCGCAACGGCGACCTAGACGTCAGTGTTAGCAGCACCTTGCTCAACAGCGGTGCAGGTGCGCTGGTCAGCCAGCAGCGTCTGACCATCAACGCTGGCAGCCTCGATAACAGCGCTGGCGGCATTCTCTCCAGTGCCGGCGATCAAGCCCTGACGGTGCAAGGCTTGCTGACCAACGCCCAAGGCGGACTGATTGACAGCGGCGGCGCCTTGACCTTGCAGGCCATGGCATTCGACAACACCTACGGCGCCATCAGCGCCCAGCAGTCAGTCAGATTCACCGGCTCCTCGCTGGATAACAGTCACGGCAACCTGATCGGCAACACTGCCGTCACCCTCAATCTGCTCGGTGTATTGACCAACAGCAACGGCAAACTGGCCAGCACCGGCCCCTTGCTGTTGCAGCGCGCCAGCCAGGTCAACAACCAGGGCGGCCAGTTGGCGAGTCAAGGCTTGATGACCCTGTTCATCGGTGGCTTGGATAACCGCAATGGCGGCACCGTTGCGGCTAACGACCATCTCATCTTGACCGCGAGCGGCACCGTGCAGAACAGCGACGACGGCCTGATCTACAGTCGACATGGCGACCTGCGCCTGCACGCGGCCAGCCTCGCCAACAGCCAAGGTACGCTGCAAAGCCAGGGCGAAATGAACCTTGAGATTGCCGGGGATATCGACAACCAGAACGGTCGGCTCCTCGCCCAAAGCGGTGATCTGAACCTGGCGGCCGCGAACTTTGATAACCGGGGCGGCGTGCTATCCAGTCTGCAAGCGACCCTCACCGGTTTCCTCAACGGCTGGTTGAAAAATGGTTATGACCTGCTCAACCACCTGGGCGGCAACACTCAGGCTGAACACCTGAACCTGACTGCACTGGGGGGTATCGACAACCAGGGTGGACGCCTCGCGGCGCAATCGGGCGATGTCATCATCAACACTGCTTACTTCGACAACCGGGAAGGTGGTTTGTATGCCGCCAAAGCTGCCGGCGTTACCGGTGGAGCGCTGGATAACAGCGCCGGCCAGATCGCAGCCCAGCAGATTGACTTGAGCCTTGCTGGCGCGCTGAACAACCGTCGGGGCATCATCGAAAGCAGCAACACCCTGACGCTCAGCGCCGCCAGCGTGGACAACCAGTTCGGTCAACTCCGTGCCCTGGGCACCAGCGGCGCTTCGCGCTTTCTGATTGGCGGCCTGTTCGACAACCGCAACGGCACCCTGGAAAGCGCCAACACCGATCTGCACCTGGCTGCCGGTAACTTCATGAACACCAGTGGCACCGTGTTGCATGTTGGCAGCGGCAGTTTCGACATAGCCACGGCCAACGTCCTGAGCGCGGGTGGTTCATTGGTCACCCGAGGTGGTTTGACGCTCAACGCTGACAGCTGGACCAATACCAGCATCATCCAGGCCGGGCGTCTGACACTTAACGTCAACAACTTTGCCCAGACCGTCGCTGGCCAGTTGCTGGCTTCCGACAGCCTGTACGCCACTGGTGTGAACTGGAGCAACGATGGCCTGATCGCCAGCGACGGTGATCTGTACTTGGGATTGTCTGGCGCTTACAACGGCACCGGACGACTGACCAGCCGAGGTGACCTGAACCTGCAAGCCGGACAACTGACCTTGGCCGAATCTGCAAGCATCGCCAGTGGTGGGGACAGTCTGATCAACGTGGCCAGCCTGCTGAGCAACCATGGTCGATTGACCTCTGCTGGCGACCTGACGGTGTACGCGGGCAACCTGAACAACTATGGCACTCTCGGCAGCGGGCAAGACCTGACCCTTACGACCAACGCACTGTTCAACGATCACGGGCTGATCTTCAGTGGCTGGGACATGGGGTTGCGAGTGGCGTCGTTGAGCAACAATTACGCGAGCATTTACAGCCTGGGCGACCTCGACATCGATCGTGACGGTAACGGTGGTTGGGCTACTAGCATCGTCAACCGCTCCGGCTTGATCCAGAGCGACGGCAGCATGAGCCTGGCGGCCAGCACGATACAGAATATCCGTGCGCTTTTGACCATCAACGACAGCGGTATCTACGCAGCCAAGATTGAACAAATCGAGTGCATTGAAGGCGTCAACGCCGGTGACTGCAGAGGCAAGCAAAACCGTGTCTGGGAGATTACCCAACGCGACAAACTGGAAGTGACCGCCGCCAGTTCCGCATCCAGCATCACCGCCGGTGGCAACCTGAACATCAACGGCGGCGACCTGCTCAACCACAGCAGTACCATCGCCACCAGCCGCAACTTCACCGCCACGCTGAACAACCTGACCAACACCGGCGTGGAAACTTCCGACACCGAAACCGTGCGCGTGTTTCGTACCGAACGCGCCCGTAACGGCAGCAGCTGGAGCAACGCTGCCGACGACTTCACCGAGCGCTACTGGTTTCTAAGCAGTGGCTATGACGTCAACAACCTGAGTGGTTTGGTCGAGGCCATGAGCCGCTTTATTGGCACCACCGAGCTTGAGTTGCCAGCGCTTGGACGGTCGACCCAACTTGCCACGGGTGACCAAACCTATGCCGCCATCATTCAGGCCGCAGGCAACGTCAGCATCAGCACCCATAACAACTTCGACAACAGCGTGGTCCGTAGTGGCTTCGATTACGTCGGCAGTGGCCCGCGCACCAATACCGATTCCCCGGGCAGTGACTTCTCTACGCGCATCTCGTTGAACCAGCAATTACCGCCGGACCTGGCACAACAGCAAGTCAACCCGCTGACAGTGCCTGGGTTTGAGCTGCCTATAGGGCAGAACGGCCTGTTCCGCCTCAGCGGTCAGGGCAACAGCACCGCCGATAACGGCCCACAAGGTTGGAGCGTAGGAGGCGCCGGAGTGGGCTCAATCAGTAAAGTTCAGGGCCAACCAAGTAGTAACGGGAAGTCCAGCCCGCACAAATACCTGATTGAAACCAACCCGGCGCTCACTGACCTCAAGCAGTTCATGGGTTCGGATTACCTGCTGGGCAAACTCGGCTACAACCCTGACGACAGTGCCAAGCGTTTGGGTGACGGTTTCTATGAACAGAAGCTGATCCAGCAAGCGGTGGTGGCCCGCGCCGGGCAGCGTTTCATCGACGGCCTGACCTCGGACGAAGCCATGTTCCGTTACCTGATGGATAACGCCATCGCCAGCAAGGACGAACTCAACCTGTCGCTGGGCGTGACCCTCTCCGCCGAACAGGTGGCCGCGCTGACCCACGATATCGTCTGGATGGAAACCGTGGTGGTCAATGGCGAAAACGTGTTGGTGCCGGTGTTGTACCTGGCCAACTCGAACAACCGCCTGGTCGCCAACGGCGCACTGATTCAAGGCCAGGACGTAAGCCTGATCGCTGGCAAAGACCTGAAAAACGCCGGCACACTTAAAGCCAGCGACAACCTGACTGCCCTGGCCGGAAACAATCTGGTCAACAGTGGTCTGGTGAACGCTGGCAACCGCCTCGATCTGCTGGCTGGAAATGACTTGAGCAACAAGGCCGGCGGTATCATCGCCGGGCGTGACGTAAGCGTGACCAGCATCAGCGGCGACGTGATCAACGAGCGCACGGTGACGGGGTATACCAGCGGCAACGGCTACAACAACCAGCACCGCGACTTTGTTAACAACGCCGCTCGCATTGAAGCGGCCAACGACCTGACCATCTCGGCCGGGCGCGATGTGAACAACATCGGCGGCGTGCTGCAAAGCGGTCGCGACACCAGCATCAGCGCCGGGCGCGACGTCACCATCGGTTCTGCCGAACAGGTCAACAGCAACGAACATAGCAGTAATAACCGTGACCTAACCGTCAGCCAACACGGCGCCAACCTCGACACAGGCCGCGACATGTTGATCAGCGCCGGACGTGACCTAAGTGTCGTTGCCAGCCAAATCGACGCAGGCCGCGACATCGCTCTAGACGCTGGCAACAACCTCACGTTGGCCTCGGCGGTGGATGAGGAACACAGCTACAGCAAAACCAAAAAGGTCAAGGCGCAGGAAGACCACGTCAGCCAGATCGGCACCGGCCTCAATGCTGGTGGCAACGTCGTACTCACAGCTGGCCAGGATCTAACCTTGATTTCCAGCAAGGTCAGCGCGGGTGGTGAAGCCTACTTGGTGGCAGGCGGTGACCTGAGTCTGCTGGCGGCACAAGACAGCGACTACTCGCTGTACGACAAAAAGAAAAAAGGCGGCTGGGGCAGCAAGGAAACCCAGCGTGATGAAGTCACGGACGTCAAATACATCGGCAGTGAAATCAAGACAGGCGGTGACCTGACGCTGGTCAGCGGTGGCGACCAACGCTACCAGGGCGCCAAACTCGAAAGCGGCAAGGACATTACCCTCGACAGTGGCGGCAGCATCACCTTTGAAGCCGTCAAGGATCTGCATCAGGAGAGCCACGAAAAGAGCAAGGGCAACTTGGCTTGGCAATCCGCATCAGGCAAGGGCAACACCGATGAAACCCTGCGCCAGAGTGAGTTAGTAGCCCAAGGGCAGTTGGTGATCAAAGCTGCCGATGGCTTGAGCATCGACCTTAAACACATCGACCAGAAGTCAGTCAGCCAGACCATCGATGCGATGGTGCAAAGCGATCCAAATTTGGCCTGGTTGAAAGAGGCCGAGCAACGCGGGGATGTGGACTGGCGATTGGTCAAAGAGATACATGATTCCTACGGCTACAGCAGCTCAGGTCTGGGCGCTGGAGCACAGCTAGCGATCGCCATTGTTATGGCGGCCTTTGTCGGTCCCGCCGCTCTGACTGCATTGGGAGGTGCCGGCGCAGTTGCGGCTGGTGGTGCAGCCATCGCGACAGGTGCGGCGACCAATGCGACGGTCAGTTTCATCAACAACGGCGGCAACCTTGGGGCGGTGTTCAAGGACGTCACGTCCAGTGATGCCCTGAAGGGATATACCATTTCTGGTCTCACGGCGGGCATGACTGCTGGTTACTACAACGACTGGACTGGCACCACGACAGACCCCCTCACCGGCAAAATCAGTGCCGATCTCGGCACCTGGAAGGGTGTCGGCCAATTCGCTTCCAGTCAGGGCCTGCAAAACGGGACCTCCGCTGCGTTGGGCAAGATCATGGGCCAAGGCGGCGATCTGGGCGATGCGCTGCAAAGTACGTTGTTCAACACTTTGGCGGCCGCCAGCTTTAATGCGGTGGGCGACTACACCAAGGACGTTTACGCCGACGGCAGCCTGCAAAAAATCATGATCCACGCCATGGTCGGTGGACTACTGGCGCAAGTCAGCGGCAGTGACTTCAAGACGGGCGCGCTGGCAGCAGGTGCCAACGAGGCGTTGGTCGACCAGCTCAATACCTGGGTCGGAGGCGATAAAAACCTGCTGAGCATGACCTCGCAGTTAGTGGGTATGTTGGCGGCGGCGACACAAAGTGACGTCGACGGTGAGAGCCTGCAAGCAGGGGCTTGGGTGGCGGACAACTCAACGCAGTACAACTACCTGAATCATCAAGAAGTGGTAGAAATGCTGCGCGACGTCGATGCTCAGGTGACTGAAGAAGAAAAGAATAAGGTCCGGGAGCGCTATGCTGAACTAGATGAGAGCAGAAATAGGGATCTAGTCTCAATATGTCAAAGCGATCCGGCAAGCTGTGATGCCTTGTCGAATCGTCTTATGGAGGACGATCCAAAGCTGCGATCGTTAGCGGCCGATTTGAAAGCTCGTGGGGAGTACGGTCAGGCCGCCGTCGTAGGATTTTTGATCACAAACAGTAATATTGCTGCTGGGTCGACCATTGCTACAGAGTTGTCCGCCGCTAGAGATGGCGAAGACTCCAGATTTGGATCCGCCTTCGCAGGTGCATTGCTCGGTAGTGTCCTGGGAGGAATGAGACCTAGTGGAGTAGGCGGTTCAGCGGGAGCGGTATTTAAAACAAACAAAGAAGCTAAACTTGCTGCGGAATCGTTAGGATTTGGAAGGATAAAAGAAACTGTGCATGGAGGGCAGGTAGTATATAAAAATGGGAATTTATACATCACGCGGGATATGGATGGACATAATGGCGGCGCTTGGAAAATGGCTGCCTCTGTAAAGGATCTTGGTAGTAAAAATACTCGCCTTGGAACATATGACACAAACTTAAACAGAATCGGTGATTGAATGAAGGCTGATAAAAACTGGGTCAAGCGCGGAAAGTCTATTCTCGAGTTAATAAAGGAGCTCGAGTCATTTGAAGATAAAAGTTTGATAGTTGAACTGTCATTGGATGGAGGAGCAACCTCTAAACCGATTAGTCTGGTAGGAAAAAAAAACGGTAAGTGCTTGCTAATTAATTTAGATGAATAAATGCAGGCTGATTTCCCATTCCTGCATTTGATGACGGCTGTGCGCAGGGCGCCGCCGAGCGCGCCCTCGACCATCACTTTCCCCCAGCCGAACAAGCACCACCGAAACGCAACGGCCAACTCTTCAGCGTCTGCCCGGGCATCAACACTGAAGCCCTCCTCGCTAACGCCTCAGAAGATCTGCTGTCCATCAGCGCCATCGCCGCCGACCTCGCCGACGATGTAGACGGCTCACGCCGCTCCGTAGCCCTGGCGCTCAGCCGCATGGCCGACGGGGTGCATTTGTTAGTAGAGCGAGCGCTGGATCATCTGGATGAACCGGAAATGGCGGCGATACTCGCCAGACAACAAAGCCGAGTCAGCTGATCTGCCAAGCAGTTCAGCAGCAACGCATACCCTGTAGCAGCTGGCGAAGCCTGCGTTCGGCTGCTGTAGGAGCGAGGCTTGCCCGCGAAGAACGATAACGCGGTGTGTCAGAACTGACGCCTTCGCGAGCAAGCTTCGCTCCTACAGCAGTCGAACGCAGGCTTCGCCAGCTGCTACACGGATTGGGGTTTGGCTTGGTTGGTCGGCGTTACTTTCGCCGCCCATAAAAAAATGGGCACCCAACCTCGTTGGCGTGCCCATTTTTTATCCCGCTTACCCGCCAGGCGGGACGTCGGTGTGTGTTACGGATTGACGCTGTCTTTCAACGATTTGCCTGGCTTGAAGGCAACGGTGTTGCTGGCCTTGATTTTGACGGGCTCACCGGTTTGCGGGTTTTTGCCGGTGCGGGCTCCGCGGTGGCGTTGCAGGAAGGTGCCGAAACCTACCAGCGTGACGCTATCTTTGCGGTGCAGGGCGCCGGTGATTTCTTCGAGAACGGCGTTGAGAACGCGGTTGGCCTGCTCTTTGGTGAGGTCTGCTTTTTCAGCAATTGCAGCGGCGAGGTCTGGTTTACGCATTAGTGAAGCCCCTTTGACGGTTTTTTGTTGTTATGTCCGTGCTGTTCTCGTTGGAACAGCGCCCAAAGCGCCGCAGGTGCTCTACTCTGCGGCAGACGGGAGTGAGGATGGCACGCACGGAAGAGCCGCGCCAGTCTCGGCGCGACCTTTGTAGGGGCAAAATGGGGGTGATTCCGACAGAACGTCCGGTATTTACGCCAGCAGGGCTGGAAGCTCTTTGTTGAGGGCGAGTTTTTCCATCACCGCCGCGCCTGTCAGGGCATAACCCAGCAGTTTTCCGCTGGCATCACGGCACAACACCTTGATGTCTGCGCCCTGCCCTTCGACCGTCCAGACGCCCTCGGCGCCCCGTGGCGGCGGCGAAACCACCAAGGGGCAGACCGGTGTTTTGACGGTGATCGGCATGGGGCCGTAGCTCACGGCGGTCGGTGTTCCGGCGAGGGTTTGCGCCAGCGCTCGCGCGCAGCTCATCAGGGGCATGACGTACAACAGATTCAGCCCGTCGACCTCGGCGCAATCGCCCAGCGCGTAGATATTGGCGTGGGAGGTTTTCAGGTGACGGTCGACCACCACGCCACGATTGACCTGCACGCCGGCCGCGGCGGCCAGGTCGATGCGTGGGCGCAGGCCGATCGCCGACACCACCACGTCGCACGGGATGACCTGGCCGTCGGACAGATGCGCTTCCAGCCCGCCTTCGACTCGCTGCAAGCGGTTGAGCACCGGGCCGAGGTGGAAGCGTGCGCCGAGGCTTTCCAGCCCGGCCTGAACGGCGGCGGCTGCCGCCGGGTGCAGCAAGGTCGGCATGACTTGTTCGCACGGTGCAACCAGTTGCACCTCGTAGCCGCCGAGACTCAGGTCGTTGGCAAACTCACAGCCGATCAGGCCGGCGCCCAGCAGCAATACCCGGCGCTTGCCGGCCGCGGCCGCGCGAAAACGCGCGTAGTCTTCCAGATCGTTGATCGGGAACACGCAATCGGCTGCGTCACCTTCGATGGGCACGCTGACGGTTTCTGCGCCCCAGGCGAGGATCAAGTCACGGTAAATCACCGCTTCCTCACCGATCCACAACCGCTTGTGACCAGGGTCGATGCCGCTGATGCGGGTGTGGGTGCGCACTTCGGCGTTCAATTGCTCGGCCATGGCGCCGGGTTCGGCCATGCTCAGGCCGTCGGCGTCTTTGTTTTTGCCGAAACCGGTGGAGAGCATCGGCTTGGAGTAAGAGCGTCCGTCATCGGCGGTAATCAGCAGCAGCGGGGTTTCGCCATCGAGTTTGCGAAACTCCCGGGCCAGGTTGTAGCCAGCGAGCCCGGTGCCGACGATCACGACAGGTGCGTTCATTCCTTACTCCTCTAATTTTTTTAGGCAGCGATTTCGATCATTTCGAAATCCATCTTGCCCACGCCGCAGTCCGGGCACAGCCAGTCTTCCGGTACGTCTTGCCACAGGGTGCCCGGCGCAATGCCGTCGTCCGGCCAGCCGTCTGCTTCGTTATAGATCAGGCCGCAAACCACACATTGCCACTTTTTCATTCGGTTCATCCTCAGGATTCAGGCTTTTACTGGCGCGAACAGTCGACGGATCAAGCGCTACCGTCCGGCTAACGGCGCTTTGTACTGATCGGGCCCGGCAGATGCAAGCCTGTTCGGCGCAACGGGCGGGCGGATCAATCAAATTCGCCGGCTGACATGGTAAGCTCGCCGCCTCATTTGCTGCCAATAATGACTCACTGTGCCGCACTCTACTCTCCCCCGCACTGCACCATTCTGGCGCTCCCAAAGCCAGCTCGCCCCCCTTCCCGACGCGTCTACCCTCGACTGGCTGTTCGACGAAGGCTCGCTGACGCGACGACTGATCCGTTTGTCGAATGATGGCTTCAGCGTCATGCCGCTGTTCGAAGGTTGGCAGCCCCTGCGCGCCGACGAGTGTGCGGCACTGGACCTGACCGAAGGCAGTGAAGGCTGGGTGCGCGAGGTGTATTTGCGCGGGCACGGTGAAGCGTGGGTGTTTGCCCGCAGCGTCGCGGCACGTAGCGCCTTGCAGGGCGATGGTTTGCACATGGACGAATTGGGTAGCCGCTCGTTGGGTGAGTTGCTGTTTTGCGATCAAGCGTTCCAGCGCCGCGCTATCGAAGTTTGTCACTATCCTCAGGAGTGGCTGCCGATGGAGTCCCGGGCACCGGAACTGTGGGGCCGTCGTTCACGCTTCGACCGCGGCGCCTTGAGCGTGCTGGTGGCCGAGATTTTCCTGCCGACCCTGTGGGCCGCGACTCGCGCGCATCCGGAGAACTGCTGATGTACCAGAGCCTGCTCAAGTCCCTGAACCGCGTCAATCCACGGGCCTGGGATTTCATTCAGCTGACCCGAATGGACAAGCCGATCGGCATTTATCTGCTGTTGTGGCCAACGCTGTGGGCGCTTTGGATTGCCGGCAAAGGTTCACCCTCCCTGGCCAATATCGTGATTTTCGTCCTCGGCGTGGTGCTGACGCGCGCCGGCGGCTGCGTGATCAACGACTGGGCGGATCGCAAGGTCGACGGTCATGTGAAACGCACCGAACAGCGGCCACTGGTGAGCGGCAGGATCAGCTCCAAGGAAGCCCTGGTGTTTTTCGCGCTGTTGATGGGCGTGAGTTTCCTGCTGGTGTTGTGCACCAACGCGGCGACGGTCTGGTTGTCGTTCGGTGGTTTGGCACTGGCCTTTAGTTACCCGTTCATGAAGCGCTACACCTATTACCCGCAAGTGGTGCTGGGCGCGGCGTTCTCTTGGGGCATGCCCATGGCGTTCACGGCCCAAACCGGTGAACTACCGGCCGCGGCGTGGTTGCTGTGGATCGCCAATCTGCTGTGGACGGTAGGCTATGACACCTATTACGCGATGACTGACCGCGACGATGACTTGAAGATCGGCGTGAAATCCACGGCGATTCTGTTTGGCGACGCAGACCGGGTAATCATTCTGACCCTGCAGGGGTTGGCGTTGGGTTGCCTGCTGCTGGCGGGGTCGAAATTCGAGCTGGGCGGCTGGTTCCACTTGGGATTGCTGGCGGCGGCGGGCTGTTTTGCGTGGGAGTTCTGGTACACCCGTGGCAAGGACCGGATGCGGTGTTTCAAGGCGTTTTTGCACAACCATTGGGCCGGGCTGGCGATTTTCGTGGGGATTGTGCTGGATTACGCGCTGCGTTGACGTTTGCAAAAAGATCGCAGCCGTCAGGCTGCGATCTTTAAACGGTTCAAATCTATTCGTGGATCAATGCTTAGGCATGTGCCACATATCTTTAAAGCCTTCGCCCTTCTGATCTCCAGGCTTTTCATCCTTCGAAAAGGTATACAAGGGTTTGCCCTCATAGCTCCACTGCATCATGCCGTCATCGCGTTTGATGGGCTTGTATTTGCCTTCAGCCTTGGCGCCTGCCGGAGCCATCATGGGCGGCCAGTACTTTGCACATTCACCGTTACACATCGACTTGCCACCGGAGTCCTTGTCGAACATGTAAACGGTCATGCCTTTTTGGTCGACCATCACACCGTCTTTCATCATGACGGGGTCAGCCGCGAAGGCCATTGATGGCAAAGCCAGGGCAGCTGCCAGCATCAGGGCTTTGAAAGACTGCGAGTATTGACTCATGGAAACCTTCCTTTTGTGGTTGTCAGGATTCGGACTTAGAGCTTAGTTCAGGATCGTGACGATCGCAGGGCGGCTAAAATACTGTCACACGACTGCAATAATTCCGTTATCTAATGCGGCGCAAGACAGTTAAATGACAAGAGGATTAAGGCATGGTTGGCAGGAGCATTCTGATCGTCGACGACGAAGCGCCCATTCGCGAAATGATCGCCGTTGCGTTGGAAATGGCCGGCTATGACTGCCTGGAGGCTGAGAACTCGCAGCAGGCCCACGCCATCATCATCGACCGCAAACCGGACCTGATCCTGCTCGACTGGATGCTGCCCGGCACGTCCGGCATCGAGTTGGCCCGCCGCTTGAAGCGCGATGAGCTGACCGGGGACATCCCGATCATCATGCTCACCGCCAAGGGCGAAGAGGACAACAAGATTCAGGGGCTGGAAGTCGGCGCCGACGACTACATCACCAAACCCTTTTCCCCTCGTGAGCTGGTTGCACGCCTGAAGGCCGTGCTGCGTCGTACGGGCCCGACCGATGGCGAAACCCCGATCGAAGTCGGTGGCCTGCTGCTGGACCCGATCAGCCACCGCGTGACCATCGACGGCAAACCCGCCGAGATGGGCCCGACCGAATACCGCTTGCTGCAGTTCTTCATGACTCACCAGGAACGTGCCTACACCCGTGGCCAGTTGCTGGATCAGGTCTGGGGCGGCAACGTTTATGTCGAAGAACGCACCGTCGACGTGCACATCCGTCGCCTGCGCAAAGCCCTCGGCGACGCCTACGAAAATCTGGTACAAACCGTGCGCGGAACCGGTTACCGTTTTTCTACCAAAGCTTGACGGCAGCTACGAGCGGCAAGCTTCAAGCGGCAAGCTAACAGCCAGGTCGCTTCAAACTTGCAGCTTGAGGCTTGACGCTAGAAGCTGCTTTTCTTTCAAGGACGCGCGCTCAAGTGAACCAAAACTGGCATGGCACCCTGATTCGCCACATGCTGCTACTGGTCACCGCCTGCCTGGTGATCGGCCTGATTTCCGGCTACTACGGCTGGAGCCTCGCCGCAGGCCTGGGCCTTTACCTGGCCTGGACCCTCAAGCAATTGCTGCGTCTGCATGAGTGGTTGCGTCTGCACAAACCCGATGAAGCCCCGCCCGATGGCTATGGCTTGTGGGGCGAGGTGTTCGACAGCATCTACCATCTGCAACGCCGCGACCAACGTGTGCGTGGGCGCCTGCAAGCGGTGATTGACCGGGTTCAGGAGTCCACCGCTGCGTTGAAAGACGCAGTGATCATGCTCGACACCGACGGCAACCTGGAATGGTGGAACCGCGCCGCCGAAACCTTGCTCGGCCTCAAGACTCCGCAGGACAGCGGCCAACCGGTGACCAACCTGGTGCGTCATCCGCGCTTCAAGGAATACTTCGAGCAGAACAGCTACACCGAGCCACTGGAAATTCCTTCGCCGATCAATGATCGCCTGCGCATTCAGCTGTACATCACCCGCTACGGCAACAACGAGCACTTGATGCTGGTGCGCGACGTCACGCGCATCCATCAGCTGGAACAGATGCGCAAAGACTTTATCGCCAACGTTTCCCATGAGTTGCGCACGCCGCTGACGGTGATCTGCGGTTACCTGGAAACGCTGCTCGACAACGTCGAGGACGTGAACCCGCGCTGGACCCGTGCCTTGCAGCAAATGCAGCAACAAGGCGGGCGCATGCAGACGTTGCTCAACGATTTGCTGCTGCTGGCCAAACTGGAAGCCACCGATTACCCCTCGGACAACCAGCCGGTGGCCATCGACGGCTTGCTGCAATCGATCAAGAGCGACGCGCAGCAATTGTCCGGCCAGCGTAATCAGACGATCACCCTGGAGGCCGACCCGACGATTCTGCTCAAGGGCAGCGAAGCCGAATTGCGCAGCGCGTTCTCTAACCTGGTGTTCAACGCGGTGAAATACACGCCGGCCGAAGGCCATATCCGCATTCGCTGGTGGGGCGATGAGCAAGGCGCACACCTGAGCGTGCAAGACTCCGGGATCGGCATCGACAGCAAGCACCTGCCACGCCTGACCGAACGTTTCTACCGGGTCGACTCCAGCCGCAACTCCAACACCGGCGGTACGGGCCTGGGGCTGGCGATCGTCAAACACGTGCTGCTGCGCCACCGCGCGCGGATGGAAATCAGCAGCGTCCCGGGGCACGGCAGCACTTTTACCTGCCATTTTGCGCCGGCCCAGGTCACTAAATCCCGAGTCATCAGCACTGCCGACTGATACCGGCCAGCACGCGCCACTAGGCAATCGCCCAGTCAGCCGCTACATTGGCTGACTTGTGCCTGACCTTCAGGCGTACTTTTTTATTTCCTTTTGAATCACACGGAACCCGCAAAACTCCATCATGGACCCTTCCCCTGGCTTGACCCTCGCGACACTCTTCGCCGATTTCGGCATGATTCTTTTTGCTCTGATCCTGGTTTTGCTCAACGGATTTTTCGTTGCGGCGGAATTTGCCATGGTCAAATTGCGCTCGACCCGGGTCGAGGCCATCGCTGATAAAAACGGCTGGCGCGGACATATCCTGCGCACCGTGCACAGTCAGCTCGATGCGTACCTGTCGGCGTGCCAATTGGGTATCACCCTCGCCTCCCTCGGCCTTGGCTGGGTGGGTGAACCGGCGTTCGCTCACATTCTCGAACCGCTGCTTGACGCCGTCGGCGTGCAGTCGGCCGAAGTGATCAAAGGCGTGTCGTTCTTCGCCGCGTTTTTTGTCATCTCGTACCTGCACATCGTGGTGGGTGAACTGGCCCCTAAATCCTGGGCCATCCGCAAACCCGAGTTGCTGTCGCTCTGGACGGCGGTGCCGCTGTACCTGTTCTACTGGACGATGTACCCGGCCATTTACCTGCTCAATGCCAGCGCCAACACGATTCTGCGGTTTGCCGGACAGGGTGAACCTGGCCCGCATCACGAACACCATTACAACCGTGACGAGCTCAAGCTGATCCTCCACTCCAGTCGTGCCAGTGACCCCAGCGACCAGGATATGCGCGTGCTGGCCTCGGCCGTGGAAATGGGCGAGCTGGAAGTGGTCGACTGGGCCAACTCGCGCGAAGACCTGATCTACCTCAACAGCACAGCCAAGCTGGAAGAAGTGTTCAGCCTGTTCCGCCGTCACAAGTACAGCCGCTTCCCGGTGTACGACGAGGAAACCGCCAACTTTATCGGCCTGCTACACATCAAGGACCTGCTGCTGCAACTGTCGGTGCTGGAGATGCTGCCATCCAAGTTCAATCTGACCGAGCTACTGCACCCGCTGGAGCGGGTTACCAGGCACATGCAGCTGTCCAGCCTGCTGGAACAGTTCCGCAAGGGCGGCGCGCACTTCGCGTTGGTCGAGGAGGCCGACGGCAAGGTGATCGGCTTCCTGACCATGGAAGACGTACTGGAAGCCCTGGTCGGCGATATCCAGGACGAACACCACAAGGCCGAGCGCGGGATTCTCGCGTACCAGCCCGGCAAGCTGCTGGTGCGCGGTGATACGCCTCTGTTCAAGGTCGAACGCCTGCTGGGCATCGATCTGGATCATGTTGAAGCCGAAACCCTCGCCGGGCTGGTCTATGAAACCCTGAAACGGGTGCCGGAAGAGGAAGAAGTGCTGGAAGTCGAGGGCTTGCGGATCATCATCAAGAAGATGAAAGGGCCGAAGATCATTCTGGCCAAGGTGTTGATGCTCGATTGATGCGCTGATCCGGACCAGCGTCGGTCCCTTCGCGAGCAGGCTCGTTCACAATGGAATGCATTTCAAAGGTGGGAGCGAGCCTGCTCGCGAAAGCGTCAGCCCAGACAACTCATCACTGCTTGCCCAACGCAAAGTTGGGCAATACGCCTACCGGTCGATTGAACTGGTACGGAATCGACACCAGCCCCAACCCGGTATTGCGTTGCACCACGAAGTGCAGGTGTGGCCCGCTGCTGTTGCCGGTATTGCCCGACAGCGCCAACGCAGTGCCCACTACCACCCGCTGACCTTCCCGAACGCACACGGAGCCTTGCTTGAGGTGCAGGTACACGCCCATGGTCCCGTCATCGTGCAGTATTCGCACAAAGTTGCCCGACGGATCGTTGCCACGCCCGGTCTGGGCATTCTCGGTTTTCACCACCACCCCGCCACGCGCGGCGATGATCGGCGTGCCTTCGGGCATGGCGATGTCCAGGGCGTAGCGGTTCTTCGGGCCAAAATGGCTGTATTGGCCATTGGCGCCCTGAGTCAGTCGAAACGGTCCGCCACGCCAGGGAAACGGGTAGCGATAGGCTATGGCGGCGCCTGAGGGGTCGCCCAGGGAGTATTCGAATTTCGGGGTGTACACAAGCGGCCTTTCGGGCTGCGTAGCCGTGAGCAGCGCCAGACGTATGCTGCTGCGGGCCGGCATCACCCGGCGAATCGGTCGGCTCGGCGCCCCACTGACGTTCGCCAACCCGGCGAAACTCAACTCGATCTCTACCGGCGCATACAGGTCATTGCGCACGTAGACGCTGTCCACGCCCTGCTTCTTGGTGATGACGAGGTACACCTGCCGCTCAAGGTGCTCGACCATGCGATCGCGAAAAGTGAACACCGTGGAGCCCTTCGTGGGGCGGTCGCTGTAGGAAACCACGCCATTGGCGTCGGTGGATTTGTAGATCGTCACGGCCCCCGCCGAGGCGCAGGCCACGAAAAGACCGCAGAAAAACAGCAGGCGCGCGAACATGGGCATGATTCTGTCGAGTAAGGCCTGGGATTGAGCCTAGCAGCTGCAATGGACCCATGGCGTCGGCAGATGTTTCAGAATGGTCGGTTTAGCGGATGTATGGTGAGTTTGATGGCCCCTTCGCGAGCAGGCTCGCTCCTACAGGGGAACGCATTCCAATGTGGGAGCGAGCCTGCTCGCGAAGGCGGGCTCTCAGGCGACGCGGGACTTAAGCACCCGGTACGAAATGCTTCTGCGCCGTACCCCGCGCGATCAAACGGGAGATGTAGTCGAGCTTCTGCGCGTCCTGATCGACAAAGCGGAAGGTCAGTTGCAGCCAGTCGCTGTCGGGTTTCGGTTCGTGGGCGACGATAGCGTGCAGGTAGCCGTTGAGGCGGGCAACTTCAGCGCTCTCGCCCTGTTCCAGGTCGAGTACGGCGCTGTCCAGCACTTGCGGCAGGGTGTCGGTGCGTTTCACCACCAGCAGCGCTTCCTTGAGACTCAAGGCTTTGATCACACATTGCTGAATGCCGCTCGGCAAGCGCAACTGGCCTTGGCCACGACCACCTGCTGCAGCGGCGGCGTTGACGGGGGCCTTGACCGGTGGGCTGTTGAGCAGGCCACGCGACGGGGCCGCTGATGGTGCTGTTGGCATGGTTGGCGCGGCCACGGCCGTCTTGCCGCCGGTCAGTGCAATCAGGGAATCGTTACCGAACGCGGAGTTTATTTTGACCGGCGCACTGCTCATCAAGGCGTCGAGCTTGCCGACCTTGTTCAATGCCTGTTTGACCTTGGTCAACAGCTGTTCGTTGGTGAACGGCTTGCTGACGTAGCCGGTTACGCCGGCCTGGATCGCCTGGACAACATTCTCTTTGTCGCCACGGCTGGTCACCATCACGAAGGGCATGGTCTTGAGGTTGTCCTGCTCGCGGCACCAGGTCAGCAGTTCCAGGCCAGACATTTCCGGCATTTCCCAGTCGCACAGGACCAGGTCGAACGCTTCCTTGGCCAGCATGGACTGAGCCTTTTTGCCATTGATGGCATCTTCGATCCGGATGCCCGGGAAGTAGTTACGCAGGCACTTCTTCACCAGGTCACGAATGAACGCCGCATCGTCCACCACCAACACACTGATCTTACTCATCCACCACCCCTCGAAAAAATCCCGGCAAGCATACCGCTTTGCTGATGGCACATTGCCAAAAACCGTCAGTCACGCCGGGACTTTTCGTTCGCGGGTGCTGCTTTGAACGTCGAAAACCGCACACAAAAACGCCCGGCCAAAGGACCGGGCGTTTTTCTTGGGCAGTCTTACTTATCGTCAGCTTTGCCCGGAACATTAGCGCTTTCGGCACTGGTGCCTTCAACTTCTTCTTTCATGCGCTTAAGGCCCAGGTGACGCACATCGGTGCCGCGCACCAGGTAAATCACCAATTCCGAGATATTGCGCGCGTGGTCGCCGATCCGCTCCAGCGAACGCAGTACCCAAATGATGCTCAAGACTCGCGAGATAGAGCGTGGGTCTTCCATCATGTAGGTCGCCAGCTCACGCAGGGCGGTCTTGTACTCGCGGTCGATGATCTTGTCATATTGCGCCACCGACAACGCCAGGTCGGCGTCGAAACGGGCAAACGCGTCCAGTGCATCGCGCACCATGTTGCGCACCTGGTCACCGATGTGGCGAACCTCGACGTAACCGCGCGGGGCTTCGCCCTCTTCGCACAGCTGGATGGCGCGGCGGGCAATCTTGGTGGATTCGTCGCCGATGCGTTCCAGGTCGATCACCGACTTTGAAATGCTGATGATCAGACGCAAGTCGGACGCCGCCGGCTGACGACGGGCCAGAATGCGCAGGCATTCTTCGTCGATGTTGCGTTCCATCTGGTTGATCTGGTCATCAATGTCGCGCACCTGCTGGGCCAGGCCGGAATCGGCCTCGATCAGCGCGGTGACCGCATCGTTGACCTGCTTCTCGACCAGCCCGCCCATGGCCAGGAGGTGGCTGCGCACTTCCTCAAGCTCGGCGTTGAACTGCTGGGAGATGTGATGGGTAAGGCCTTCTTTACTAATCATCTTGTTCGCTCCGCGAAAGTTGCAAGCTTCAAGCTGCAAGCTTCAAGCAGTTATGTATAAGTCCTGGTATCGCACCGCTTCTTTCTTGCCGCTTGCAGCTTGCAGCTTGCGGCGGTACGGCTAGCCGTATCGGCCTGTGATGTAGTCTTCGGTCTGCTTCTTCGCCGGATTGGTGAACAGAGTGTCGGTGTCGCCGAATTCCACCAGTTTGCCCATGTACATGAACGCCGTGTAGTCGGAAACCCGCGCGGCCTGTTGCATGTTGTGGGTCACGATGACGATGGTGAACTTCGATTTCAGTTCGTAGATCAGCTCTTCGACTTTCAGCGTGGAGATCGGGTCGAGTGCCGAGCAGGGTTCGTCGAGCAGCAGCACTTCGGGCTCCACCGCGATGGTGCGGGCGATCACCAGACGTTGCTGCTGACCACCGGACAGGCCGAGTGCCGACTCGTGCAAACGGTCTTTGACTTCGTCCCACAGCGCCGCACCTTTCAATGCCCACTCGACGGCTTCGTCCAGGATGCGCTTCTTGTTGATGCCCTGGATGCGCAAGCCGTAAACCACGTTCTCGTAGATGGTTTTCGGGAACGGGTTCGGCTTCTGGAACACCATCCCGACGCGACGACGCAGCTCGGCCACGTCTTCGCCTTTACGGTAGATGTTGTTGCCGTACAGGTTGATTTCGCCCTCTACGCGGCAGCCGTCGACCAGGTCGTTCATGCGATTGAAGGTGCGCAGCAGCGTGGACTTGCCGCAGCCGGACGGGCCGATGAAGGCGGTCACGCGCTGTTTCGGAATGTTCATGCTGACGTCATACAGCGCTTGTTTGTCGCCGTAGAACAGGCTCAGGCCCGGCACTTCGATGGCGACGGTTTCCTGCTCGAGTCTCAAGCTCTGTTTGTCTCGGCCCAGGGCAGACATGTTGATGCCGTGGGTATGTGCTTCGTGCTGCATGGGAGGCTCCCTGTGCTAACAAATTCGGTTCGGTGAGCCGCAGGCCGGGCCTGCGGTTACGTCATTCTTTGTAGGAGCGAGGCTTGCCCGCGAAGGCGTCCTTGAAATCGCCTTCGCCGGCAAGCCTGGCTCCTACCGGAGCGGCGGTTATCAGCTTTCCAGCGCTTTGTATTTTTCGCGCAGGTGGTTACGAATCCACACCGCCGACAGGTTCAATGTGGCGATCACCAGCACCAGCAACAGCGCCGTGGCGTACACCAGCGGACGCGCGGCTTCGACGTTCGGGCTCTGGAAGCCGACGTCATAGATGTGAAAGCCCAAGTGCATGATCTTTTGGTCAAGGTGAAGGTACGGGTAGTTGCCGTCCAGCGGCAGCGACGGTGCCAGTTTCACCACACCCACCAGCATCAGCGGCGCCACTTCACCGGCGGCGCGCGCTACGGCGAGGATCATGCCGGTCATCATCGCCGGGCTGGCCATTGGCAGCACGATCTTCCACAAGGTTTCAGCCTTGGTTGCGCCAAGGGCCAACGAGCCTTCACGCACGGTGCGAGGAATCCGCGCCAGGCCTTCTTCGGTGGCCACGATCACCACCGGCACCGCCAGCAGTGCCAGGGTCAACGAGGCCCAGAGCAGGCCCGGAGTACCGAAGGTCGGCGCCGGCAAAGCTTCGGGGAAGAAAATCCGATCCACCGAGCCGCCGAGTACGTAGACGAAGAAGCCCAGACCAAACACGCCGTAAACAATGGCCGGAACGCCCGCCAGGTTGTTCACGGCGATGCGGATGATCCGAGTCAGCACGTTCTGCTTGGCGTATTCACGCAGGTAAACCGCCGCCAGCACGCCGAATGGTGTCACGATCATCGCCATGATGAGGGTCATCATCACGGTGCCGAAAATGGCCGGGAAGATCCCGCCTTCGGTGTTCGCTTCACGCGGGTCATCGCTGAGGAATTCCCAGACCTTGCTGAAGTAGAAGCTGATCTTGGTGAAGTAGCCCATGGCGTTCGGCTGATAGGCGTGAACCACTTTGCCGATGCCCATTTCGATCTCTTTGCCGTTCGCATCGCGTGCCGTCAGGCTGTCGCGGTTGAACTGCGCGTGCAAGTCGCTGAGTCGAGCTTCAATATCTTGATAGCGTGCATTCAGTTCAGCGCGCTCGGACGCCATGTCCGCTTGTGCAGTGGCGTCGAGTTTGCCGGTCAGCTCCAGTTTGCGACCGTGCAGACGGACGCGCTCCAGACCTGAGTTGATCGCGCCGATGTCGGTTTTTTCCAGAATCTTGAGCTGCGCCGCGAGTTTGTTGACCCGATCCACACGCGCTTGCAACTCAGGCCACGCCGCTTCGCCCTCGGCAATGACCTTGCCGTCCTGTTTGACGTTGACCAGGTAACCGTAGAAGTTGCCCCACTCACGACGCTCGATCGTCATCAACTCTGGCGGGCTCGTCTGGTTAGTCAGCCATTCGCCGACGACCCAGGTGAAGTCGTTGCCGTTCAGGTCACGGTTGCCGACTTTGATCAGCTCGCGAGTCATGAACTCCGGGCCCTGATCGGGCACCGGCAGGCCAGCGCTTTTCAAGCGCTCGCGCGGCACTTCTTCTTTCTGCACCACTTCGCCGATCACCAGGTGATTGGCCTGGCCCGGCACGTCGTAGTTGGCGTGTATCAGGTCCGCCGGCCAGAAGTGACCCAGGCCGCGCACGGCAATCACCGCGAGCAAGCCAATGGTCATGATGACCGCGATGGACACCGCGCCGCCGCTGATCCAGACGCCGGGGGCGCCGCTCTTGAACCATCCGTTCAGGGAGTTCTGTTTCACAGACTTCTACCTTTCTTAAAGCGACGAGTATTTCTTGCGCAGACGCTGACGAATCAGTTCCGCGAGGGTGTTCATGATGAAGGTGAACAGCAGCAGCACCAGCGCCGAGAGGAACAGCACGCGGTAGTGGCTGCCGCCGACTTCCGATTCGGGCATTTCCACCGCGACGTTGGCAGCCAGCGTGCGCAGGCCTTCAAACAGGTTCATTTCCATGACCGGGGTGTTACCCGTAGCCATCAGCACGATCATGGTTTCCCCGACCGCACGGCCCATGCCGATCATCAGTGCCGAGAAGATGCCCGGGCTGGCGGTGAGGATTACCACGCGGGTCATGGTCTGCCACGGCGTAGCACCCAGTGCCAGGGAACCCAGCGTCAAACCGCGAGGCACGCTGAACACGGCATCTTCGGCAATGGAATAGATGTTCGGGATGACCGCGAAGCCCATGGCCAGACCCACCACCAGAGCGTTGCGCTGATCGTAAGTGATGCCCAGGTCGTGGGAGATCCACATGCGCATGTCGCCGCCGAAGAACCAGGTTTCCATGTACGGGCTCATGTACAACGACAACCAGCCCACGAACAGAATGACTGGAATCAGAATCGCGCTTTCCCAACCGTCCGGCACTTTCAGGCGGATGGACTCAGGCAGACGGCTGAAGACAAAACCGGCCACCAGAATGCCGATCGGCACGAGCATCAGCAGACTGAAGATGCCCGGCAAGTGCCCTTCCACATACGGCGCGAGGAACAGACCGGCGAAGAAACCGAGGATCACCGTCGGCATCGCTTCCATCAACTCGATCACCGGCTTGACCTTGCGGCGCATGCCCGGCGCCATGAAGTACGCGGTGTAGATCGCAGCGGCAACGGCCAGTGGCGCAGCCAGCAGCATGGCGTAGAACGCGGCTTTCAAGGTACCGAAGGTCAGCGGGGACAAGCTCAGCTTGGGTTCGAAATCGGTGTTGGCGGCGGTCGATTGCCAGACGTATTTAGGCTCGTCGTAGTTTTCGTACCAGACCTTGCTCCACAACGCGCTCCAGGAAACTTCCGGGTGCGGGTTGTCCAGCAGCAGCGGTTGAATCTTGCCGCCCGCTTCCACGATCACGCGGTTGGCCCGTGGCGACAGGCCGAAAATGCCCTGGCCATCGACGACCTGATCCACCAGCAAGGTGCGGTGGGCGGTGCTGTGGAACACACCGAGCTTGCCCGAGGCGTCGAGGGCGACGAAGCCTTTGCGACGCTCTTCGGCGGTGATTTCAACGATGGGCGCGGTGCCCATCTGGAAAGTACGGATCTGCTTCAGACGCAGTTCGCCATCCGGGTCGCGAGCCATGAACCACTGGGCCAGACCGCCTTTGGAGTCGCCGATGATCAGCGAGATGCCGCCCACCAGTTGAGTGCTGGCGGTGACTTGGGCTTCGCCATCTTCAAGCAGCTTGTAGCGACCGTTAAGGCTCTTGTCGCGCAGGCTGAACACGTCGGCCTGGGCCCGACCGTTAACCACATACAACCACTGCTGACGCGGGTCGACAAAGATGTTCTTCACCGCCTCGGTCATCTGCGGCAGGTCGATGCGCTTCTGCTCGGTGGTGATTTCGCCGGTCATCATGTTTTCTTCGCTGGTCAGCGAAAGCACATTGAGTTGTGAACCAGTGGCACCGACCAGCATCAGGGTCGTGTCGGTGGCGTTGAGGCTGATGTGCTCCAGCACACCGCCCGCCTCGTTCAACGCGATTGGCGTTTCACCGTATGGATACTCGATGGCCGGCGAAATGGTCTTCTTGCCGTCCGGGTAGCTGACTTTATAGGTGTGGCGGAACACCAATGCCTGACCGTTGGACAAGCCCACTGCCACCAGTGGATGGCCTGGCTGGTCTTCGCCGATGGAAGTCACGGTAGTGCCGGCCGGGATCGGCAGATCGACGCGCTTGAGTTCAGCGCCACTGTCGATATCAAAGAACAGCGCCTGGCCTTTGTCGGATACCCGCATGGCCACCTGGTTCTGTTCTTCCATGGAGATCATCAACGGCTTGCCGGCGTCTTGCATCCAGGCGGGCGTGATGGCGTCTTTGGCCGTCAGGCTCGCCCCTTGAAACAGAGGCGCGACGACGTAAGCGAGGAAGAAGAAGATCAACGTGATCGCGCCGAGCACGGCAAGGCCGCCAACGAGGACGTACCAGCGGGTCAGGCGATCTTTGAGCGCGCGGATGCGGCGCTTGCGTTGCAGCTCAGGCGTATTGAAGTCAATTCGCTTGGGGGGATTAGTAGTCATTGTGGAATTGGCCAGATCATTCATTCGCACACCCTAGCGATCCTGTATGACAGAAAGATGACAATGCAGTGACGCAGCAAATCCGCCGCCTGTGGAAACAGGCAGCGGACTGAAATTTGGGGGGTGTGTAGGAGCGAGCTTGCTCGCGAAATTGGAACATCCGACGCATCTTTTGTGCTGGACGACCATCGCGAGCAATCGAACGTCGACCGGCTGCTCCTACACGGATCCGAGGCTAGCCCCGGATCAAGGTTTTACTTTTTTGCGACTTCAGGGCCGCCTTCCGTCAGACCCAGGTCAGCCAGTGCTTTTGCAGCAACCTTGGCTGGCAATGGGATGTAGCCGTCTTTCACTACAACTTCCTGACCCTGTTTGGACAGAACCAGTTTCACGAACTCGGCTTCCAGCGGGGCCAGAGGCTTGTTCGGGGCTTTGTTGACGTAAACGTAGAGGAAACGCGACAGCGGGTATTTGCCGTTCAGTGCGTTTTCTTCGCTGTCTTCGATGAACTCAGTGCTGCCCTTCTTGGACAGAGCCACCGTCTTCACGCTAGCGGTTTTGTAGCCGATGCCCGAGTAACCGATGCCGTTCAGCGAGGAGCTGATCGACTGCACGACCGAAGCCGAACCTGGTTGTTCGTTGACGTTTGGCTTGTAGTCGCCTTTGCACAGGGCTTCTTCTTTGAAGTAGCCATAAGTGCCGGATACCGAGTTACGACCGAACAGTTGAACCGGCTTGTTGGCCAGGTCGCCGGTCACGCCCAGGTCGCCCCAGGTTTTGACTTCGGTTTTAGCGCCGCACAGACGGGTGGACGAGAAGATCGCGTCGACTTGTTCCATGGTCAGGTGCTGGATCGGGTTGTCTTTGTGCACGAACACAGCCAGGGCGTCCACGGCAACCGGGATAGCGGTTGGCTTGTAGCCGTACTTCTGCTCGAAGGCAGCCAGTTCGGTGTCCTTCATCTTGCGGCTCATCGGGCCCAGGTTGGAGGTGCCTTCAGTCAGCGCAGGTGGCGCAGTGGCGGAGCCAGCGGCCTGAATCTGGATGTTTACGTTCGGGTATTCTTTTTTGTAGTTCTCAGCCCACAGGGTCATGAGGTTGGCCAGGGTATCGGAGCCGACGCTGGACAGGTTGCCCGACACACCAGTGGTCTTGGTGTAGCTCGGGATCGACGGGTCTACAGCGGCGAACGCGTTGGCAGTCGCAACGCCAGCAGCGACAAAAGTCATTGCCGCCATCAAACGCTTCAGTTTCATGCCTTACTCCTAGCAGATAGGGTGTGTTAAGTCGGGGCCAAGTATCAGCAGGCCGTGTGAACACTCTATGGCTGAAATATGACAATTGGATGAAAGGCCAGCATTCGATGTTTTGCAGGGGGACCGAGTTATCGTTCTTCGCGGGCAAGCCTCGCTCCTACAGGTCTAGGTGATCTGTAGGAGCGAGGCTTGCCCGCGAAGACGTCGGCCGGTCTAGCGCCCCTTCTTCCAAAGATACCCACCCACCACAATCCCGACCCCACAGATGATCGCCACATAATAGGCTGGCCCCATCGGACTCTCCTTCAACAACAAGGTCACCACCATCGGCGTCAACCCGCCAAAAATGGCATAGGCCAGGTTGTAGGAGAACGACAGCCCGCTGAAGCGCACCACCGCCGGAAAGGCTTTGACCATCACGTACGGCACCGCGCCGATGGTGCCGACCAGCAGACCGGTCAAGGCGTACATCGGGAACAGCCACTCAGGGTGGTTGAACAGGCTGTGATAGAAGGTCCACGAACTGATCAACAGCGCAGCACTGCCGAACACGAACACCCGGCCGGCGCCGAAACGGTCGGCCAGCGCGCCGGACGCTACGCAGCCCAGGCTGAGGAAGACGATCGCCAGGCTGTTGGCCTGCAACGCGGTCGTTGGCGAGAAATGGTAGACCGTTTGCAGAACGGTTGGCGTCATCAGAATCACCACGATGATGCCGGCGGACAGGAGCCAGGTCAGCAGCATGGAAATCAGGATCGCGCCGCGATGGTCGCGCAACACGGCACGTAGCGGCACTTCTTCGGCCAGGGCTTTGCGCAGTTGCAACTCGGCGAACACCGGGGTTTCGTGTAGCCAGCGGCGCAAGTACACCGAGAACAGACCAAACACACCCCCGAGCAGGAACGGGATCCGCCAGGCGTAATCCGACACTTCCACCGGGGTGTAAAGGCTGTTGATCACCGTGGCGACCAACGAACCCAGCAAGATACCCGCCGTCAAACCGCTGGTCAGGGTACCGCAGGCGTAGCCGATATGACGCTGCGGAACGTGTTCGGAAACGAATACCCACGCGCCCGGTACTTCACCGCCAATCGCTGCGCCCTGGATCACCCGCATCAGCAGCAACAGGATCGGCGCCCACATGCCAATCTGCGCATACGTCGGCAGCAGCCCCATGATCAGGGTGGGCACGGCCATCATGAAAATGCTCAAGGTAAACATTTTCTTGCGTCCCAGCAGGTCACCGAAGTGCGCCATCACAATGCCGCCCAAGGGCCTTGCAAGGTAACCGGCGGCGAAAATGCCGAAGGTCTGCATCAGCCGCAGCCACTCAGGCATGTCCGCCGGGAAGAACAGCTTGCCCACCACCGTGGCGAAGAACACGAAGATAATGAAGTCGTAGAACTCCAGCGCCCCGCCCAAGGCAGACAGCGATAACGTCTTGTAGTCATTGCGGGTCAGCGGACGTGCGGGTTGTGTTGGCTGCGCGATGCTCGAGGGCGCTGTGGTCATGGCAAGGGCTTCTCTTATAGTCGGATCTGCACCCCCAACAACGCTGGCGGAGGCTTGGGCAGGTCCGGCACGATAACAAATAGTTCGAAAAAGCACATAGAAGCGCGTATTTGACAGTCAAAATGAGAACCGGACGGTCGTCTCGGAGTCTACCGACCGATATACTCGCAATATTGCGACATGTTGAATGGGTTGCTGTGCGAAAACGCCTTCCGGGGTTTATAGGCGATTTCGCAGAGTTTCCCTTTAGGCGCCTTACGAAAAACGTGACGAACGCGGTATGTTCGGGGCTGAATCGTTTTTCTTGAAAGCGGCTATTCACCTGAAGTACCAATGAAGAGTCACGGGTCAGAGGCACCCCCGGCATGATAGAGCTCGAACAAGAAGATCCCATTCCGCAAGGCGACCTGGCCCTGCAAATCACCGCGCTTCCTCGTGAAACCAACGGTTTCGGCGATATTTTCGGCGGCTGGCTGGTGGCGCAGATGGATTTGGCCGGCACCGCAATGGCCAGCAAAGTCGCGGGAGGTCGTGTGGCCACCGTTGCGATCGACCGCATGGCATTCCTGGTGCCGGTCGCGGTAGGCGCTCAACTTTCCTTTTATACCCAGGCGCTGGAAATCGGCCGCAGCTCGATCAAGATGATGGTTGAAGTCTGGAGCGACGATCCACTGTCCAGCGAATGGCGCAAAGTCACCGAAGCGGTGTTCGTGTTCGTCGCCATCGATGGCAGCGGTCGTACCCGTTCGGTTCCGCCCCGGGCCCGTTAAAAAGAGCCTGGTTAAACCCGGCGCCCTTTTTGCGGTCTGTAGTCGTCATTGTTGCTGATCGAGAGTTGTCCCATGAACACGCCCAACGTTGAAGCCGTGAAACTGGATGAACTGAACTGCTGGCGCATCCGCCACGGTCAGGCCGAATTGCTGGTCGCCCAACAAGGCGCGCACATCCTCAGTTATCAATTTGCCGGCCAACCGCCGCTGATCTGGCTCAACGATGAGGCCGTGTTCAAGGCCGGCAAGAGCATCCGCGCCGGTGTGCCGGTGTGCTGGCCGTGGTTCGGTAATCTGTCACGCAACCCGCAAAGCGTTCAGGCGATGCGTGTCAGCAGCGAACCGCCAACCGCGCACGGACTGGTACGCGCAATGGATTGGGAGCTGGACGGCATCGAGACCGAAGGTGAGAGCCTGAAGGTCGAGTTTCTTCTGCCGTACCCCGAAGCCGGCTTGCCGGGCTGGCCACATCAGGTGGACTTGAAGCTGAGCATTCGTCTGGATGAGCAGTTGCACATCAGCCTGACCAGCCATAACCAGGGCACTGAAAAAGTCACCATCAGCCAGGCGCTGCACAGCTACTTCGCGGTCAGCGATGTACGCAATGTGCATGTCGAAGGGTTGGATGGCTTGAGTTACATCGAGACGCTGGACGATTGGAAAACCGTGACTCAGACCGGTGATCTGCGTTTTGCGGGCGAGACCGATCGCATCTACCTCAACACCCCGGCGAAGCTGAGCATTGTCGATCCCGCCTGGGAACGGCGCATCGAGCTGACCAGCAGCGGCTCACGCTCGGCAGTGATCTGGAACCCGTGGATCGATCGTGCGGCAGCGTTCAGTGACATGGCCGACGATGGCTGGCAGCGGATGGTGTGCATTGAAACGGCGAACGTGATGGATGATGTGGTGACGTTGGCGCCGGGGGCGAGCCATACCCTTGGCGTGAGCATCGGCAGCCAGCCTCTGTAACACCACAAAACCACTGTAGGAGCGAGCAAGCTCGCTCCCACAGTTACAAATCCGACTCTTTCACCACCCTGACCTTCGCCGCATCCAGCGCATACGCCGCATCAGCCAGGTCGTTGTTGACCTTTTCGATCTTCAGCGTGCCGGTCACCCACAGCGGTGTGTAGATATCATTGAGCTTCAACCCCTGCGGATAACGCACCAGCACCAGTTGGTTAGGCGGCGGTGGCGGCACGTGGATGCAGGCGCCCGGATACGGCACAAGGAAAAACAGCGTACTGCGGCCCTTGGCGTCGGTCTCCAGCGGCACTGGATAACCGCCGATGCGGATGTTCTTATCGTTCATCGACGGTACGGTTTTGGTCGAATACATCACTGCCGGCAGCCCCTTGCTCTGCTTCATGCCACCCTTTTTGGTAAAGGTGCCATTGCCTTCAGGTGAGTTGTGATCGATTTCGGGCATGGCCTCGAGGGCTTTCTGGTCCGACTTGGGCATCAGTTCGAGCCAGTCGGTTTCCGGCAGTTCGCCGGCGTGGGCAACGCCCGCGCCCAGTAAAAGGAAAGTCAGTAGAAAACGGCGCATGAAGGTGCTCGTAAAGGAAAGACATTAAATCGCCGAGCATTTTAGCCCTCTCCGCGTGCATCGCAGAGAAGGCTTCGTCGCTTTGGATCAGCTCTTTTTGATAAAGCCGTAGATCACCAGCAACACTATGGCGCCCATCAGCGCACCGATGAAGCCCGCGCCCTGGCCGGCCTGGTAGATGCCCAGCGCCTGGCCGCCGTATGTGGCTGCCAATGAACCGCCGATACCGAGCAGGATGGTCATGATCCAGCCCATGCTGTCATCGCCCGGTTTCAGGAACCGAGCCAGCAGGCCGACGATCAAGCCGATAAAAATGGTTCCAATAATTCCCATGGCATTTCCCTCTGATTGGTGAGACAGAACACCTTGCCAAAGCCTAGTCAGACTTTGGCATCCTGCCATGAGAGAACGGCGGCCCCTGAATGGTTCCGCCGCTGCAACATGAAACTATTCGGCGATGAGCGCTTCGACTTTGAGGATCTGCTGCTCTAGCGTGGCCTTATCGGCGCAGCGCAGGGTGGCGTGACCCACCTTGCGGCCGACCTTGAACGCTTTGCCGTAGTGATGCAGATGGCAATCGGCGATGGCCAGGACCTTGTCGGTCTCCGGCACTTCACCAATGAAGTTGAGCATCGCGCTTTCACCGACCTTGGCGGTCGACCCCAGCGGCAGGCCGGCAACCGCCCGCAAGTGGTTTTCGAACTGGCTGCACTCGGCGCCTTCGGTGGTCCAGTGCCCGGAGTTGTGCACGCGCGGAGCGATTTCGTTGGCCTTGAGGCCACCGTCGACTTCAAAGAATTCAAACGCCATGACGCCGACGTATTCCAGTTGCTTGAGCACGCGGCTGGAATAGTCTTCGGCCAATGCTTGCAACGGGTGGTCGGTACTGGCCACGGACAGTTTGAGAATGCCACTGTCGTGGGTGTTGTGAACCAGCGGATAGAACCGGGTTTCACCATCGCGAGCACGCACGGCAATCAGCGAAACTTCACCGGTGAACGGCACGAAGCCTTCCAGCAGACAGGCCACGCTCCCCAACTCGGCGAAGGTGCCGACCACATCTTCAGGTGTGCGCAGGACTTTCTGGCCCTTGCCGTCATAACCCAGGGTGCGGGTTTTCAGCACGGCCGGCAGGCCGATGGAAGCCACCGCGGCGTCGAGATCGGCTTGCGATTGAATGTCGGCGAACGCAGGCGTCGGAATCCCGAGGTCCTTGAACATGCTCTTTTCGAACCAGCGGTCACGAGCGATGCGCAAGGCTTCGGCACTCGGGTAGACCGGGACGAATTGCGACAGGAACGCCACGGTTTCGGCCGGAACACTTTCGAACTCGAAGGTCACCAGATCGACTTCATCGGCCAGCTGACGCAAGTGATCCTGATCGCCGTAATCGGCCCGCAGGTGTTCGCCCAACGCGGCTGCGCAAGCATCCGGCGCCGGGTCCAGGAAAGCGAAGTTCATACCCAGCGGAGTACCCGCCAGCGCCAACATGCGACCCAACTGGCCGCCTCCGATTACACCGATCTTCATCGTCAACAACCTCAGGCGATGCGTGGGTCTGGATTTTCCAGGACGCTGTCTGTCTGCTCAGCACGGAAAGTTTTCAGCACCGTGTGGAACTGCGGGTGCTTGGCGCCCAGGATGCTCGCCGAAAGCAATGCTGCGTTGATCGCGCCGGCCTTGCCGATGGCCAGGGTGGCGACCGGAATGCCTGCTGGCATCTGCACAATAGACAGCAGCGAATCGACGCCCGAGAGCATCGCCGACTGCACCGGAACGCCCAGCACCGGCAGGTGGGTCTTGGCCGCACACATGCCTGGCAAGTGGGCCGCGCCGCCGGCACCGGCGATGATCACCTCGATGCCACGCGCCTCTGCCTCTTCCGCGTACTGGAACAGCAGGTCCGGGGTGCGGTGGGCAGAGACCACTTTCACCTCGTAAGGAATGCCGAGCTTTTCCAGCATATCGGCGGTGTGGCTAAGGGTGGACCAATCGGACTTGGAGCCCATGATCACGCCAACCAGTGCACTCATCGTCGTGCCTCTTCTCTCTGGGCGCCCGCAGGCGCGTCAAAAAACAACAAGCCACGCAAAATGCGTGGCTTGATTGTACGAATTATGGCCAGTCAAACCGGCCGAAGGCCGCGCAGTATACCTCAATGAAGCAGATAAACAGCCCCCGAGATGACCATCTGTCATACGGCGCAAAGCGCCGGTTTTATTGACCTCAAGGTCAATCAATTACACCGCAAATCCCCTGTGGGAGCGAGCTTGCTCGCGATAGCGTCGTAACAGTCACCATTGATGTTGAATGTGAGTCCGTCATCGCGAGCAAGCTCGCTCCCACAGGGGTGTTCATTGTGTTCAAGTACCCATGGTGCCTTGAGCAGCGCCGCCTTCCAGCTTGCGCCACAGCAATCGCACGTTCGCCTTGCGCACCAGCGCGCAGCGATACAGGCGAATCTCCAGCGGCACATGCCATTGCGGGCCGCCGCAGACCACCAGTTCACCGCGCGCCAGTTCGGCACGTACGCTGAGTTGCGGGACCCAGGCGATGCCCAAGCCCTCCAGCGCCATGCTTTTCAGGCTGTCGGCCATAGCGGTCTCATAGATGGTGGTGAACCGCAGGGCGCGCTGGCGCAGCAGCATGTTCACCGAACGCCCGAGAAACGCCCCGGCGCTATAGGCCAATAACGGCACACTGGCCTCACCTTCCAGGTCGAACAGTGGCTTGCCATCGGCGTCCGCCGCGCAGACTGGCAGCATCTCGGTCTGGCCTAGGTGCAGCGACGGAAAGATTTCCGGGTCCATCTGCATCGCCGCGTCCGGGTCGTAGAACGCCAGCATCAGATCGCAGCCGCCCTCACGCAGGGCGTGCACAGCATCGCCGACGTTAGTCGCCACCAGCCGCGTGGCAATGTTCAGGCCTTCGTTGCGCAACTGGGCGATCCAGCGCGGGAAGAAACCCAACGCCAGCGAGTGAGCGGCCGCGACCTGCATCACTTCACCCTGCCCGCCCTCCAAGTGATGAAGATGGCGCAGCACTTCACCGAGCTGCTCGACGACGGTCCGCGCGGTGACCAGGAACAACTGCCCCGCCGCTGTCAGCTCAATCGGCGTGCGCGAACGATTGACCAGTTGCAACCCCAGCGCTGCCTCAAGGCTGCGAATCCGCCGACTGAATGCCGGCTGGGTCACGAAGCGTCGTTCGGCGGCCTGGGAGAAGCTGCGGGTGGCGGCCAGGGCGCTGAAGTCCTCGAGCCATTTACTTTCCAGATTCATCACGTCCTCCCGGACACGCACCAATTTAGGTCACACGCTCGCCGCACACGCGGCGTCACATGGGTATTATGCCGAATATGCATAGGCCAGTGTTTAACAGCATTGGCCGAAAATTCTCTACAAGCCTAGCATTTGCAGTGTTCCGGCACAGACCGGGTCCATATCGAGATGATTTCTATCATGTCCTCCGCTGCATCTTTCCGCACAGAAAAAGACCTGCTTGGCGTACTAGAAGTACCGGCTCAAGCGTATTACGGCATCCAGACCCTGCGAGCGGTGAACAACTTCCGTCTCTCCGGCGTTCCGATTTCGCATTACCCGAAGCTGGTTGTCGGCCTGGCGATGGTCAAACAAGCCGCCGCTGACGCCAACCGCGAACTGGGTCACCTGAGCGAAGCCAAGCATGCTGCCATCAGCGAAGCCTGCGCACGATTGATCCGCGGCGACTTCCACGAAGAGTTCGTGGTGGACATGATTCAAGGCGGCGCTGGCACGTCGACCAACATGAATGCCAACGAAGTCATCGCCAACATCGCGCTGGAGGCCATGGGTCACCAGAAGGGCGAATACCAATACCTGCACCCGAACAACGACGTGAACATGGCGCAGTCGACCAACGACGCCTACCCGACAGCAATCCGTCTGGGTTTGTTGCTGGGTCACGACGCACTGCTGGCCAGCCTCGACAGCCTGATCCAGTCGTTCGCCGCCAAGGGCCAGGAATTCAGCCACGTCCTGAAGATGGGCCGTACCCAACTGCAAGACGCCGTGCCGATGACCCTCGGCCAGGAATTCCGCGCTTTCGCCACCACCTTGGGCGAAGACCTGGCACGCCTGAAAACACTGGCACCCGAGCTGCTGACCGAAGTGAACCTGGGCGGCACCGCGATCGGTACCGGCATCAACGCTGACCCGCGTTACCAGCACCTGGCTGTTCAGCGCCTGGCACTGATCAGCGGCCAGCCGCTGGTTCCAGCCGCCGACCTGATCGAAGCCACGTCCGACATGGGTGCCTTCGTACTGTTCTCCGGCATGCTCAAGCGCACCGCGGTCAAGCTGTCGAAGATCTGCAACGACCTGCGCCTGCTGTCCAGCGGCCCACGCACCGGCATCAACGAAATCAACCTGCCAGCGCGTCAGCCAGGCAGCTCGATCATGCCCGGCAAGGTCAACCCGGTTATTCCGGAAGCCGTGAACCAGGTAGCGTTCCAGATCATCGGTAACGACCTGGCGCTGACCATCGCGGCCGAAGGCGGCCAGCTGCAACTGAACGTGATGGAGCCGCTGATCGCGTTCAAGATCTTCGACTCGATCCGCCTGCTGCAGCGCGCCATGGACATGCTGCGCGAGCACTGCATCGTCGGCATCACCGCCAACGAAGAGCGTTGCCGCGAACTGGTCGAACACTCGATCGGTCTGGTCACCGCGCTGAACCCGTACATCGGCTATGAAAACGCCACCCGCATCGCCCGTATCGCCCTCGAAAGCGGCCGCGGCGTGCTGGAACTGGTGCGCGAAGAAGGCTTGCTCGACGACGAAATGCTCGCCGACATCCTGCGCCCGGAAAACATGATTGCTCCGCGTCTGGTTCCGCTTAAAGCCTGATCCGACGCATTACTTGTAGCACCGCTCACCAGGTCGAGGGACTAGACACCTCTCACCTTTTGAGGGCTTGGGGATTGATTCCCCAGGCCCTTTTTTTTGACATTCTGGCGGCACCAAGAATGTCTGGAAGCTGAGAAATGTGGGAGTGAGCTTGCTCGCGATTGCGGTCGTTCATCCAACATTGATGCTGACTGACACACCGCCATCGCGAGCAAGCTCGCTCCTACAGAAAAGCAGCGCCCACATAACCTGATACCGAAAATGTCAGGTGTTTCAAAGGCTTCGCGTCATCGCTTGCACTACAACCGTGCAGACGGACGGCACACTCATCGGTATAGTGCCGCCCCTCTTCGCGTGAGCGGTCGTCGGTAGCGAGGCCCAAACCCATGCGAAACCCGAACTAATAACAAACCCGCAATTTGGAACCGGGACGAATAGTCGCTTCGCCAGTTTTGCCCTGTGCAAACCGGTGTAACGCGGTGTTTCGATCCGCCCAGCATTTGCCTACACAAAAAACAGCGAGGAATACTCCATGCTCGAAGTCATTAACGACTTCCTCTCAGGGAAAGTACTGATCGTGCTCATTGTCGGGCTCGGTAGCTACTTCACGATCCGCTCGCGTTTCGTTCAATTGCGTCACTTCTTCCACATGTTCGCGGTGTTCCGCGACAGCCTCAAAAGCAGCGCCGGCCAACTCAGTTCGTTTCAAGCCCTGATGCTCAGCCTTGCCGGGCGTGTCGGTGCGGGCAACATCGCCGGTGTCGGCATCGCCGTAACTCTCGGCGGGCCAGGTGCGGTGTTCTGGATGTGGGTGACAGCACTGGTCGGCATGTCCAGCAGCTTCTTCGAATGCTCCCTCGGCCAGCTCTACAAGCGCTGCGACTCCGAAGGCCAGTTCCGTGGCGGCCCGTCCTATTACATCCAGCACGGCCTGCAAAAACGCTGGCTGGGTATGATCATGGCGTTCCTGTTGCTGGTGACCTTCGGGTTTGCCTTCAACGGCCTGCAATCCCACGCCGTCACCCACTCGCTGAACAACGCCTTCGGCCTCGACACCACTTACACCGGCCTGGCGCTGGCGGTGTTGCTGGGCCTGGTGTTCATCGGTGGCATCAAGCGCATCGCCAAGGTCGCAGATTTGCTGGTGCCGGTGAAAACCCTGGTCTACATCGGCGTAACCGTCTACGTGATCGTGCTGCAATTCGACCACGTACCCGCGATGCTGATGACTATCGTCAAAAGCGCTTTCGGTCTTGATCAAGCGTTTGGCGGCCTGATCGGCAGCGCTATCGTGATGGGCGTGAAGCGTGGCGTATTCGCCAACGAAGCGGGCCTGGGCAGTGCGCCTAACGTGGCAGCAGTCGCGTCGGTCGAGCACCCGGTGGCGCAAGGTGTGGTCCAGGCGTTCAGCGTGTTCCTCGACACCTTCGTGATTTGCACCTGCACCGCGTTGCTGATCCTGCTCTCGGGCTTCTACACCCCGGGCTTCGAAGGCGACGGCATTGCCCTGACCCAGAACTCACTGGCCGCCGTGGTCGGTGACTGGGGCCGGATGTTCATCTCCGTGGCGCTGGCCTTGTTCGTGTTCACCTCGATTCTCTACAACTACTACCTGGGCGAGAGCAACCTGCGCTTCCTGATCGGTGACAACCGCAAGGCGCTGATCGGCTACCGCGCGCTGGTGTTGGTGTTGATCTTCTGGGGAGCCATCGAAAACCTCGGCACGGTGTTCGCCTTCGCTGACATCACCATGACGCTGCTCGCGTTCGTGAACCTGATCGCGCTGTTCCTGCTGTTCAAGGTCGGCATGCGCATCTTGCGTGACTACGACGACCAGCGCGCGGCCGGGATCAAGACGCCTGTGTTCGACTCGAGCAAATTCCCGGACCTGGACCTGGATTTGAAAGCCTGGCCAGCCAATCCGCCCGCGGCCGCGCCACAGGCTGTAGCCGAGCCGCAAGGCGTACCCGCAGCGCAACGCTGATCGGTAAAAAACCGGGCGCCTTCCCTGCGCCCGACGTGACATAGCGTACGACCGGCGTCATGCTCGGTTGTATGCTGTTTTTGGTGGGGAGCCTGCAGGATCGCGTCGCCTTCTTCGCGAGCAGGCTCACTCCCACAGTCATCGTTCCCGGAGAATGACCATGAACCCTTCGACCTACCCTGCCGCCCAGCACGTCATGGTGCTCTACACCGGTGGCACCATCGGCATGCAAGCCAGCGCCCATGGCCTGGCCCCGGCCTCCGGATTCGAAGTGCGGATGCGCGAATACCTGCACAGCCAACCCGAATTGGTGGTGCCGCAGTGGCGCTTTCGCGAGATGTCGCCGTTGATCGACAGCGCCAACATGACCCCGGCTTACTGGCAGCAGTTGCGTGAAGCGGTGGTCGATGCAGTGGATGTTCAAGGCTGCGACAGCGTGCTGATCCTGCACGGCACCGACACCCTCGCCTACAGTGCCGCGGCCATGAGTTTTCAATTGCTCGGCCTGCATGCCCGCGTATGCTTTACCGGTTCGATGCTGCCGGCAGGCGTGACCGACAGCGATGCCTGGGAAAACCTTGGCGGTGCATTGGTCGCTCTCGGCCACGGCCTGGCACCGGGCGTTCATTTGTTCTTCCACGGCGAACTGCTCGACCCGACCCGCTGCGCGAAGGTGCGTAGTTTCGGTCGGCATCCGTTCAAGCAGCTGGCGCGTCAGGGTGGCGGCGTGAAAGCGCCCTCGATACCTGCACAACTCAACTACAACCAGCCAAAGCAATTGGCGAAGATCGCGGTGTTGCCGCTATTTCCTGGCATCGACGCCGAGATTCTCGACGACCTGCTCAACAGCGGCATTCAGGGCCTGGTGCTGGAGTGCTACGGCAGCGGCACCGGACCGAGCGACAATCCTGAGTTTCTTGCCAGCCTCGGTCGCGCGCGGGACAACGGTGTGGCGGTGGTTGCGGTTACGCAGTGCCATGAAGGTGGTGTCGAGTTGGATGTGTATGAGGCCGGTAGCCGTTTACGGAGCGTTGGCGTGTTATCCGGCGGCGGCATGACCCGTGAAGCGGCGTTCGGCAAGTTGCATGGGTTGCTAGGTGCCGGGCTCGACACCGCCGAGGTTCGGCGGCTGGTAGAGCTCGACCTGTGCGGCGAACTCAGCTGATACAACACCGCCCTTGTGGGAGCGAGCCTGCTCGCGAAAAGGTCGGAACGACCTTCCGGCGATATCAGATCAAAATCAATCGTCGAGGGCTTTCACGACTTGGGTGACAGCCGCAAGCTGCGAAGGCTGCGTTTGACGCTCTTGAGGTGGTTGACCAGGCTCGGCCCGCGCGCCATGGCCACACCTATCGCCAACACGTCGATCACCACCAGGTGGGCGATGCGCGAGGTCAGCGGCGTATAGATTTCGGTGTCTTCGTGCACATCGATCGAGATATTGACGGTCGACAGTTCGGCCAACGGCGTCTGGCTCGAACACAAGGTGATCAGCGAGGCGCCGCTTTCGCCCACCAGGTTGGCCGTGATCAACAGGTCTTTGGAACGCCCAGACTGGGAAATGCAGATCGCAACGTCGGTCGGCTTCAACGTCACCGCCGACATCGCCTGCATGTGCGGGTCGGAATACGCCGCGGCTGTCAGCAGCAAGCGGAAGAATTTGTGCTGGGCATCCGCCGCCACGGCACCCGAGGCGCCAAAGCCATAAACTCGACACGCTGGGCCTGGGACATCAGCAACACCGCGCGCTGCAACTCCACCGGATCGAGCTTCTCGCGAACCTCCATCAGAGTGTGCAAGGTAATGTCGAAAATTTTCAGACTGTAGTCGGCGACCGAGTCGTCTTCATGGATCGCAAACTGGCCGAAGCTCGCACCGGCCGCGAGGCTCTACGCCAGCTTCAGTTTCAGATCCTGAAACCCGGAACAACCAATGGCGCGGCAGAACCGCACGATGGTCGGCTCGCTGATGCCCACACTGTGGGCCAGGTCGGCCATGGAACTTTGCATCACCGCCGCTGGATCAAGCAGCACATGGTCGGCGATCTTCAGCTCCGACTTGCGTAACAGGTGGCGTGACTGGGCGATGTGTTGCTGCAGATTCAAGGTCTGGACTCTTTGTTATTGGCAGGTGCCGGGGATGTAGCAAGCTTGTAGTTATACTACATGAATCGGCTTTTTGCCTGCTCAATGCGTAACTCAATGTCCCCATCCATGCCGTGTGCGCTTCATGTAGCACCGCAACCTTCAGAGCAGGTATCGCAGACTTGTATAGGACGCTGCTGCCGGAGTGTGTCAGGCCTAGGAGCGCGGTCAAATCATCGGCCTCGACCTTCAATGGCAAGCCGTGAGCCATCACGATTGAGTGCTCAGTTATTTCCCAATTACAAAAGCTAACACATACGATAAATATGTACTCATGAAAGATATAAGCATGTGCGACATTGGATACACAATACACGTCTAAATTACAAGGATGTAATATGATGTTAAAACAGCTACCTAAAATCCTATCCATATTTTTTATCCCCTCACTAATTCAAAATGTAATCGCGGAAGAATATTATTGGGAAGTCCAGCCGGAAATTTATTATTGGCCAGAGCCTCCAAAAAAATATCGCTCCCCCGAGCTTGCATGTCGAGATTTTCACGCGAGCACTGAATATAATTGGATGGATTACGACTCAGCAGTTACATCATCCAGTGATGATCAATGGTACTGCTATTTTATGTATGACCCCCATCCGGACGAAGATAAATTTGGGTTCTCAATCAACAGATATGGCGACTCCTGTACGAATGATAAAGTATTCAACAAGCTAACTGGACAATGTGAGATACAAAGTATTGATAGTACGTGCCCTTCAAATATCGCTGGCAACCCTATCGACCTCATAAGCGGTTACAAAATCCAGTCAGAGCAAGATTTACCGACCCGGTATAAAGACAACAACATTGTCGCCATAAAACTCGCACGATACTACAGCAGCGCGAACGGTCTCTGGACCCATTCCTATTCGTCAAGACTACAATTCGAGCCTGACGTGGTTAGGCTAATCCATGCAGATGGCAAAAGGTCGTACTTTGACAAAACTGACGATATATATACTGCTAGACCTCCAGCAAAAGGAAAATTGAGAAAGAGCGATAACAACTGGATATACGACTCGGGCGATAACTTTCGATACGAGTTTGACATCTTAGGAAATCTTTCCAAACTGCAAAAGCACGGCTCCACCCTGAGCATATCCTATGCAGATAAAAAAATATCGGTAAAAGATGACTTCGAAAATTCATTGCATATCGTTGAGGATGAAAAAAAGCAGCCGCTGCAAATCGAGACTCGGGATATTGAAATACACTACAATTACAATAGTTATAAACAGCTCACATCAATGCACGCAACGATTCAAGGGCAATCCAAAAAAAGAGAGTATCTTTATGAGGATTCTCGCGACAACAGGCTCCTAACCGGCATTATAGATGAGCGCGGGATTCGCTACGCTAAATGGACCTACGATGAACAAGGGCGCGCGACATCAAGCGAACATCCCGAAGGAGTCGGCAAAACCTCAATCAGGTATAACACTGACGGATCCTCAACTGTCACGAATGAACTGGGCCAAAAAACACATTATCAATTTGAAGTTATTCATGGCATCAAGCGGATAAAATCCATCAACGGTAGCCCTTCCGCTAATTGCTCTGATTCCAACTCGACTTTTACATATGATGACCTCGGCCATCTTCAATCAAAAACAGACAACAACGGGAATCTAACAACTTATGCGCATAATGAGCAGGGACTGGAAGTATCCAGAACGGAGGCCAGTGGGACATCAGCATCAAAAACGATAGTTACCGAATGGCACCCCACTATGTTTCTTCCAATAACAGTCACAGAACCCACACGGCAGACCCGATATACCTACGACACCCAAGGGCGACAACTTAGGAAAACTATAACTTCACGCTGATTCAGAAGGATCTGATCATGAGCACACTTATATTTAGGGTAGGACTGCTAGCGTTCGCTCTGGGCGGCACCATTATCACCGCCCTGTTTTTTAAAGCTGAAGAGCGAGGTTGGTCTTTCACCTACAACACGGAAGGCCTGCTTGAGTCATCAGATGGACCCCGGACAGATGTAAATGACATCACCCGCTTCAAATACGATACGAAAGGACGTTTGACACACGTTGTCAACGCACTCGGACATATCACGGAACGTTCGAATTTTAACTTTATGGGCGACCCACAAACAGTTATCGATCCCAATGGAATCACCACCGCCTTGACCTACTCGCCACAAGGCTGGGTAACGTCAGTGAGTACTGCCAATAGCATCACTCGTTTTGAATACAATGCTGTCGGTGACATTACCAAACTGATTCGCGGCGACAGTGGCTGGTTAACTTACACTTGGGACGACGCCAGAAGGCTCATTCGAATCAATAATAGCCTTGGGGAAAAGGTCGAATTTGATCTCGACCCAATGAGTAACCGTACCGCTATACGGTTTAGTGACAATGTAGGTAATCTGACCAAGCAACATCGAAATGTATATGACGAACTCGGTCGCTTATTAAACTCTGTGGGGGCTTCTGGCCAAACCAGTCGCACGCAATACGACCCGAATGATAATCCGACCATCCTTACCAATCCCCTCAATTACAGTCATACCGGAACCTATGACTCACTCGACCGATTGGTGAAAAACACCGACCCACTGAACGGTATCACCCAGTTTGAATACGACACTCAGGATAACCTCACTCAAATTGTTGATCCTCGGGGCGTTAAAACTAGATATCAGTACGATGGACTAGGCAACCTGACGATGTTGGATAGCCCTGACAGCGGTACCAGCACCTATAAATATGACGTCGCTGGCAATAACACACAACAGACGGACGCACGCGGCGTAGTCACGTCCTTCACCTATGATGCCCTTAATCGTTTAGCTGCCCGCCACTATCCGGCAAACCCGGAACTGGACACCCGGCTCCACTACGACTCAACTGTCGCAGGCAACATAGGTATCGGTCGATTGACTTCTGTGGAAGATATCAACGGCGTGCTGAATTACATCTACGACGCTCAAGGTAATCTCTCAGCCCAATTGCATACACCACTCTCGAATTCAGCAACACAACTGGAAAAATTGGGTTATGGATACGATGGCGCAAATCGACTCAGCCGAATCGACTATCCGGCGGCCTTCAGCGTCATTTACTTGCGCGACTCCGCAGGACAGGTCACTCGAGTGCAAATTCTCCGTGACACAGAGAAACCAATCAACTTCGCGAGCGAGATTTCATATTTCCCTTTCGGTCCGCTCAAAAGCCTGGCGTGGGGCAATGGGACTACGCTTCAGCGTACCTACGATCTGGACTATAGGCTAACGGGACAAACCGTCGCTGGATGGAGCAACACCTACGCATACGACTCCATCGGAAACATCACCAAAATTCAGAGCAGCTCTCTCGGTGATCTTAACTACAGCTATGACGCGCTTGATCGCCTGACAGAAGAAGCAAATGTCAGCTACCAGCAAACCTTTACTTATGATGCGGTAGGTAACCGTAACAGCAAAACACTCACTCCACTGGCTAGTGAAAAAGGTCAAGACAGTGCTGTCACAACCTACCAGTATGGCGACAACAATAATCGTTTGATCGAAATAGATGGCCGTCTGGTCAGCACCGATGTGGCTGGTAATCTCATCAAAAATAAAGCCAATCGCGAATTTTCATACGACGAGCAAAAACGACTTAGCACAGTCAAGATTGACGGAGTGGTGCTGGCTCAGTTTCGCTATAACGCTCTAGGTCAACGCACCCAGAAAATCACTCCACAGGGTGTTACCACATTTCTCTATGGACTTGGCGGAGAATTACTGGGTGAAACGCAGTTTGACAGCCACGGAATGAAGCTTACAAGTCAGTTTTATTTCTGGCTCGACGGAATGCCGTTGGGCGGCGTGAACGTTAATTACGATACGACAGGTGCACTTGCTCGCAGCGACCTGTTTTATCTCCACAGCGACCACCTCAATACACCGAGCATCGCAACAAATGCGGCTCGGGACATGGTGTGGGAGTGGAAATCCGATGCCTTTGGTGTTGGGAAGGCCAGTGGTTCCTTGAATCTCAACCTCCGCTTCCCTGGTCAGTACTATGATGTTGAGACTGAACTACATTATAACTACTTCAGGGATTACGACCCGAATACAGGCCGGTATGTGCAGAGTGATCCGATTGGGTTGCGAGGTGGGTTGAATACTTATGGGTATGTGTATGGAAATCCCATCAATTTCATCGACCCGTATGGGTTGGCTGTAGGGTTCGATGACTCGCTTGGAATTGGAGGACTAGAAAAAGCTTACGACAAAATGAGAGGGACGAAGCACGGCGAGGAGATTTGTAGAAAACTGGAGGAGTCTCCAAATTATTACTTAATTACAACATATGGTGCCAATGGTTCTGCTTGGTATGATGGTAAAAACAGGGCAATTCGAATTGACCCAAATTTTAGCCCTATGACAAACACCACACAAGGTGATCGGCCCGCAGATACGACCACAATTATGGCGCATGAGGTCGGACACGCCGCGACTAAAATATGGGACGATGGCACCAATGAAATGAACAATATTAGTGCCAACGAAAACCATGTCAGAAGGGAGCTCGGCCTCCCCGAAAGAACTAGCTATGAATATAAACCGTGAGGGATCTAAAAATGGAAAAAATATTAATGGCAGTTTTTACCTTGGCTTTTAGTCTGCCCACGGTTGCCCGAGAAAATTGTATCAACTCGTACTGGATTCCTTTTGATGCCGAGCTTTATGCGCCGGAGTCAGAATTAACAATTGAGGCGCGAGCGTTTGAAAAGGGTTCAATACCTAAGTCTGTAGCAATCTCACTAGCCCCCGAGAACTTCCCAACAACCGAAGTGCAAGCCTATAACCCTAAGAACGTAAGAGCTGTTGTTTTGACGTCCGGCGCAGAAATATACATAGACAGATTTGGGTGGGTTCGCCAAGGGAGCGCATACGGGAAAGCGGATATGGCAGAAATAGAGGAAAAATTATCTAGGTCATGTGAAGAAAAGTAGTTTTACATCCAAGAGCAACAACCCGTCTGAAAATTGGGGGTACTGCATGACTCTTCTTGAAAAATGGGGCATCGGAAAATAAAGATGATTTACATTTAAGAAAGTAACTTCGTAAAACGGATGCAATTGTTTTCTGAACTTGCGAACCAGGAACATATTGAACTAGTGATCTGGCTGTATCCGGAGTCGAGCATTGACAGCATCATTGGAGAAAATGTTTTTGCATCAACCACTGTCAATGCAGTTCCAGTCACAACCTACAATAGTGGCAGTGTCGCTAGGTGTACTAACCGAGACAAGTTCTGAAGGCGCATACTATTAATATCAAAATAAAGATATCGAAAATATCAATATCAGCATTGGTCGTTACGATGTTTATAATTTTTACCGCCATCATGTTCAAATATCACAGCCCGGTGGATATTGAACGTGTTTGCAAAGACGCCTCGCCGCCGCTAGTAAATGATATAAATAGCTGCAGCCTTGTTGATCAAGTGCGGATGACTCTTCAGGCGAGTGGTTACAACCCTGTTTTACTCGAGAATACAAAGGCGCGTGGCGGATTACTTAGGGGACAGTTCCATCTACAAACGTTTGAAATAACCAACTTTAAAGTAGATGGTGATTCGAATATGGGAATCGCTCAATTTAGCTTCATCAATGGACGGCTATCTTCCATTTCCTACCTCCCAAATACTCCAGACGCTATATTCAAGCTATATCCAGAAGTAAAATCGGAATCGATAAGCGTGAAACATCTAACAACCTATCAAGGGCGGCAGTACATATCATGGTCAAATGAACACCTCGAGGCTTATGTAAGATGGTGGATATCAAGATTCTCATAGATATGCAATAAAATAATATCGCCTTACAAGTTCGCGCTATTTTTTTACCCACACCTTAGCCAAGTTAGATATATTGATCGTGCAGGACGCAATCAAACTTAATTACAGGAGTTACACACTATGAGCATTAAAACCAAAAGCTGGACCGCACAAATCGACCGCATGCCTGGCGCAGCTTCTTTCCGCGCCTTCGGCACCGTAACCGTTGCACACACAGGCATTACCCCTAAACTGGTAATGACAGACATTCAGGATAAATCCTTTGACCTGCGACTGGAGTTGCTTCTCGAAAACTCCAACGAAGTTTCGTTGCAAGTTGAAACAGACAAAGTTGTCGAATATAAAGCACTGGGCAATTCCAATGTTTCAGGCGTGAGCATCTTCTATAAAGGTGAACAAATTCACCACATCGATGATGTTCTGATTACAAACTAAGCGCCTACAAACGCCTTCCCCTCACTTTACGTGGCAGGAAGGCGTTATTGTGCGACGCACTTTCAGGGGGCCGATTGCGCTCGCAGAAGGCCCGCCAACCCACCCGCTTCTATCGGGCGGCTGATCAAATAGCCCTGTACTTCATCGCAGCGCTCGGCTTTCAAAAACTCAAGCTGCTCCGGCCGCTCTACCCCTTCAGCCACCACTTTGAGCGACAGCCCATGCGCCATGGCAATAATCGCCCGGGTGATCGCTGTATCCTCGCTGCTTTCCCCCAGACCGCGGATAAATGCCTGGTCGATCTTCACGTAATCCACCGGGATGCGCTTGAGGTAGCTCAGGGACGAATAGCCGGTACCGAAATCATCGATCGCCAGTTTCACCCCCAGATCGCGCAATTGCTGGAAGGTCGCGATGATGTGCTCGACACTGTCCAACAACTGGCTTTCGGTGAGTTCCAGTTCCAGATAGTGCGGAGCAAGACCTGTTTCCTCCAGCACTTGGCGCACCAGACTGACCAGTTTGCCGTGACGCAATTGATACACCGACAGATTGACCGACATCCGAATCGGCTCAAGCCCCTGACGCTGCCACTCACAGGCTTGCCAGCAGGCCTGGCGCAGGACGAACTCGCCGATCGGACCGATCAGCCCGGTTTCCTCGGCCAGGCCGATGAAATCCCCCGGCGGCACGCGACCCATGGTCGGATGATCCCAACGCACCAGCGCCTCCGCGGCGTTCAATTTGCCTGTGGCGAGACATAGTTTCGGCTGGTAGAACACCTTTAGCTGCTTCTCTTCTATGGCTTTGCGCAGCTGATTTTCCAGCTGCAACCGCTCAAGTGTGCTGGCTTGCAGGCTGTCGGTGTAGAACTGGAAATTATTGCCGCCCAAGTGCTTGGCATGCTGCATGGCCATATTCGACTGGCTGACCAACGCGGAAATTTCCCGGGCGTTGTCCGGTAACAGGCTGATGCCCATTGAGGCGCTGACCACCAGCTCATGGCCGTCGATGACCACCGGTAAACGCAACTTGGTCGACAAGCGTGTCGCCACCCGTGCCAGGCTCGAGAGGTTGCCGTAGGCGTTGAACAGCACGGCGAACTCGTCTGCGGACAACCGTGCGATGGTGTCCGCCTCAGGCAACGCGTTGACCAGCCGTCGAGCCATTTTCTGCAGGAGTTGGTCAGCAATTTCATGGCCCAGGCTGTCGTTGAGCAGCTTGAAACGATCCAGATTGATGTGCAGCAACGCAAGATTGCGGTGGCTGCCCTGACGCACCCGTTGATGAGCTTCGCTTAATCGTTCGCGGAACAACGAACGATTGGCCAGGCCCGTCAACTCGTCGTAATGGGTCAGGTAACGCATACGCTCTTCGGATTCGCGCCGAGCCGACAGATCGGCAAAGAAGCCGACGATATGGCTTACATTTCCCCGAGCATCGCGCACCGCACTCAGGTGCAGCCATTGCGGATACAACTCGCCATTCTTGCGGGTTTCCACCAGCTCGCCCTGCCAGCTGCCGTGCTGTCCCAAGGCCTGATGAATGGCCCCGAAGTGCCGACGAGCGTCGCGACTGCACGGCAGCTCGACAACATTGCGCCCAAGCATGTCATCGATGTCATAGCCGGTGACTTGGCTGAACGCCTGATTGATGGCGATCAGTACGTAATTCGGGTCGAGAATCACGATACCTTCACTGGCCGCTTCGAACACCGTCGCCGCCAGTTGCCGCTGCTCTTCCAGACCTTTGCTGACGCTAATGTCGCGACGGGTGCCGACCATGCGGGTCACCCGGCCGGACTCGCTTCGCTCGACGGCTCGCCCGCGGTCCTCGATCCAGACCCAGTGACCGTCGCCATGGCGCACACGGTATTCGATTTGGTAGTCCTCGCTACGGCCCTTCAAATGCTCGACCAATGCGCGTTTAAGTGACGGCAGATCATCAGGGTGCAGGCGCGGTTTGAGATGGCGCAGCATCGCCGTCACATGGTCCGGCTCCAGGCCGAACAGCTCTTGAAGTTGTGTGTGATGGACTTCGTCGGTTTGCAGGTTCCAGTCCCACAGCCCCAGCTCACTGGCCTTCAACGCCAACGCCAGACGTGCTTCACTTTTGCTCAAGGCCTGGTTGGCAACGTCCAGCTCCAGGCTGCGCTGGGCGACGCGGCTTTCCAGCCCGGTCTGAATTTCCCGCAGTTCGTCTTCAGCACGACGGCGCTGGTCGATTTCCTTGGCCAATGCATTATTTAGCTGGGCACCGCGGCTTTGAGCCTCCTGCAAATGCTCGATCAAAGCCTGATTCTGGAAGCGCCGCAGCAGCTCGCGATCGATCAATCGATTGACCTGCCAGGCGACCACGCTCAAGGCGCCCAGCAAAATCAGCCCAAACCAGCCCCAACCCTGCCCCTGCTCGTCACCGCCCCAAAACAGATAGCCGATAGCCGGCAACAGACAGGGCAAGGTAAAGGACAGGAATGCCGGCAGGCTGACCGCATAAGCAACACTGGCCGACAGCGCAGCCGCGCCAATCAGGCCGAACACCCAGGCTTGCTGTATGAAATCGTCGGCAGGGACCAGCGCGATGCCGGCGCCGGCCAGGGTCAGGCCGGTCATGGCCGAGCCCAGTAAAAACATGCGACGCCAGACCGGATGCGCCTGGCGATTGGGAATCGCCGAATCGAAGGCCGCGACCTGAATCACCCGCAACGCCACCAGCGACAACAACCACACCAGCCAGACACTGACCAGGAAGTAGCGCTGTGGGCTCCAGAGCAAACCGGCGCAAACCAGACCATTAATCAACATGAAGAGCGTGGGCAGCAACGAACCCTGGTAAAGCAGGCGCGTGCGCTCAACCGCCATTTCCATGGCGTATTGTTTGCGGATAACCCGGGGCTCCACAATGGGGCCCGACAGGTCAGAGCTGAGGGTCATAGGCAGTGTTCTTGTTCTTATAATGATGAGCATGAGCCCGAAACGTCGACGGAGCATACACAAGCAAGTGCCCGGACCAAACAGCTGCAGGTCATAATGTAGACGAAAGTATCCACAGCGCCCGTCAGCGTAAAAGCCGTCAGGCGAGCCCCGCCAATGCTTCCAGCGAATGACTGACCGGTCGTCCTCCAAGTAACTTTCATCGGCTAAATCAATGCGGAGTTTGCCCGGTGTGGCGCAGCCCCCTAGAATGCCCCGATGCGCGATGATCTCTCCCTTCTGCTGAATTCCCTCAACGATGCCCAACGCCAGGCCGTAGCCGCCTCCGTGGGTCGTCAGTTGGTCCTGGCCGGTGCTGGTTCCGGTAAAACCCGAGTGCTGGTGCACCGTATCGCCTGGTTGATCCAGGTCGAAAACGCCTCGCCTCACTCAATCCTGTCGGTGACGTTCACCAATAAGGCCGCTGCCGAGATGCGACATCGCATCGAGCAGCTGATGGGTATCAACCCGGCCGGCATGTGGGTCGGTACCTTCCACGGCCTGGCGCACCGCTTGCTGCGGGCGCACTGGCACGAAGCCGGCCTGAGCCAGACGTTCCAGATTCTCGACAGCGACGACCAGCAACGACTGGTCAAGCGGGTCATCCGCGAGCTGGGCCTGGACGAGCAACGCTGGCCGGCCCGTCAGGCTCAGTGGTTCATCAATGGACAGAAGGACGAAGGCCTGCGTCCGAAACACATCCAGGCCAGCGGCGATTTGTTCCTGGCCACCATGCGCAACATTTATGAGGCCTATGAGGCCGCGTGCCTGCGCGCCGGCGTCATCGACTTCTCCGAACTGCTGCTGCGCGCCCTCGACCTGTGGCGCGACCACCCGGGGTTGTTGGCGCATTATCAGAAGCGCTTCCGGCACATTTTGGTGGACGAGTTCCAGGACACCAACGCCGTGCAGTACGCCTGGTTGCGCCTGTTGGCCAAGGGCGGCGACAGCCTGATGGTAGTGGGCGACGATGATCAGTCGATCTACGGCTGGCGCGGCGCGAAAATCGAGAATATTTATCAGTACTCCGACGACTTCCCGGACGCTGAAACCATTCGTCTGGAGCAGAACTACCGCTCTACCGCCGGGATTCTCAAAGCAGCCAACGCCCTGATTGCCAATAACACCGGGCGTATGGGCAAAGAGCTATGGACCGACGGCGGCGAAGGCGAAGCGATCAACCTGTACGCCGCATTCAACGAGCACGATGAAGCTCGTTATGTTGTCGAAACCATCGAAAGCGCGCTTAAAACCGGTCTGGCTCGCAGTGATATCGCGATTCTCTACCGCTCCAACGCCCAATCGCGCGTTTTGGAAGAAGCCTTGCTGCGCGAGCGCATTCCTTACCGTATCTATGGCGGTCAGCGCTTCTTCGAACGGGCAGAAATCAAGAACGCCATGGCTTACCTGCGCTTGCTGGAAGGCCGAGGCAACGATGCAGCACTGGAGCGGGTGATCAACGTGCCGGCCCGCGGCATTGGCGAGAAAACCGTCGAAGCGATTCGCGACCATGCGCGCCACAGCGATGTATCGATGTGGGAAGCCATGCGCCTGTTGGTCGTCAATAAAGGCCTGACCGGGCGCGCTGCCGGGGCGCTCGGGGCGTTTATCGAGCTAATCGAAAACCTTGCCGCCAAGTGCATGGAAATGCCACTGCATCTGATGACCCAGACCGTTATCGAACAGTCGGGGTTGATCGCCTACCACGAAGCGGAAAAAGGCGAAAAAGGCCAGGCCCGCGTAGAAAACCTTGAGGAGCTGGTCAGCGCCGCGCGCAACTTCGAAAACGCTGAGGAAGACGAAGACCTGACGCCATTGGCGGCGTTCCTCGGTCATGCGTCCCTGGAAGCTGGGGATACCCAGGCTGACGAGCACGAAGACAGCATTCAGTTGATGACCCTGCACAGCGCCAAAGGGCTGGAATTCCCTTACGTGTTCCTGGTGGGCATGGAAGAAGGCCTGTTCCCGCACAAGATGAGCCTGGAGGAACCGGGCCGGCTTGAGGAAGAGCGTCGCCTCGCCTATGTCGGCATCACCCGGGCCATGCAGAATCTGGTGATGACTTATGCTGAGACCCGACGCCTGTATGGCAGTGAGACTTACAACAAGGTGTCGCGTTTCGTACGTGAGGTGCCGAAAGGTCTGATCCAGGAAGTGCGACTGTCCAACAGCGTCAGCCGTCCGTTTGGTGGCGGTCAGCAACAGAGTTCCAGCAGCCTGTTCGGCGGCAGCGAGATTCCAGACACCGGTTTCAGTCTCGGCCAGACCGTTCGGCATTCAGTGTTCGGCGATGGCGTGATCCTGAACTTCGAAGGCGCCGGGGCTCAGGCTCGGGTCCAGGTCAACTTCAGTGAAGGCAGCAAGTGGCTGATGCTCGGCTACGCGAAACTGGAAGCGATCTAAAGGCTATCGAATAGATATTCTGTGGGAACGAGCCTGCTCGCGAATGAAAGCGCCTCGGAGTATTCGATAATCCGCGGTGCGGCTTTCGCAAGCAGGCTCGCTCCCACAGGGCTTTTTGTTTAACCCTGCGAAACAAGCTGATCTGAATAGGCGCAAATGATGGGCTCGGGCTTCTTTTCTTCCTGGACATTCTGGGCCCTGTTGTCGGCGGCGTTTGCGGCCCTGACCGCTATCTTTGCCAAAATCGGCATCGAAAACGTCAATTCCGATTTCGCCACCCTGCTGCGCACCATTGTGGTTTTGATCAGCCTGGCCTTGATTTTGTACGCGACGGGCCAATATCAGTCATTAGGATCTATCTCCGCCAAGAGCTACTTGTTCCTGCTGCTGTCCGGACTGGGCACCGGAGCGTCGTGGATTTGCTATTTCCGGGCCCTGAAACTCGGCCCGGCCTCTCTTGTTGCCCCGGTCGACAAGCTCAGCGTGGTATTTGTGGCGGTACTGGGCGTGATCCTGCTGGACGAGAGGCTCGACCTGCGCCAATGGGGCGGAATCGGTCTGATTACGGCCGGGGTCGTGATGCTGGCGTTGCGACGCTAGGTAACCGTCCGACACAACCTATCTACTTGTCCTACAGAGCAACGTAACAGGCCTTATTGCGCTGATTTAAGCTGAACACAACCTGTCAGGCAAAAGCCCGAAACACTCTGCCGCTAGCCAGTAACACTTCAGCTGTGCAACATGGCGCGCGTGCCATCCACAAATGGGAATTCCCTTTATGAAACGTTTTCTTAGCATCGCCATGGCGTTGTGCATCGGCCTGACGATGAGCCTCGACGCCAACGCCAAGCGCTTTGGTGGCGGCAAAAGTGTCGGCGCCGCGCCGACCCACCAGACCAGCCAAATGGCTCCTTCTTCTTCAGGCATGGGCGGCGCTGCGGCGACCGCTGGTGCTGCCGGCGCAGCTGGCGTTGCTGCCAAGGCCGGCGGTGCCTCGCGCTGGCTCGGCCCTCTGGCCGGTATCGCTGCCGGCGGCCTGTTGGCCTCCATGTTCATGGGCGGCGGCTTCCAGGGCATGCAGATCTTCGACATCCTGATCATGGCGGTCATCGCTTTCCTGATCTTCCGCTTCATCGCTGCGCGTCGTCGCAAGCAACAGGAGCACATGGCTCCGGCTGGCCACGCGCCGATGCAACGTGAAGTGTTCGAGCAAAAGCCTGCCGACGGTTCGATCTTTGGCGGCTCGGCAGCACCTGTTGCCGCTCGTCCGGTGATCAATGCTCCGGCCTGGTTCAATGAAAAGAACTTCATCGAAGCGGCCCGCAACCATTTCCAGTCCTTGCAACAACACTGGGACGCCAACGAAATGGACAAAATCGCGGAGTTCGTGACCCCACAGATGCTGGAGTTCCTCAAGCGCGAACGTGCCGACCTGGGCGACGGGTTCCAGTCCACGTACATTGATAACCTCAATGTTCAACTGGACGGTGTGGATGATCGCGCCGACAAGACCATCGCCACCCTGACCTTCAGCGGTGTGTCCAAGACCTCGCGTTTCGACCAGGGCGAAGTGTTCAGCGAGAGCTGGAACATGGAACGTCCACAGGGCGAAAACCAGCCTTGGCTGGTCGCCGGTATCCGCCAGAACGGCTGATCCCTCCTGCGTTAGCATGCTGTAATGAAAACCCCAGCCCAGGCTGGGGTTTTCTATTTCGCGGTTGCATCTATAGCGAGCTACTGTATAAACCGCCCCATATAAACCGCGCCATCAAGCAAGAGGATCCCGGACGTGGAAGAAATCATCGAACAACTACGTGAAGCCAACGAACCGGTACCGGTCCCCTTGGAGTTGCCCGACGAAGATCAGATCGTGGAAATCGAAGAACAGCTGTTCATCGACATTCCGTTTGTCTTCAGAGAATTTTTGCTGACCGTCAGCGACGTGGTCTACGGCAGCCTGGAGCCGGTGACCGTCACCGACCCGCAATCCCACACCTACCTGCCGGACGTTGCCGCCAATGCCTGGGATGCCGGCGTGGATCGCAGCATGATTCCGATCTGCCAGGACGGTGATGACTACTATCTGGTCGAAGAAGACGGCACCGTGGTGCTGTGGCAGGCCGAAGAAGAGCTGATTGCCGAAGAAACCTGGGAATCGGTATGGCACTGGGCGCGGGATGTCTGGCTGGAAAGCTGATCGGACTCGACTTGTAGCCTGTAGCTTATAGCAGCTGGCGCAGCCTGCGTTCGGCTGCGAAGCAGTCGTAAATCCTGACACTCGGTTAACCTGAATAACCTCATCGCCTGAATTGCGACTGCTGCGCAGCCGAACGCAGGCTGCGCCAGCTGCTACAGAGATATCAGTGGCCTGACGATTCGTTGTGATTGTCCAGGGTTTCCAGCAGGGCCACCTACATGCGCGTGTGGACGCGGATGAACCAGCGCCAGAGTAGCGCCGCTACGGCGGCCGCGACCACGGCGATCAGCATCAGCAACTTGTTGGTCGGCAAAATACTCGCCGACAAGGCTGCCAGCAGCAGGAAAATCACCAGCAGCGAGAGGATCGGAATCACCTCGGCGATCACCCGACGCACTCGCTGCGTGCGAGTTTGACGACCAGCAGGCAGAAGCCGAAACACAGTCCCAGTACGGTGATCAGCAGCATTTCGTTGCTATCGAACTTCGCTACGTCGGCCAACAAACGCGGCACCAACAGGATGCCGATGACCAGTGCGACGATCATGAACAGCGAAAGCTTGCCGACCGTGAAAAAGACTTCACCGGAGCTGACTGTACCGCCGACCGCGATGCTCGACAGCAAGGCAATGATGCCGATACCGAGGATGCCCTCCTCCAAAGGTGGACTTTTGGAGGTTAACACCGCGACTTCCGGCGAAAAGCCGGTGCAATATATGGAAACAGATCGATCCCGGCGTGACGGCAGCCAGCCGCCCGGCGTCCCGATAACTGTTGGTTTGAAAAAGCTGACAAGGCACCCGCAGAGGTGCGCCCCTCAAATCCTGCCTTGAACCGTGAGAGCGCTATGGAACCCGGAAACGCCCAGCTGTCGATGACAGTACTGATGACCCCCGACATGGCCAACTTCTCTGGCAATGTTCATGGCGGTACCCTGCTCAAGTACCTCGACGAAGTCGCCTATGCCTGCGCCAGCCGTTATGCCGGCCGCTATGTGGTGACACTGTCCGTGGATCAGGTGATTTTCCGTGAGCCGATTCATGTCGGCGAACTGGTGACCTTTCTGGCTTCGGTCAACTACACCGGCAACACTTCAATGGAGGTGGGCATCAAGGTGGTGACCGAAAACATCCGTGAGCGCTCGGTGCGCCACACCAATAGTTGTTTCTTCACCATGGTCGCGGTGGATGACGACCGTAAACCGACGGCTGTCCCGCCACTGCAACCACAGAACAGTGAGGACAAACGCCGTTTCATGCAGGCCCAGCAGCGTCGGCAGATTCGTCAGGAGTTGGAAAAGCGTTATCAGGAGATCAAGGGCGACGCTTGAGGGCTGTGTTGAGCTTCAAATCTTCGCGAGCGGGCTCTCCCACAGGAGATCCATGTGGGTGCGAGCCTGCTCGCGAACGAGTCCACGCGGATCAGAGGCTGATCGCGGTCGCCTCGAACCGCACTCGCGGATGAGCAATCCGGTCCTGAGCCCGCACCAGTTCCAGTTCATAGCTGGCGCAAGCCTGGGTTTCCAGCAGCACTTCATGCACCGCTGCCGCGGCAAATTCGAACGCTGCCACCCAGCTATCACCCAACAAGACACGAGCCAGAAACAACCCGGACGTCAGATCGCCAACGCCCACCGGCTGACGCGGAAACGCCAGCAGCGGGCGACGCAAATGCCAGCTGTCCTCGGCCGTCACCAGCAGCATCTCGAAAACATCCTCCGGTTTGCCGGGATAGTTCAAATGCTTGACCAGCACTGCTTTCGGACCCCGCGCCAGCAGTGCTCGGGCCATGGCCAGGCAGTCGAACAATGATTGCGGCTTGCGCCCCGAGAAGTTGTCCAGCTCCAGCTGGTTCGGGCACATGAAATCCGCCACGGCCGCCGCCTCTTGCAACAGGAAATCACTGACTTCCCCGGGCACGCTGCATCCTTTTTCCGGATGACCCATCACCGGATCGCACAAATACAGCGCCTTGGGATTCATCGACTTGATCCGTGCCACACCCGTCAGGATCGCCCGCCCTTGGGCTGCGCTGCCGAGGTAACCGGATAACACCCCGTCACAATTCCCCAGTTCGCCAATCGCCGCGATACCATCGACCAACTCGGGAATCTGCTGTGGTGACAGCACTTCACCGGCCCACTGGCCGTACTGGGTGTGGTTGGAAAATTGCACGGTATTAAGCGGCCAGACATTCACCCCGACCCGCTGCATCGGGAAAACCGCGGCGCTGTTGCCAGCGTGACCGAACACCACGTGGGACTGGATGGCGAGCAGATGGGGCGTACGTTTCATGCGGTGAGTTTTCCGTAAACCGATTGAAATTCGAGCCCCGCAGTATGCGACTAAATGCAGCCTGTACGACAGACCGGCGACACAGTTAAGCTGACACTATCTTGTTGGAGCACCCTGTTGATGCTGACTCTTGGAAATATCTTCGTGCTGATGCTGCTGGCCACCGGTGGCGCGTGGTTGTGGCACAACCATGGCTTGCGCGAGCGTGCGCTGGAGCGGGTCAAGCAGCATTGCAACAAACTCGGGATCGAGCTGCTGGACGGCAACGTGGCGCTGAAAAAAATCGCGTTCATTAAAGACGCCAACGGCCGGCGACGATTGGCGCGTGTCTATAACTTCGAATTCACGGTGACCGGTGAAACCCGCCACACCGGGACTATCACCCAGTTCGGCGCCCATAGCGCGCAGATCGAACTGGCGCCCTACCCGATGCCATTCGACGACACGCCGACGGTGGTGGATGTGGCGAAGCCTCGCGCGGAGGTGATCGAGTTGAGTCAGTGGCGGCAGGAACATACCAAGTGGCGCCCATGAATCAAAAGATCGCAGCCTGCGGCAACTACAGAGCGTACGCATTCCCCCTGTAGGAGCGAGCTTGCTCGCGATGAATTCGAAGGCAACGCCTTTTTCCAGACAGGACGCGTTATCGTTAACGTCTTTCGCGAGCAAGCTCGCTCCTACATTTTGCTCGAAAGGCAGTCGGCCAGACCTCGTTGCAGCGAATCAACAGCCTGTGGCGCACTGAAAATCAGCTCGATCCGTGAATCCTGACGCCATTCACTGGGCTGCCATTCCATTAGCGAGTTATCCACTGCATTCGCCGAAACCCAACCGTTGACGCTGTGAATAACCAGCTTGGCCCGCCGCCAGGCAAGGCTTTCCAGCCACCGGGCAATGAGCGCCGAGTCGAATGTCTGGCTCGGATGCCAGCGCCAGCCGACGCTCCAACCGCCCTCCTGTTCCTGGCTCAAGCAAATCGGCAGCGCTGGATCAGTCCAGATGGCCGGCATCTGCCCTATTCCTTTTGGGGCGATAAAGTTATCCACACCCGCCACCGCCCGGGCCTCAAGACCCGGTAGTTTGCTCAACGGCAAGCTAGCTTGCTGCGTCCAATACAACGGACGAGCAGGCAACTGCGCGGCGATCCGCTGACGATCATTGACGTCGAGACCCTCTGTCTTGTTCAGCAACAACAAACCAGCGCTGATCAACGCCTCCTGTTGCGACTCAGGCAGCGGCTTACCGACAGCGAGGGCTTGGGCATCCAGCACCAATACGCAGGGTTGTACCGCCAGCACGCCTACCCACGGGGCTTCACTCAATTGCTTGAGCAACTGCGCCGGGTGTCCCAACCCTGAGGGTTCGATGAACAGCCGATCCGGCCGTGCCTTACGCAGCAAACGCCCGAGCCCGATCTGAAACGGCGCACCGTTCACGCAACACAGACAACCTCCGGCCACTTCACCCAGTGCGATACCATCGGCGTCCCGGGTCAGAAGTGCAGCGTCGAGGCCGATCTGGCCGAACTCATTGATCAGCACCGCCCAGCGCTCACCGATCGGCCGCTGCATCAGCAAGTTTTTGATCAGGCTGGTCTTGCCGGCACCCAAAGGGCCTGCAATGACGTGGGTGGGAATGTTCTGCAACATGGTCAAGGTTTTCTAAGGAGGTAATGGATGCGGTTGATAGGATTATCGTTGCTCTTTACGTTCGTTTCGGGTGAAGCCATGGCCCAGGCCTGCGTAGTACATACCATGGCTGAACGACTCGACGTGAAAGTCTGCCAGCAGAACCGCAACATCCCGGAAAAGCTGTTCGCCGACGGTTTCTGCCAACCGAACCTTCCCGGACAGAACGTCGAGGTGCAGTACGTTGACCAATGCCCCGCCGGCGCATTCGGTGTGTGCAGCAACGCTCAAGTCGCCAATATGCCTTACCGGCAGGATATTCACTATTACGGCGTAGCCACCGACGCAGCGTATTTGAAGCCGTTTTGCGAAGCCCAGAGCCTGGGCACCTGGCTCAAGCCTTGAGCCGTTAGCTAAGCGACTTCAGTCTGTCGCCTCTTCAAACCAAGGGCCGAAAGGATCCGGCAGCCGCTGCCAGCCCTCGACTCCCAGCGCCATTTCATCATCGGTCAGCAAGCAATCGTCGAGCTCGGCGGTGAGATGGACGAAGTCGATGATCTGCCCGATGAACACCAGTTCCTGTCGGCAATCGCCCGTGCTGGCGGTCCAGTTTTCCATTATCCCAGTGGTACTTTCTTCGTCCTGCGGCCACTGGGTTTTCGGCACGAAACGCCACCAGCGTCCCGCAAAACCGTGGCGCATCAAACCACCAGCCTGGGACCAACTGCCCGCGTCCATGTGCTTGCTCGCCAGCCAGAAAAAACCTTTGGAACGCAACAGTTTGCCGTTCACCCACGGGCGATCGATAAAGCTGAAAAAGCGCTGCGGATGGAACGGTCTACGTGCACGATAAACCGTAGAGGCGATGCCGTACTCTTGCGTTTCCGGCACGTGCTCGCCGCGAAGTTCCTGTAACCAGCCTGGCGCCTGTTCAGCCTTTTCGAAGTCGAAGCGACCGGTGTTGAGGATCTTTTCTAACGGAATTTCACCCATGACCATCGGGAGGATTTCGGCTTGGGAGTTCAGTCGCGCCAGGATCGCCATCAGCTCCTGGCGCTCGCGGCTGCTGATCAAGTCGATCTTGCTGATCAGGATCACGTTGGCGAATTCGATCTGTTCGATCAACAGGTCGGTGATGGAGCGCTCGTCCTCCTCGCCCAAGGTTTCGCCACGAGAAACGAGGCTTTCTGCGGCCTGATAGTCGAGCAGGAAGTTCATGCCGTCGACCACGGTGACCATGGTGTCGAGCCGCGCGATGTCGGCCAGACTCTGTCCTTCTTCATCGCGAAAAGTAAAAGTTTCCGCCACCGGCATCGGTTCGGAGATACCGGTGGATTCAATCAACAAGTAGTCGAAACGCCCCTCCTTGGCCAGTTTGCTGACTTCTTCGAGCAAATCTTCACGCAAGGTGCAGCAGATGCAGCCGTTGCTCATTTCAACAAGTTTTTCTTCGGCGCGGTTCAGGGTTACATCACGCTGAACCTCGCTACCATCGATGTTGATTTCGCTCATGTCATTGACGATCACGGCAACTCGCAGGTTTTCGCGGTTACGCAGCACGTAGTTGAGCAGCGTGCTCTTGCCGGCGCCGAGAAAGCCCGATAAGACGGTCACGGGGAGACGATTGGGCATCAGAAAATCCTCACAGGGATGCCCGGTCGCAGTGTCGGGCCTATATAGATGTTATAGTATAACGATACATCCAAACCACTCCCTCTTGCCCGCAGTGACAAAGGGCATGATGCTGGTGGTCTTTCGCTTTGTGAGAAATCCCATGCGTATCACCCTGAAAATAGCGCTGATGAGCGTTTCGCTACTGGTCACCGTAGATGCCTGGGCACAAATCCCGAACCTGGCCACATGCACCCGAAGCGCTAGTCTGCTGGCCTGCATGGATGCCGACGGCAACGCCTACAGCGTCAACACCGTGGGCAGTACGATTTACTTGCGAGGCTTCGAACGGGTGGGTAAACGCTATTGGGCGCAGACCAACAGTCGTTATGGACAATTGACGTTTTTTACCGGGATCGCCTCCGACGGCGAAGCTTGGGTGGGCTACACCCGTCGGGTTGGCTGGACAACCATCAACCGGTTTTCCAGCTCAGGAGGCAGCAGCGCCAAGTTCACCTGCAGCCGAATCACCGGTTGCTAGACCTGCGTTTTTTTCTGTTCCTGCTGCCACGCGATGTAACTGTTGACCGGCGGATTCTTCTGGAAATAGCGCTGTAATCCTTCGAACAAACCGTCAGCTACGGCCTGCTGATGCCGAGCCGTGACTAGCCGCTGGCTATCGCGTGCGTTAGAAATGAAGCCGGTTTCCACCAGGATCGATGCCACGTCAGGCGACTTCAGCACCGCGAAGCCTGCCTGTTCCACACACTTCTGATGCGGCGTTGTAATGCCCGCCAAGCTGCCGAGTATCGTACTGCCCAGCTGCAAACTGGCGGCGATAGTGGCATTCATCGACATGTCGAGAATCACCCCGGCGATGGAAATACCACGCCTGTGCAGGGTGAATGCAGTTCGTGAAAAAAACGTGGCTGGATTTAATGTAATAACATAACATGTTAAATCGACTCCCACGATGGACCTCTCATGAATGCGCTGACTCTGCCGGATATCGCCGCGCAGGCCTCACGCCAAGCCCTACCACTCGAATGGGTGGGCATGTGCGGCATTGCTCTTCCCGTTTTGTTCGATGGCCAACGATTGAGCGCGAAGGCCGACGCCAGCGTGAGCCTGGACGATGGCGAAGCGCGCGGCATTCATATGTCGCGGCTGTACCTGGCGCTGGAAATGCTCGAACAGGAGAACCTGTCGCCCGATCTATTGCAGCGAGTGTTGCAGCGCTTTCTCGACTCTCACAGAGGCCTGTCCAATAGCGCTTACTTAAAAATCCACACAGATTTGCTGCTCAAACGGCCGGCGCTCATCAGTCCATTGTCCGGTTGGAAAAACTATCCCGTCAGTATCGAAGCGTGTTTGAAAAATGCGATGTTCCACGTGGAACTAAAAATCGACATACCTTATTCCTCAACCTGCCCATGTTCAGCAGCGCTATCCCGGCAGTTGATTCAGCAGCAATTTGTCGATGACTTTGCCAATCATTCACTACAACACGCCGACGTCTTGGCTTGGCTTGGTTCTACCAAAGGCATCATCGCGACGCCGCACAGCCAACGCAGTTACGCGCAATTGACGCTTCGTCTCCATGACTATCTGGATGACCTGCCACTGATTGCAGTGATCAACGACGCCGAAGCCGCCCTCGGCACCGTCGTGCAAACTGCTGTAAAACGCGCCGATGAACAAGCCTTTGCCTTGGCTAACGGGCAAAATCTGATGTTCTGCGAAGACGCCGCTCGACGCTTGAATCTGGCCTTGAAACGCTCCCCGGGAATCAACGCATTCCAGATACGAGTGGTCCACGCCGAAAGCCTGCACGCCCACGACGCCATCGCCGAAAGCCGATGGAATTGGGAAGCCTCATGATCCGCTGCCAGGCTTTGCGTTGGGGCGCCCCCGGACAACCGCTTACTCCGCCTGTGGATTTCGAATTGCCTAAGGGGAGTCTGACGGCAGTGGTCGGTGCCAATGGGTCAGGCAAGAGCAGTCTGTTAAAAGTCATCGCCGGCCTGCAAAAACCACTGACCGGAAAATTGATCCTTGATGTTCCACGCAAGATTGGTTCGCTCTCATTTCTCCCCCAGCAACAACATTTGGACCGGCAATTTCCGATCAGCCTGCAAGAGGTGGTGGCCGCCGGGTTCTGGGGCAATAAGCAATCGCCAGAACTGCGCAGTGCGCGCCTCAAAGCCGTGCTGGAGGACTGGTGCCTGAGCGGCTTGGAACAGCGCCCTTTGATGGCCCTATCCGGCGGCGAATTGCAGCGCGCACTGCTCGCCCGACTGAGTCTCGCTGAAGCGCCTTTGCTGTTACTCGACGAACCCCATGCCGCCCTCGATGAACTCGGTCAATTGCTGCTCTGGAGACACATCCACGCCTGGCATGCCGAAGGCCGAACCCTTGTGGTCGTGTGTCACGATTTGGCCGCCGTTCGCCAACACATTCCCTACACGTTGCTGATCAAAAGCAGCGGTTGCATCCTCGGTCCAAGCACCGAACTGATCCAACAACAACCACAAACGCAGGTGGCCTGATGCTCGCGGCCGCTCAACTTTGGCAACCGTTCCACGAATTTGTGTTCATGCGCCGGGCGCTGCTCGGCGGACTGGTTTTGGCGTGTAGCACGGCACCACTTGGCGTTTTTCTGATCCTGCGGCGCATGAGCCTGATAGGCGACGCGGTCGCTCACGGCATCCTGCCCGGTGCGGCACTCGGCTTCTGGTTCTCCGGGCTGAGCCTACCGGCGTTAACCATTGGAGGCCTCGGCGCCGGCCTGAGCATGGCCGGACTTGCCGCGTGGATCACCCGTCGTACCGGGCTGCGAGAAGACGCGAGTCTCGCCGCGATCTACCCGATTTCTCTCGCCAGCGGCGTGCTGATCCTCGGCCTCGCCGGTAAACGCCTGGACTTGCTTCATCTGTTGTTCGGCTCGGCGTTGGCGGTCGACGGCCCGACGTTGACCGGCATGTTATGGGTCTCGGCATTCAGCCTGATCGCCATGGCACTTATCTACAAACCACTGTTGCTGGATACCCTCGACCCACTTTTTTTGCAAACCGTCAGCCGCCTCGGCCCCTTGGCACACGGCGTATTTCTAACGCTGGTGGTGCTGAACCTGGTGATTGGTTTTCAAGCCATCGGCGCGCTGATGGTCGTCGGATTGATGATGTTGCCCGCCGCAGCGTCGCGCTTCTGGAGTCGCCGTTTGCCAGTGCTGATGGTCGTCGCCGGGCTGCTCGGCTGCCTCTCGGTGTGGCTCGGTTTATTGCTGTCTTTCTACTACTCGCTGCCCAGCGGCCCGGCAATCGTGTTGGTGGCTGGCGGCTTGTATCTTCTGTCCGTGGTGTTTGGACCGGTGCACGGCTTGCTGCGCCGCCCGCCTTTGCTCACATCCCAATGAGGTGTTTCCCGATGCGCGCTTCGCTCGTACTGTTCAGTCTGATGCTATCGATGTCGCTGTCTGCTGCGGAAAAACTTCAGGTGGTCACCAGCTTCAGCATCCTCGCCGACATGACCCATCAAGTCGGCGGTGACCACATTCAAATCACCAACATGGTCGGCCCAGACGCCGATGCCCACACGTACGAGCCGACCCCGGACGATGCCAAGGCGTTGCTCAACGCCAAACTCATCATAAAAAACGGTTTGGGTTTTGAACCCTGGCTGGACCGGCTGGTGACCAGTACCGAGACCAAAGCCCCGGTCATCAGCGCCAGCCACGGAGTTATCCCGCGCTCCCTTGATGAGGATGGCGAGACCGTTCCCGACCCTCACGCCTGGCACAACCTGGCGAACAGCGAGCTATACATCAGCAACATCACCAAGGCACTGATCGCCGCCGACCCTGCGAACAAAACCGACTACGAACGCAACAGTCAGGCCTACCTGAAACAGATCTACGCACTGCTCGCCGAAGCCAAAGCCAAGCTAGGTTCGCTACCACCGGGCAACCGCAAGATCGTGACGTCCCATGATGCGTTCGGGTATCTCGGACAGGCTTATGCTATCGACTTCATTGCGCCTCAAGGTCTGTCCACCGAGCGCGAACCTTCCGCCACTGAAGTCGCTACGTTGATCACCCAGATTCGTCAGGCCAAGGTCAAAGCGGTGTTCATGGAAAACATCAAGGACGCTCGCTTGCTCAAGCAGATTGCCGATGAAAGCGGCGCGCACATCGGTGGCACGTTGTACTCCGATGCACTCGCGGCCAGCGGTCCTGCCAACACCTTCACCGGGTTGTTCGAGTACAACCTGAATACTCTGTACGACGCGTTGAGTAAGCCATGATCCGCAAGCATCCTTCAGGTGATTTGCCGCTGATTACCGAGAGTCACCGTACGTGGACAAATCCGCGATCGCACCGCTCCGATGCCCTCGCCTGACACCGTTTTCGCCATAGCGCTGATGTCTGGACAATTCATCCGGCACAACAAAGGTCTTAATGACAGTGTCGGGATTTGCCACTACGGTTCATGCGTAAGCACTCGATCGAGAACACCGACATGATCCAGATTAAGTTGAGCGATGGTTCATTGCGTGAATACGACCAGCCGTTGTCGGTGTATGAGTTCGCAGCCAGTATTAGTCCCGAGCTTGCCAAAGCGGCAGTCGCCGGCCGAGTGAACGGGGTGCTGCTGGACTGTGAGTTCATGATCGAGGCCGATGCCCGAGTCAACATCGTCACGCCTCAAGAGCCCGATGGCCTGGAGATCTTGCGTCGCTCCTGCGCGTTGATGCTGGCCATCGCCGTGAAACAGCTCTATCCAAAAGCACAATTGCAAAGCGGGTCGGCGCTGGGTGATGGTTTTTATTATGAGTTTGCGTTCGAACGAACTTTAAACCTGGTCGACCTTGCGAACATCGAAGCGCGCATGAAGACACTGGCCGCGACCAATCATTCGATCCGCCGCCGCAAACCGCCCGACCGATCAAGCCTCACGGAAACGCCCTACCTTTTCGCGGGCCTCGAGTGTGTGTCGGTGGGGCCGCATGTTCCCGCAACCAAAGTACTGCAGGCATTCGCGCTCGATCACATCAGCGGTACTTCGCCACAGCGCATTTACGGCACATGCTGGCCCTGCCAACGGGAATTGGACAACTGGCGGATACCGCCACACGTGATCGTCGTCAGCATGGATGAGCGTCAGGCGGATTATGCACAGTCGGTGACTGAGGCGTTGCGCCGAAACGGCGTGCGTGCGCGAGCGGATCTGCGCAACGAGAAGGTTCACCACAAGATCCGCGAACACAGTCAGCGAGTGCCGTATCTGGTGGTGATCGGGGAGAAAGAAGAATCAGGCGGATTCGTCAGCGTGCGCAGTCGCACCGGAGAAGACTTTGGCAGAATGACCGTTGATGCCGTATGTGAATGGCTGAATCAAGCTTGCTCCGACACCGTCGTGTAGGAGCAGCTTGCTCGCGATGCTTTTAAGCTCTCGGCTTAACGGTCCCGCAATCCTGACCCAACCACACAGCGCGGCTTTCAAGACTGCCCTTCTGCTGGATGCCGGTGGCATTGAAAGTGCCATTAACTTTGGTGGTGAACTCGCGGTCACTGAGGAATGTGGCGACACCGGCACCCTGCGCTTTCGGACAGCTAAAGCGGAATTTCCACTGATTGCCGCTGCGATCAGTGATTTCCTGCTTGCAGCCCGATTGCGGGTCGGTGAGCGGAATATTGTCAGTCTTGACCTGCTCTGGAGTCAGGCACGCCCGGATCCCCTTACCCCCCATCGTGATGCCCTGCTTCTCCAATTGCGCGCGCTGCGCAGGGGTCATCTGGCTCTGCAACTGACCAAGGATCAGCTGCAAATCCGGCAGATTCTGGTCATCGACTTTCATGTTACTGGTGGTCAATTCCCACAAACCCGGTTGCAGCATTTGCGCTTGAGCGGCCACAGGAAGTGCTAAACCAAAAACCACGGCCAAACCCAGCAGACGAACGTTCATCGAGTAACTCCTGATCAATAGTGGCCGTTAGACGTCTGCCGTTGGCATCGGTTCATGGGCCAATTAAATAGCGACATTCTGCACGGAACATGGTCTGTTAAGCACTGAATCTTCAGGAGCAAGGCTGCCCCATGGATTATTTTGGACCACACATTTTCGGCTACACGATTGCACTGCTTCACTCGCTGGGCCTGATTGCTGCCATCCACGCCGTGCTCACTGTCCGCACCGCGCAGGGCTCGATCGCCTGGGCACTTTCGTTGCTGTTCATTCCCTACCTGACGCTTATTCCGTACCTGGTCTTCGGCCGCAGTACGTTTGATGGTTACATCAAGGCTCGACGGACCGCCAACGAAGAAATGCGCAAGGCCATTTCTGAGCTGAACTGGCGCCCGTGGGTAGAAGAGGCGCTGACAGCGCGCGCTTCCAACGCTTACGCGTCTTTAAGGGCCATGCCAAAGCTAGGACGCATGCCGTGCCTGGCGAACAACGAGGTGCGACTGCTGATCAACGGCCACGCCACTTTCGAGGCCATTTTCGAAGCGATCAGCGGCGCCAAAGAAGCCGTGCTGATTCAATTCTTCATCGTCCACGACGACCGCCTCGGCCAACGATTGCAAACCCTGCTGCTGCAAAAAGCGGCCGAAGGCGTGGCCGTTTACTTGCTCTACGACCGAATTGGCAGTCACACCCTGCCCCACAGCTACGTGCAAACGTTGCGAGAGGCTGGCGTCGAGGTCAAAGCCTTCGCAACGCGTAGCGGCTGGCTCAATCGGTTTCAGGTGAACTTCCGCAACCACCGCAAGATTGTGGTGGTGGACGGGGTGCTGGGCTTCGTCGGCGGACTCAATGTGGGCGACGAATACATGGGCGAGAAACCACCCCTGGCGCCGTGGCGCGATACTCACGTGCAAGTGCGCGGACCGGTGGTGGCCAGCATGCAGGAATCCTTCGCCGAAGACTGGTTCTGGGCCGCCCGTTCTCTGCCACCGCTTATCTTGCCGGACGTTTATCCGGACGACGGGGTCCTTTGCCAGCTGCTCGCCAGTGGGCCGGCAGACTCCTACGAAACCTGTTCGTTGTTCTTCGTCGAAGCCATCCACGCGGCGACAGAACGGGTATGGATCACCAGCCCTTATTTCATACCCGACGAAGCCGTATTCGCGGCCCTCAGGCTGGCAGTTCTGCGCGGTGTGGATGTGCGACTGCTGCTGCCATCTCGTCCGGATCATCGTATCGTCTACGCCGCTTCCAGCCTGTATGCCTTCGAAGCAGTACGCGCCGGTGTGCGGGTGTTCCGCTACAAGCCCGGGTTTCTGCATCAGAAAGTGGTGTTGGTCGACAGCGAAATCAGCGCCATCGGCAGTGCGAACCTGGACAACCGTTCGTTCCGCTTGAATTTCGAAGTGATGCTGCTGACGGTGGACAGTGTGTTCGCTGCCGAGGTGGAGCAGATGCTCAACGATGACTTCGCGCAGGCCCACGAAGTCGCCAAAGAAGAAAGCCGGGAAACCCACCGCCTGCAACAGGTCGGCATGCGGATCGCCCGGCTTATTTCTCCGATTCTCTAGGGGTTATAGATGTCGTCGCGCGTCCAGGGCAGCTCATGGCTACCGTCGGGGTGGGCCTTCACCGCAAGGATCTGGTGCAGATTGATCCAACCCCTGGCGAACGCATAGGCGCACCCCGCCAGGTACAACCGCCAGATCCGCAACGCCTGTTGCGGCACCTGCTTGGCGGCAGCTTCCAGATTGTCTTCCAGACGTTCACTCCAGTGGTCCAGGGTCCGTGCGTAATGCAGACGCAGACTCTCGACATCGACAATCTCCAGCCCCGCTTCACTGATCTCGGCGGCGATCATCGACAGGTGCGGCAGCTCACCGTTGGGGAACACGTATTTCTCGATGAAATCACCGGCACCGCGCCCCACCGGACGACCGTCGGTGTGCTTGGCGGTGATCCCGTGGTTCATCACCAGACCGCCCTCTTTAACCGCGCCAAACAGGGTTTTGCAGTACTCCGCCAGATTGGCGTGGCCAACGTGTTCGAACATGCCGACACTCACCACCTTGTCGAAACGACCGTCCTGCGGCAGATCGCGGTAGTCGAGCAGTTGCAGTTCCACCAAATCGTCCAGGCCTTCCTCCGTCACCCGTTCACGGGCCAGAGCCAGTTGCGCTTTACTGAGCGTGATCCCGAACACCTTCGCACCGAACTCCCGAGCCGCATACCGAGCCAAACCGCCCCAACCACACCCGACATCCAGCAAGTACTCGCCCGGCTGCAGCCGCAACTTGCGGCACAGGTGACGGAATTTGGCCTGTTGGGCTTGCTCAAGCGTTTCGCTGCCGGTCTCGAAATAAGCGCAGGAATACGCCATGTCGCTGTCGAGCCACAATTGATAGAAGGCGTTGGAAAGATCGTAGTGGTAGGAAATCGCTTTGGCGTCGGTTTCTTTGTCGTGCACAACACGCACCGGCTGATTGCCATCTTCATCAAGCAGCGCCTGGCTCCATTCGTCACAGACGCGAATCACATCGCTGATTGAGCCTTCAAGTTCAAGTTTGCCTTCGACAAACGCCGCCCCTAGCAGGTCAAGGCTGGGATGGGTGAACTGGGAAACCATTTGTGGGTCCTTGACCACAATAGTGACGCTGGGCGTCGGCCCCAGATTGATTTCATGGCCGTCCCAGAGTCTCAGACGAAGCGGTAACTGCAGATTCTGTAAGGCCGGTGGAAGTTGCGCGAGCATGGAGAGCCCCCCTTGTTTCAGACGTCTGATGTGAGGGTAGACCATCTTTGAAAAATAGCTGGCTATCGATTTAATAGCCGTTTTCTATAGTTCGCAACGTTCAACAAAACCGCTGCGAACTCTCGAAAGTGACATGCCCTCTCACTGATGACTACGAATTCAGCGCACAGTTCTGAAAAGTTGAAATCATTCAGATCTCGTCTTTCAACTTCAGCAAGGGCTCCTGAAACCGGAGTAAACGCCCGGCGTTGCCCAATACCAATAACGTGCTGAAATTGTGCAACAACGCAGCAATCATCGCCCCTGCCGCACCGAGCCAGCCGAACGCAGCGAAGGCGACGATTGCCAGCGTCCACCCCAGACCAATGATCACGTTGACCTGCAAGGTCTGCCGGCATTGACGACTCAAACGCACACACGTCCCGAGCCGGCGCAAGTCACTGCCAATCAGCACGATGTCGGCCGAGGCCAATGCGATATCTGCTCCGCCCGCCCCCATCGCCACGCCGACCACACCGGCCTTAAGGGCCAGCGAATCGTTGATGCCATCGCCCACCACCATTGGCCGGAAGCCACTGCCGATTTCTTTCAGCACGCGATTGAGTTTGTCTTCGGGCAGCGCCTGGGCTTCAACATCGCTGATGCCGACATCCCGCGCCAAGGTGTGAGCGACACTGTGTCGGTCACCCGTCAGCAACAACTGACGTCCCAACCCCAGATCGCGCAACTCGCTCAAGGCAAAGCGTGCTTCGGGTTTGACGCTGTCGGCCAGCAATAGCCATGCGAGGAATTCACCGTTGAGTGCCAGCCCGGCAATCGGTCCATCGTGGCCCGGGACGCTCGACGTGGCGATACCCAATTGCGCGAACAACTCTGGTCGCCCGAGCGCCGCTTCGCCCTGCCCTGTCATTGCCACCACGCCCAAACCCTGACGCTCGTGAATGTCCGTGAGCAGCAGAAAATGCTCCTGACTCACCAACCCCGCGAGCGCGCGGCTAACCGGATGGCTGCTGGCAGAACCGAGGCTGGCAGCCAGTTTCAAGACGTGACTACGATCCTCCAGCGGGCTGTCGATGGACTGCAAGCGTAAGGTCCCAAAGGTCAGGGTTCCCGTTTTGTCGACCACCAGCGAAGTCAGGTCTGCCAACTCTTCGAGGAACGCGGAGCTGCGAATCAGAATCCCGTGACGCGCCGCCACGGCCACACCGGCAATCGCCGTGGCCGGTGCCGATAACACCAGCGCACAAGGACAGGCCGCCACCAACACCGCGAGCATTGCCTGGGCATTGTTGGTAATAAACCAGGTCACCGCGGCCAGCAACAACACCAGCACCATGTAGCTGCCCGCATAGCGTTCCAACAAACGCGTGATCGGCGGCTTGGAGCGTTCAGCGCTTTGCATTAGCGCGATGACTTTGCCGAGGGTCGATTCGTTACCGGTGCGTGTCACTTCAATGCGCAACAGACCGTCGAGATTGATCGCCCCGCCGAAGACTTGCAGACCGACGCTCGCCTCCATCGGCACCGATTCGCCGGTAATCGAAGCCGTGTCCAGGCTCGCCTGACCGGACAACACCCGACCGTCCGCCGGCACCCGATCACCCGCGCGCACCTCGACCTGATCACCCGCCTTGAGTGTGCTGTTGTCGACTTCAATGATGGAGCCGTCCGCCTGAACCTTTCGCGCATGGCTGCGCGTCAGTTTGCCCAGCGCGTGAATGGCTTCCTGGGAACCGATCACGCTGCGTTCTTCCAGCACGTGGCCGAAGATCATGATGATCGGCAATAAAGCCGCCGTGAGCAGATCACCCGTGGCCCAAGCGCCCAGCATGGCGAGAGCGATCAACTGATCGGTGATCCCGTGCAAACTTGGAAAACGCAGGCTGTACCAGGCCGAACGCATGACCGGCACGGCCACCATCACGGAAGCAAACCCCAACAGCAATTGACTGATACCGGTCTGTTCCGGCGACAGCCAGCGCCATATCAGGCCGAGCGCGAGCAAGCCCAGTGCGAGCATCGCCAGCGTCAGTTGGCGGGCAGCGCTGCGTTGTTCAGTCGAGGACAACATGCTCGGTGAAGCGGCAGTTTGGGTGGTCATTGTGCAGCTCCCTGAATGATCAGGCGGGAATCGTCTTTCGGATTGACCGTGGTTACCGAGCCGGCCTGTCCGAGGATTTTCGGCATTCGCTCGCGGTAAATGCGCAGCAGCATTTGCGGGTCAGTGCCTTGCTGTTGCGCCTTGGCCAGACTCAACACGGTGGCCGTGTCGGCCGAGGCTTTGGCCAATCGTTCACTCGCCTGTGCATGGGCGACTTGCAGCGCTCGGTCGGCTTGCTCGTTAGCGGTCTGAGTCAGCTTCTCGGCGTCAGTGCGCGCATTGGCCACGGTTTTATCGGCTTGTTGACTGGCCGTCAGAACAGCGTTGAAAGCATTGACTGCTGGGCCAGGCAGACTCGACTGCACATCGACCCGCGCCACCTCAATGCCGAGCCCCTGCCCGGTCGCCGTCAGTTCGGCCAGACGTTGATTGATGCCTTTCACCAAATCGCCACGCAGCCGTTCACGTCTTTCGGCGGCCTGGTTATCGGCGCCGAGCAGCTCTGGGCGTGCAACCAAAATGGTGTCCAGGTCACGCGCAGCGGTGAGCGCCACCGCGCTGCGGGTGACCAATCGATCCAGCGCCGGCAGTACGTGCTCGCCTTGAAGAACGAATGCATACGGCTCAGTCACCTTGTAGAACACCCGCACATCCAGTTGCACCACACCTGCGTCGCCGGTCAGCAAGTAGCCGGAGCCAGCCAGGGCATCGCTAATCGGCGTGGCAAAACTCGACGCTCGATCGGCCTGCAACGCGGCATCCGAGCGCAGCAGATTTTCCACCCGACGCTCAATCACCCGATCCGCCGCAGGCAGCAAAATCACCTGCTCAAATGGTCGCGGCCACGCCAATAGCAACCCGGCATTCTGAATCCGATCCAGCGCGCCGAAGTGCAACACCATCGCGCGATTCTGCGGGTCGATCTGCCGCACATTGGAGACCACCCACGCCAAAGCTGCCAACACAGTCACCGCGTACAACGCGAGAAAGGCCAATCGCCCGGCCTGAATCCAGGGGATGCTTAACTCATTTGTTCCACGTGGAACCAAATTCATGGCTGCGACCCGGACTTGTTGTCGAGTGTCGGCGGACCGTCGACCAATACCCGAAACGGCGCAGCATCAGTGCGCAAAATCAGTTTTGTGCCCGGCGTAACGATCGCGCCCAAGGTGTCGAGGGAGCGCAGCAAGTTGTAGAGCTGCGGCGAGCCGGCATAGGCGCGGCCGTAGATCTGTGCGGCTTCGACGCGAGATTGTGCTTCGATGTCCGCCGCTTTTACCGTCGCATCGGCTTGCACGATTCGTGCGTCACGTTCAGCGGCGGAACGGATCTGCGCCGCTTCACGCTTGCCGATGGCGGTGCGTTCAGTGGCGATTGTTTCACGCTCGGCGCGCATGCGATCGACGGTGGCCGTGAGGGTTACCGAGGGCAATGTCAGGCGCTCAATCCCGACTTGCAGCACACGCACGCCATAAGTGGTCAACAGCTGCTGATCAATCTGCTGCCGCAGCTGTGCCTCAAAATCGGCGATGTGCACCTGATTGGCATCGGTGTTCACCAGATTGGCCAGATCAAAACTGCTGGCGGTGGTTTCCAGCGCCGAGCCTACAAAAGTGCGAATCTGCCGCGCCGCCTCGTCCGGCTGATTTTGCACCGCGCGCATAAAACGCTGCACATTGTCCGGATCGCCCTGCACCTGCCAGGCGACATAGGCCTGAACGATGATGCGCAAACCGTCCCGCGTACCCACGTCCTGCAAACCACTGGAGGTGGTGCGCAACCTCAGATCGACGGGTATCGCCGCTTCAAACGGAGCTGGCCAGCGCCAGCCAAGACCTGGCTCCAGCAACACGCGGGATGGATTGCCGAAGCGCGTGATCACCGTGGCCTCCCCCGACCGAACTTGCACCAGACTCGCCGCCGCGATGGCGAACGCCACCAGCAACGCCGCCCAACCCATGCGTTGCCACGGGAATGGGCCAGCCTCTTGTGGGTCGCCGTGGTGATGATGGCCGTGGTGATGCCCGCCATGGCTGTGATCGTGACCAGAGTGATCTTCGTGATCGTGAGTATGCGACTGGCTCAATTGGCAACTCCTGGCTGAGCTGTTTTACGCGCGGGCGCAGGGTCTGCCGGCAGCGTGAACGTACGGAGGTCGATGGTCGGCGCGTTACTGCTGCCGCCCAGACGATGGTCTAGAACCAGCAACTTGGCGTTGGCCAGGCCCTGGGAAAGCTGGCTGAAGTATTGCTCCAGCACAAAGGCCTGGCCGGCGCTGGCGTAGGCCTTTTGTTCGGCGCTGAAGCGCAGGTCTGCCGCTTGGGCCGTGGCGTTGATTTCCCGGGCGCTGGCCGTCGCTTGATCACGGGCGATGCTGGCCTGCAACTGCGCCTGATTGGTGGCCTCCGCCGCCGCCCCGCGCTCGCGGGAGATCAAGGCCTGGGCGCCAATCTGTGCCGCCTGCACGCCGTGATAAGCATTGGCCGCACCAGCGGGCGGGTGAATGGCCTCGACCACGGTGGCGAGAATTTCTACGCCGCTGTCGAGTTTTTTCAGGTCCGCCTGCACCGCGCGCCCGATCTCCTGAGCCAGCCCTACCCTGTCCTCGCCGAGCAAGCCGTCGAGGGTGCGCGAGGCAAAGTCGTGAACCAGAATCCGGCTGGCAGTGCTGCGAATCAGCGTCGGCACGTCGGCGCTGTTGTACGTTGCCGCCATCGCCGCCTGATCAGTCAGACCAATGCGGTAGACGAAGCGTACGTCCATGTTGACGATCTGGAAGCTCTGCTTGTCGGCACGGCTACTGGCGATGACTTGGGATTTGTCGTTCACATGGCTCGCGTCCCACAAGCGATTGGCAATCGCCGGTGCCGGGCCTTCTGCCGGCTCCGCAACGATCGGTGCCGTCGCTTCGCCGACACTGGTGGCCAACTCGTGGACCACGCCATTCTCGACGCTCAGCACTCGGCCCAGCGGCCATGGCAAACCCGCGTGCAAACCGGGGCCGAACACGTCCACCGGTTTACCGAAACGCTCATAGATCCCCCGCCCTTGCAGCGGCACTTCGTGAATCCCGGTGAGCGACCAGCCGACAATCGACACCACAGCCAGCACCGGCAGGAACGCTCGGCGCATGTAAGTGAAGGCCCAGATCTGCCGCAGGTCGATGCCGAAGCGATTGTGCAATTCGTGCTGCAATGCCAGAAGTGGCTGGGGCGGCCAGCGCAGCATGTCGGCAACGAAACTTCGCGCCAGCAACGTCGGCTCAAGTTGTTCTCGCCGGGGACTGAATAATGACAGCACCGCGCGCAGCAGCAATTCGACAGCGACCAAGCCTGGCAGCAAGCCGCTCAACACGGCCAGTCGCACCGGCCAGACCGAAGTTTCGCTACCGAATAACAGGCACAAAGCGCTGAGCACCAGGCAAATGATCACCACACGAGTCAGCTGTGCCAACGGCCCTGCTTCCGGCCATTGCGCCAGGTTTTCCTGGGCCAGTTGACGCTCCAGCACCAGCAAGCCGAAGGCCAGCAATAACGATAGCGCAGCGCCGACACTGGCCGACGAACCCAGCGCGGCGGGCGGTAGTGTGAGGTTCCAGACCTGTTCGACGCTGACCAACGTCAACAGCGCCCATCCCCCCAGCCACAACGTCGGGGCGCCGATCTGCCTCAGCATGTTCAGCCATCGCTGACTGATCCGCTCCAATAGCCGTTCGTACGCCCCCACGGGGACATCAGCTTCAGCAACAACGATTTCCTGCACGGCGACAGGATTCATCGCCCCTGTGCGCCATTGGGTAATCCACCAGGCTGATTGCAGGCCGGCAACCAGCACCAGCAAACCGGCGCTCTGATTGACCAGCAATGCCGGCCAGAGCGATTGCGGCGCAAATAGCCCGACAAAAAACGCCAGCACCCCGCCTGACGCCGCGAGAGCGCCCAGGCCAATGGCGAGCTTGCGCAATCGGCGCCCTTGAAAAACCGCCTGCTGAAAGCGCGGTAGTCCGGCTACTTGCGTCCCATCGACATCCAGATCGACTTGCATACCACCCCAGAGTTTATCGGCTCACAGCACAGTTCGTTACGATATAACGAAAACAGTAAAATTTTTATACTAAAACCTTCTATCTAAAAACACTCGACCTGTCGCTTACCTGAAGCGTTGACCGAAACGCTTCAGAACGCACATATTATGTTCGTAATTTTAGCTGAGAACTGCGCTTATCCAGCCCAGATGTAGGACCCACAGAGTTGAGTCGATTGACCTATCGTCTTCGCGAGCAGGCTCGCTCCCACATTTGATCGGTGCCGTTCACAAAACCAATGTGGGAGCGAGCCTGCTCGCGAAGGGGCGACTCGGTCTAAAGCGGTAAATGCTCCAGCGGCAAAGCCCCGGGCGTCTTCACCGTATGAATCGCAAAGTTGCTACGGATGTCACTAACGCCTGGCAGCTTCAACAAACGTCCCGTGAGAAATCGGTCATAGCCGCGCAAATCCGGCACCACCACTTGCAGTAAAAAATCCGATTCCCCTGACACCAGAAACGCCGAAATCACTTCGGGCAGCGCCGTTACGGCCAGGCGGAAGGCTTCCGCCTGTTCATCGTTATGGCGTTCAACCTTGACCCCGACAAACACGGTCAGACCGAGCCCAACCTCATCGCGATCCAGATTGGCCTGATAGCCGCGAATCACCCCGGCGTCTTCAAGCATCCGTACCCGGCGCAAACACGGCGAAGCCGACAGACCAATCTCCTCAGCCAGTTGCACGTTGCTCAGGCGACCGTCCCGTTGCAGCGCCGCGAGAATTTTGCGGTCGTAGGCGTCCAGTTTCATGGTTTGGCAGATCCTGATGTTTGTGATGCAAATTTGTAGCAGATTATGCCAATCAAGGAGGGTTTAGAAGCGAACTACGCAACCACCTGCCCCGCCCATCAGCCCTAGACTGACCGCACCGAATCGACAATGAATGGGGTGTGACATGGCGGGGATGTGGCTGTTTTTCATGGCGTTGGCAGTGGTCTACCTGTTGCCGGGCCCAGACATGATTCTGCTGTTGCAGACCGGTGCCCGCCAAGGCAAAGGCGCCGCGCTGGCGACTGCGGTGGGTCTGGGCATTGCACGCGGGTGTCATGTGGCACTGGCGGCGTTGGGGCTCGCAGCGTTATTCAAAGCCGCGCCCTGGACCTTCGATGTGGTGCGTCTGGTCGGTGCCGCGTACCTGTTGTGGATCGGCATTCAATGCCTGCGAACCACGCTGCTGCCAAATCTGCACAACGCCGAAGCCACCACCGGCAAACCGCACTGGCGCGAAGCGATCCAGCGCGGTTTGCTGACCAACCTGCTCAACCCGAAAGCGCTGCTGTTCTGCTCAGTGCTGCTGCCGCAGTTTATCGATCCGACCGCGGGGCGGGTGCTCGCGCAATTCGCGACCCTGGGCGTGGTGCTGGTGGGCGTTGGATTATTGTTCGACAGCGCGTATGCATTGGTGGGCGCAGCACTTGGCCGTTGGGTGCAACGCAGTCCCTCGGCCCAACGCTTGCAGCAGTGGTTGTTTGGCAGCCTGTTGATTGGTTTCGCAGTGCGGCTGACATTTGTTCAACAGGCATGAGCCTTACTGCACTTTTTGCCGGCGGCGGTTGATCAGCAACAACGCCGCTGCCGCGACCAGGATCACTGCGCCGAATTGCAATGGTTTCTTGTACGGCCGCAGATGCGATCGCACGGCGTCGGTAACCTGGGTCACATAGCGTTTGTCGGTGTTCTGGAAGTCCGGTTCCTGGCATTGATGACCGAAGTCGCTGGCCCAGACCACGTAGGGGCCCTCCTCGACATAACGACGATAAAACGCGCTTTGTTCTTGCAGACTGGTCCCCCATGTCGAAGCCTTGCACAGCACCGAAGCGAAAGCCTGACTGCTGTGGGGCAGATGATCAGCAGCCTTGCTCGCCAGCGTTGTGGCAACAAAACGGTAATGAAAACGCTCGTCAGGTTGCGCCACGGTAGCCTGCTGGCGCTGCACTTCACCCACAGTAATCAGCGGTCCGACCTTGAGCTCTGGCGTTTCAAGACTGTAGTTACCACCCAAGGCCGCGTAATCCGGCGCCATCTCGTAACCCAACAATTCCATCCCGTCGAAACGGGCTAAGGTTGCGGCGTTGTAGTAAGCGAATGCCCGTTTGGTTGGCCACCATTTCGATTCGGCATCGTTGCGCAACTCCCCGTACCACTTGGCCTTGTCTTGCAATTCGACACTGTCGAAATACCCCGGCGCTTCATCGTAACGCGCTTCGCGCAGCAGACGCCGCCCGAGCAAATCGCGCAATTTCGCCGCCACCGGCAACGGCACGTAGTTATCCCGCTCCTGCTGGGTCAGCGGTGGCGGTGCCGGCACCTGGGTGTCGACGTAGTGCTTGAGCTCATCGACGGTCAGCACCCGTTCGGCGACGGTGGCGGCGTCGAACCAGTAGATGCCATTGCTGCGGTAAAGCTGATCGAACGCTTGCAGGTAGTCACCGCGCTGCAGGGCGAGGATCGCGCTTTCACCCTCGACCCGGCACTTGGGCTGCAACGTTTCGAAATCCCATTCTGGCGTCCGTCGCTCCCCCCACGACTCATTCTGCGGGAAGGCCTGGGCCGCTTTGGCATACGCTGCGGCGGCTGCGGTTTTATCGCCGTCGCGCATCGCCAGTTTCGCCCGTAACCACCACGCCAGGCCGCCGTCGCCCGCGTGCTCAAGAAATGCTTTGGCGCTGGCGTAGTCGCCCTGTTGATAACTTACCGCCGCCAGACGATCCGCATTATCCAGGCTACCGCGTGTGCTGTTTTGCAGCTGTGTGATCAGTTTCAATTCGTTCGGTGGTTGTTCACCAAATGACCAGCCCAGTCGGCTGATCAATGACGCTGTCACAAGCTGCTGCACCGGTTTGCCCTTGAGCAGCACGGCCAGTTGATCCTCAGGCATCGCTGCCAGGTCGGCCATCAACAGTTTCAGCGAGGTATAGCCTACCGCCGAACCGTGGAGGTTTTGCGTGGCGTAGCGTTCGATGGCGCTGTTCCAGTCGCCAGCGGTGCGTGCAACGCGAGCCTCTTCGCCGAGGCTGGCGACGCCCAGTTCCAACGGGTCGCTGAAGCCTTCGATGCTCAGTTGGCGAGTCTGCTCAAAAGCTTTCCGAGACCGATCCAGCAAGTCGGGCCCAGCGTCCGCTTCAGAACTCATGGCAAACAGCGCCCGGCCCAACGAATAAGCGGCCCAGGTGCTGCGCAATGCGCGTTGATCTGCCGGCAACGCCAGCACCTTCTGGAAGTACTCGGCCGCCAGCCCATGATCACCGGCAGCAAACGCCACAGCACCCGCCAGATAAAGCTTGAGCTCCGCCGGCAGACTCGCAGCCTGAATCTCGACCTGATGGGCGTCAGGCAAGCTGCGCAGCTGTTTCACCAACGCTTGCTGCTCAGCCGTCAAGCCGGCCCGCTCGGCGTTGTCGCGCTGATCTGCGTAGTCAGGCGCCTGCATGTTGTAGGCGGCCTGGGTGATGTTTTTCAAGCCGGCGATGGCATGCCCGAGGCGATTGATCTCGACATTGAAGTTGCCCTCCGGCAGCTCCGCCAGTGACTGACCTCGATTGTCGAGCAGACGCATGGGGAAATCCGGCCCACAGGCCAACGCCGAACCCAGCGGCAAACTGAGGCTCAGGCAGAGCACATGACGCGGCCAGTTACGGGTGAACATTCGAACCTCCTTGATCAATTTGTGCGCAGCGCGCCCAACCAATGGCGCGCTGCTCGCCGGCCGGCAGGCGTCCGTCGCGCAGGCGGGTGAAGGTAAGCAGATCCGGGGTTTGTTGCAACGCATAACCCGCCAGGGCATCGGCGCCCTCGCAGTTCTGGACCGCGAGGGTCAGACGCTCTGGCCATGCGGTGTCGAGATTGCCCTGGTTGCTGATGCCGATATCAAACAGTCCTTCGTTCTGCGAAAGCTTCAACGTCAGGCGACTGTCCAGCGCATCGCCCCGAGCGACTGCGCGCAGGGTCGTCAGGCTCCAGGCCCGGCGATCATTGGCCAACGGTAGTCGAAACCAAATCAGGCCGGCCAGATGAGCCGGCGGATCATTGCGTAACTCGGCACCGAGCGTACTCAATGGCAGCGGGTCAGCCATTAACTCCCGGCGCTGTCCGCCACGCTCAAGGGGTGCTTCGCTCTCCACAATGGGTATGTCGCCGGCACTCGGTAACAACGCCACACCATAGGCCGGCAGCGCCAAATAAAAGGGTTTCGAAGTCATGTGGCTCCAGGCCTTCACCCATTTTCTGGCCTGATCCGCATCAAACAAGCCGCGACGCGGATCGCTTACCGCGTGCACCTGCAGCACGCTGCTGTCGACTGTGGATAACAGCGCCGACAATTCGGGACTGTCGAGCCAGGCCGGCAATGCGGTAATGCTCAGCGGCACAGAAGCGGGGAGAACGGTGCGCAAGTGGGTAAGAAATTCGCGGTAAGCCGGTAGCCGGGCACTACCCGCATCGTGGTCAATCTCCACGCCGGAGACCATGAGCCCCTGCCCTTGCCAATCACTGAGCACTTGTTGAATCTGCGCAGTGACATCGTCCTGATCCAGCGACTTTAGCTGGCCGTCGAGACGAATCACCGCAATCAGTGGACGACCATCACGCTTGAGTAATGCCGGGTCGATCCGCGCCCGATGCCAACCGGCCCACGGGAAGGCCTGCAAGGCCAGTACCCGCAGAGTCGAAAAGTCGGCGCGACTGTCCTTGAGCGCGGCTTCGTGAGCCAACGTCCATTGACGTTGCCAGACATAGAGCTGCTGATCGAGCGGAGGCGCCTCCTGCCGTTCGCATCCGTTGAGCAGTACCAACACCGCCAGCAATGCCGACAGACGAACGAACAAACACATAAAAATCCTTAAGCCGAATCAGATCCTTTGTAGCAGCTGCCGAGCCTGCGAGGCTGCGTCCGGCTGCAAAGCAGTCGTAAAAACATACGCCGCGGTGTTTCAGATAAACCGTGCACTCAGAGTTTACGACTGCTTCGCAGCCGGACGCAGCCTCGCAGGCTCGGCAGCTGCTACAGGTCGAGCACCAAAGGCTGCGCCCCCTGTGCCGGAATCGCACAACAAATCAGGACATAGCCGTCGTCCGGCACGTCCGCTGGCGGCTGTGGATAATTTACCTGGCCGCTGATCAACCGCGTTTTGCAGGTTCCGCAGGAACCGCCGCGACAACTGAATTCCGGGCGCAATCCACGGCTTTCCGCCAACTCCAGCAAACTGCCGCCGTCGGGTTGCCAGCGAGCTTCTTTGGCCGAACGCTCGAATATCACCGGCACTGGAATGGTAGCGGCCGGGGCTTGCTCGATGACTATCGCATCGGGATCAGGCTGGCGATGCAAGGTAGATGGACCGAAGGTTTCGGCGTGAATCCGTGAATCACGGATATCGAGCTCCCGAAGGCTGTCGTACAGCCCTTGGGTAAAACTTCCCGGGCCACACAGGACGAAATCCAGCTGGTCGTAGTCCTCGACTTCAAGAATGGTCTTGAGCAACGCCGTATCGATGCGTCCGGTCAGGTCGAAATCTTCGCCTTCCAGCGCTCCGGGCTCCGGCTGACTGAGCAAACGCAGCACTCTTACTGCGCCACCCGCTCCCTCGATCAGACGATCCAGCTCAGGACGAAATACTTGATCGGCCAGCGTGCGCGAACTCTGGAAAAACCATGTAGGCCGAATGTACCGGGTGCGCAGGCCTTGATACACCACCTCTCGCACCATCGACAGCAACGGCGTAATGCCTACACCTGCCGCCAACAACACCAGCGGTCGACGTTCATGCGGCGCCACGGTGAAGTGCCCTTGAGGCGGGCGGGCCTCCAACACATCACCCACGCGAACCTGTTGATGCAGGTGCGAAGACACAAGCCCTTCACGCTTTACGCTGATACGGAAAAAATCATCCGAGGGTGCACTCGACAAACTGTAAGTGCGGATATGCACATCACCGCCAATATTGAACCGCAGCGGCAAATGCTGCCCGGCCTGAAACACCGGCATCCCGGCACCGTCGGCAGGCTCCAGATAGAGCGAGCGGATGTTGTGGCTTTGCGCTTCGATGCGCACGACCCGTAGCGGCCGCCATTGATCGCCCAACGCTTTAGCTTGCAGCCGGGCGTTGGCCTGTTGCCAGGTGCCGGTGAGCAAACTGGTCGGTGACATGCCATCGAAACGCCAACGCAAACCAAGGGCGGCGGGCCGACGAACCACGCGATCCACCTCTAACGTCCACAAGCGCTCAGCCCCTTGAAACGCTTCGACCTGTGGGCCTTCAAGAATGACTTCGGTGCGACCGCTGAGGTGCAGCAGGTCGCCCGAATTAAAATCGATAAACAGCAAACCGGCCCGAGGATTGAGCAGCAGGTTGCCTAAGGTGTTGAAGAACAGGTTGCCGGCAAAATCCGGAATGGTCAGGCGATTACCGTCTACCTGTACGAAACCGACTTGACCGCCGCGGTGTGAAACGTCCACCGAATGCTGGCCATCGACGTCCACGTAGCTGGCGACAAACAAGGTGTCGGCTCCAGCGATCATCGACCGGGCGGCTTCATCCAGTTCGTTGAGGTGCTGCGCGCGTCGTGTCGCAGGGTCCGACAGCGGCACCGAGCGAAACTGGCGTAGCTGGATGTATTGCGGGCAATTGCCGAAAGACTGCTCCACCGTCACACCGAAACCGCTTGCCGTCAGAGCGCCTATCCGCCCGTTGAGGCGGTTACGGCGGCGAGTGTGCAGCTCGATTCCCAACAGTCCGATCGCCGCCCCCTCCGTCAATTGCGCAGGGTCATCGGCGCCTGGCAGGCTGTTGAATTGCAGCAGACCGGGTTCGGGCGATTTAGCGAAGCCTGGCGGCCCTTCAAGAATACTGGCCCATGGATTGCCGTCGGCATCCACCGCGCCGTACAGGATGAACGGCAATTGCTCATAGAACTGGCGATGCTGGTCCGGCATTTCACGGCGAATGGCCCTACGACCGAGCACCTCCATTCGCTCGGCAACACCTACGTGTGTCTGCAGCTGTTTTTCGCCAGCGTGCCAAGGTGAACGGTCCATAACGGCTTCTCCCCTGCGCCATTCGCGCAGTGTGAACGGCCCGACAGTATCGGGCCGTCAGCATCAGGCAGTTTTTTGCAGGCCGGCGACGGTACGCGGCATGCCGACAAACCCTGGCAAGGCTTCGATGCGCGCCAGCCACGCCCTAATGTTGGCGTAGTCCTCAAGCGACACATTGCCTTCCGGCGCATGGGCGATGTAGCTGTAGGCCGCGACGTCGGCGATAGTCGGCTCGCTGCCGGCCAGATAAGCCGTATTGGCCAGTTCGTGATCGATCACCTTGAGCAAGGCGTGTGAATACGCAATCACTTCTTCAGCGTTGTAAGACCCACCAAATACAGTGATCAGCCGTGCTCTGGCAGGGCCAAAGGCAATCGGACCAGCAGCTACAGACAACCAGCGCTGAACCTTGGCGGCACCGACCGGATCGTCTGGCAGCCAGCGACCGTTGCCGTACTTTTTCGCCAGATAAACCAGAATCGCGTTGGAATCCGCCAGCACTACGCCTTGATCATCAATAACCGGTACCTGACCAAAAGCATTGATCGCCAGGAAATCCGGCTGTTTGTGCTCGCCCTTGACCAGATCGACGAAGATCAATTCGGTCGGCAGTTGCAGTAGCGACAACATAAGCTCCACACGGTGGGAGTGACCGGAACGTGGGAAGTTGTAGAGTTTGATCGCTTGCATGAGGGTCGACTCCGCTGGTTTAGTGGTGCTGTTCAGGAGGGCTAAGCGCCGGTGACAGCTATATTCCACCACGCCTGAAAACAACAGAATAACCAACAAACGCAATCCATTATTTCAGCTTGCGCAATAACCCTTCAGTGCTGCAAATCCGGATGTTCGCGCAGGGCCGTCACCGCAAAGTCCACAAAACTGCGAATCCGCGCCGGCGCCTTGCGCCCGCCCTGGTACACCACATGGATGGGCAATGGCGCCAGTTCGAAGTCAGCCAGGATGATCTCCAACTCGCCAGCCGCGACTTTGCTCGCCACCTGATAAGACAGAACCCGAGTGAATCCCAGCCCGAGGCACGCCGCAGTGATGGCCGCCTGATTCGCCGTCACCACCAAGCGCGGTTCTGGTCGAACGCTCAGTGGCTCCCCCGCCTCCAGAAATGGCCAGGATCTCTGCTGACCGATGGAAGACGTCGCGATAACCGGAGCCTGCGCCAGATCCTGCGGATGTCGAGGCCGCCCATGAATTGCCAGAAACCCCGGTGACCCACAGACCACCCGTCGCACTTCACCGACATAAACCGCATGCTGATTACTGTCAGGCAGCTCTCCGATGCGCACCGCCACATCGATGCCCTCCTCGACCATGCTCACCACTCGGTCAACCAGCAAACCGTTGATGCTGACTTCAGGGAATTGAGTCAGGTAATTCACCATCAAGGGGGTGATAAACAGTTCACCAAACAACACTGGCGCGGTGATTGTCAGTTGCCCACGCGGATGAGCGTGGCTGCCGGCAGCCGAATCTTCTGCTTCCTGCACCTCAGCGAGAATCCGCCGACAGTCTTCGAGAAAACGCTGGCCCGCTTCGCTCAAATGCACGCTGCGGGTCGTGCGCGTCAGCAACAGTGTGCCGATGCGCTTCTCAAGCGCTGCCACCGCTCGGGTGACGCTCGCCGCCGACATGCCCAAACGCCGCGCCGCCGCCGAGAAGCCCTGCTCTTGGGCGACGGCAGTGAACACCTGCATTTCCTGGAAACGGTCCATGGGCGTGCTCTCCATTTAGATAAAAAAAATCGCAACCGTAGGCTGCGATTTTTTATGTTTCGATCACCTGTGGATAACTTATTCCACTGTCACCGACTTCGCCAGGTTACGCGGCTGATCGACGTCGGTGCCTTTCAATACGGCCACGTAGTACGAGAGCAACTGCAGCGGAATGGTGTAGAGGATCGGCGACAGGATGTCGTGGATGTGCGGCATGTTCACCACGTGCGTGCCTTCGCCATTGATCATGCCCGCCTGCTCGTCTGCGAAGACGATCAGCTCGCCGCCACGGGCGCGGACTTCCTGGAGGTTGGACTTCAACTTCTCCAGCAGCTCGTTGTTCGGCGCCACAGTCACCACGGGCATGTCGTTATCCACAAGTGCCAACGGACCGTGTTTCAGCTCGCCGGCCGGATAGGCTTCGGCATGGATGTAGGAAATTTCCTTGAGCTTGAGTGCCCCTTCCATCGCCACCGGGAATTGCGCACCGCGACCGAGGAACAGGGTGTGGTTCTTCTCAGCGAACAGCTCGGCGATTTTCTCGATGGTGCCGTCCATCGCCAAAGCTTCGCCGAGGCGGGTTGGCAAACGACGCAGTTCTTCGACCAGGGTGGCTTCGACGCCGTTGGCCAACGTTCCGCGAACCTGACCCAGGGACAAGGTCAGCAACAACAGGCCAACCAACTGAGTGGTGAAGGCTTTGGTCGAGGCCACGCCGATTTCACGACCCGCCTGTGTCAGCAGGGTCAGGTCGGATTCACGCACCAGCGAGCTGATGCCGACGTTGCAGATTGCCAGGCTGGCGAGGTAGCCCAACTCTTTAGCGTTGCGCAGCGCTGCCAGGGTGTCGGCGGTTTCACCGGACTGGGAAATGGTCACGAACAAGGTATCGGGTTGCACGACGACCTTGCGGTAGCGGAATTCGCTGGCGACTTCGACCTGGCAAGGAATGCCGGCCAGTTCTTCGAGCCAGTAACGGGCAACCATGCCGGCGTGGTAACTGGTGCCACAGGCGACGATCTGCACGTTGCGCACCTTGGCAAACAGCTCGGCTGCCTGTGGACCGAAAGCCTGCACCAGCACGCTGTTCGGGCCCAGGCGACCTTCCAGGGTGCGCTGCACCACAGTAGGTTGCTCGTGGATTTCCTTGAGCATGAAGTGGCGGAATTCGCCCTTGTCCGCGGCTTCGGCACCGTCACGGTACTGCACCGCTTCGCGCTCAACCTGCTTGCCATTGACGTCCCAGATTTGAACGCTATCCCGGCGAATTTCGGCGATGTCACCTTCTTCAAGGTACATGAAACGGTCAGTGACCTGACGCAGGGCCAACTGGTCGGAAGCCAGGAAATTTTCCCCCAGTCCCAGACCAATCACTAGCGGGCTGCCACTGCGTGCGGCAACCAGACGATCCGGTTGTTGAGCGCTGATCACGGCCAAGCCGTAAGCACCATGCAATTCTTTAACGGTCGCCTTGAGCGCCACGGTCAGATCACCCAAGTCCTTGAGTTTGTGATCCAGAAGGTGGGCGATGACTTCAGTGTCGGTATCCGAGGTGAACACATAACCCAAGGCGATCAGTTGTTCGCGCAGGGCTTCATGGTTCTCGATGATGCCGTTGTGTACGACCGCCAGATCACGGGAGAAATGCGGGTGCGCATTGCGCTCTGACGGGGCGCCGTGAGTGGCCCAACGGGTGTGGGCGATACCGAGGCGACCGACCAACGGCTCTGCGGCCAGCGCCTGTTCCAACTCGCTGACTTTGCCTGGGCGACGCATGCGTTCAAGCGTTGCGTCATTGCTGAGGATTGCCACACCCGCGCTGTCATAACCCCGGTATTCGAGGCGCTTCAGACCTTCGAGCAGGATGGCGGTGATATTACGTTCTGCAACCGCGCCGACAATTCCACACATGCTATTTCTCCTGATTGATAGCCGCGCAAATCAATGTGACACCGCGGGCCTGAATCTGATCCCGTGCCTCGAGCGGCAGGCGATCATCGGTAATAAGGGTATGGACGCTGCTCCACGGCAGCTCCAGATTGGGAATCTTGCGACCGATCTTGTCAGCCTCCACCATGACGACCACTTCGCGGGCGACTTCCGCCATGACCCGGCTCAGCCCCAGCAATTCGTTGAAGGTGGTAGTACCGCGAACCAGGTCGATGCCATCGGCGCCGATAAACAGCTGATCAAAGTCGTAAGAGCGTAATACCTGCTCGGCCACCTGCCCCTGAAACGACTCGGAATGCGGGTCCCAGGTACCACCGGTCATCAAAAGCACGGGCTCATGTTCGAGTTCGCTCAACGCGTTGGCGACATAGAGAGAGTTGGTCATCACCACCAGGCCCGGTTGTTGGCCGAGTTCCGGGATCATCGCTGCAGTGGTACTGCCGCTGTCGATGATGATCCGCGCATGCTCGCGAATTCGCGTCACGGCGGCGCGAGCGATGGCCTGCTTATATTGGGAAACCGGTTGGCCGAGGTCGGCTACCAATTCCTGAGGCATGGTGATCGCCCCACCGTAACGCCGCAGCAATAAGCCGTTGCTTTCCAGCGCCGCAAGATCCTTGCGAATAGTAACTTCCGAGGTTTCGAAACGCTTGGCCAGTTCGTCCACACTGACTTCGCCCTGTTCATTGAGCAGGGCGAGGATATTGTGACGACGCTGAGGTGTGTTGCGTTTCGACATGATCACGTAAGTTTCGATTCGAAAGATAACGAAACCAATCAAAACCTATTAGCGAAACTTCGTCAAGCTGACGCGATAAAAAAGCTTCGCGGGCAAGCCTCGCTCCTACAATTTTGTGTCATCCGCTAAACATGCGTACGACTCAAACCCTGTAGGAGCGAGGCTTGCCCGCGAAGACGATTTCATTGACTGTGGATAACTCAGGACTTCTTGATTTTCTCTGGCCGCTTCCAGCCGTCGATGTTCTTTTGACGCGCTCGGCCCACGGCCAATTGCGCGTTATCCACATTCTGCGTAATGGTCGAACCGGCTGCAGTGGTTGCACCACTAGAGATATCCACAGGTGCCACCAACGAGTTGTTGGAACCAATGAACACATCTTCACCCAACACCGTTTTCCACTTGTTGGCGCCATCGTAGTTACACGTAATGGTGCCAGCACCGATGTTGGTGCGTGCGCCGATCTCCGCATCGCCCAGGTAAGACAGGTGGCCGGCCTTGGCCCCTTCGCCCAAATGAGCATTCTTCAGCTCGACGAAGTTACCCACATGGGCGCGAGCGTCCAGCACCGTACCTGGACGCAAACGAGCAAATGGACCGGCATCGCTGCCCTCCCCGAGAATCGCCCCTTCGATGTGACTGTTGGCCTTGATCACCACGCCTTTGCGCAGGGTGCTGTCCTTGATCACGCAGTTCGGGCCGATCACCACGTCATCTTCGATAACCACCTTGCCTTCGAGGATCACGTTGATATCGATCAGCACGTCGCGGCCGACGGTGACATCACCCCTTACATCGAAACGAGCCGGGTCGCGCAGTGTCACGCCCTGAGCCATCAAACGACGGCCGACACGCAGTTGATAATGACGCTCGAGCTCTGCGAGCTGTTTACGATCGTTGGCGCCCTGCACTTCCATCGCGTCGTGAGGTTGCTCGGTGTCCACTACCAGACCGTCGCTGACTGCCATAGCAATCACGTCAGTCAGGTAGTACTCGCCCTGGGCGTTGTTGTTGGAGAGCCGGCTCATCCAGTCCTCCAGATGATTGGCTGGCACCGCCAGAATGCCGGTGTTGCCTTCAGTGATCGTACGCTCAGCTTCGCTGGCATCTTTGTGCTCGACGATAGCGGTCACCCGCCCGTCAGCGTTGCGCACGATACGACCGTAACCCGTCGGGTCATCGAGCTCGACGGTCAACAGCCCCATCTGCATCGGCGCCACAAGCTTGAGCAAGCGTTGCAGGGTCGGGACTTCAATCAGCGGCACATCGCCGTAAAGAATCAATACGGTATCGGCGGTGATGAACGGTACTGCTTGAGCCACCGCATGACCTGTCCCCAGCTGTTTGTCCTGCAGGACGAAATTCAGATCATCAGCCGCCAGACGCTCACGCACCGCCTCCGCTCCATGACCGATCACCACGTGAATGCGCTGTGGATCAAGTTGGCGGGCACTGTGGATAACATGGCCGAGCATCGAGTTGCCGGCAATCGGATGCAGCACTTTCGGCAAGGCCGAGCGCATGCGTGTGCCTTGGCCGGCGGCGAGAATAACGATTTCAAGAGACATGACTGGCTATCAATCCTGAGTGGTCAGAAGCTGCGACCAAGTGATGAAAGTCGGAAAAGAAAAAAGGGTAGCCGAGGCTACCCTTTTTAATCAATCGCACAACAAGTCGATGACGAATTAACCGCCAAACTTTTTGCGGATCTGCTGGACGGTGCGCAGCTGAGCTGTCGCCTCGGCCAGACGTGCGGCTGCAGAACCGTAATCGAATTCTGCGCCACGTTCATGCAAGGCCTTCTCGGCAGCCTTAACGGCTTCCTGAGCGGAGGCTTCATCCAGGTCGGCGGCACGTTGCACAGTGTCGGCAAGAACCTTGACCATGTTCGGCTGAACCTCGAGGAAACCACCGGAGATGTAAAACACCTCGGTTTCCCCGCCCTGCTTGATCAGGCGGATAGGACCTGGCTTGAGATTAGTGATCAGCGGCGCGTGACCCAGGGCAATACCAAGATCACCCAGTGCACCGTGCGCAATCACCATCTCGACCAGGCCGGAAAAGATTTCCCCTTCCGCGCTGACGATATCGCAATGGACTGTCATAGCCATCTGATTGCCTCAACCTAAATTAGCGCCCGTTGCCGGGCGCCGGGATTACAGTTTCTTGGCTTTCTCGATCGCTTCTTCGATGCCGCCGACCATGTAGAACGCTTGTTCTGGCAGGTGGTCGTAGTCACCGTTGAGGATGCCTTTGAAGCCAGCAATGGTGTCTTTCAGGGAAACGTATTTACCCGAAGCACCGGTGAAGACTTCAGCCACGAAGAACGGCTGCGACAAGAAGCGCTGGATCTTACGAGCACGGTTTACCAACTGCTTGTCGGCTTCCGACAGCTCGTCCATACCCAGGATCGCAATGATGTCCTTCAGTTCTTTGTAACGCTGCAGAACATACTGAACGCCGCGAGCGGTGTCGTAGTGGTCCTGGCCGATCACGTTCGGGTCCAGCTGGCGCGAAGTCGAGTCGAGTGGATCGACCGCTGGGTAGATACCCAGGGAAGCGATGTCACGGGACAGAACGACGGTGGCGTCCAAGTGGGCGAAAGTGGTCGCTGGCGACGGGTCAGTCAAGTCATCCGCAGGTACGTATACCGCTTGGATCGAGGTGATCGAACCGTTTTTGGTCGAAGTGATACGCTCTTGCAGAGTACCCATCTCTTCGGCCAGGGTCGGCTGGTAACCTACTGCGGAAGGCATACGGCCCAGCAGTGCGGATACTTCAGTACCGGCCAGGGTGTAACGATAGATGTTGTCGACGAACAGCAGAACGTCGTTACCTTCGTCACGGAACTTCTCGGCCATGGTCAGGCCAGTCAGAGCTACGCGCAGACGGTTACCCGGCGGCTCGTTCATCTGACCGTAAACCAGTGCCACTTTGTCCAGAACGTTGGAGTCCTTCATCTCGTGGTAGAAGTCGTTACCCTCACGAGTACGCTCACCCACACCGGCGAACACGGAATAACCGCTGTGCTCGATGGCGATGTTACGGATCAGTTCCATCATGTTTACGGTTTTGCCTACACCGGCACCACCGAACAGACCGACTTTACCGCCCTTGGCGAACGGGCAAACCAGGTCGATAACCTTGATGCCGGTTTCCAGCAGGTCGTTGCCGCCCGCTTGTTCAGCGAAGGTTGGCGCAGGACGGTGAATGCCCCAGCGCTCTTCGGTGTCGATCGGGCCAGCTTCGTCGATCGGGTTACCCAGTACGTCCATGATCCGGCCCAGAGTCGCTTTACCGACCGGTACGGAGATGGCTGCGCCAGAGTCGGTGACTTCCAGACCGCGCTTCAAGCCTTCGGTGGAACCCATCGCAATGGTACGAACCACGCCGTCGCCCAGCTGTTGCTGAACTTCCAGAGTGGTTTCAGCCGCGCTTACAACTTTCAGCGCGTTGTAGATGCTCGGTACGCTGTCGCGTGGAAATTCCACGTCGATAACGGCGCCGATGATTTGAACGATACGTCCGCTACTCATAGCTGGATCCTCTGAATATTTGAACCGTTAAACCGCGGCAGCGCCGCCGACGATTTCCGAGATCTCTTGGGTGATCGCAGCCTGACGCGCCTTGTTGTAGATCAGCTGCAAATCGCTGATCAAATCACCGGCGTTGTCGGTAGCGTTCTTCATCGCGATCATCCGCGCAGCTTGTTCGGCCGCGTTGTTCTCGACCACCGCCTGGTAGACCTGCGACTCCACGTAACGGACCATCAAGCCGTCAAGCAGCTCTTTGGCGTCCGGTTCATAGAGATAGTCCCAGTGGTGCTTGAGTGCTTGATCCGGGGTTGCCACCAGTGGAATCAATTGCTCCACAGTTGGCTGTTGCGTCATGGTGTTGATGAACTTGTTAGACACCACGGACAGGCGGTCAATACGGCCGTCCAGGTAGGCATCCAGCATCACCTTGACGCTGCCGATCAGGTCATTGATCGACGGCTCTTCACCCAGGTGGCTGATAGCTGCAACGACGTTACCGCCGAAGTTGCGGAAGAAAGCCGCACCCTTGCTACCAACAACACACAGATCGATCTCGACGCCGTTTTCACGGTTTTTCGCCATGTCCTTGACCAAGGCCTTGAACAGGTTGGTGTTCAAGCCACCACACAGACCACGGTCACTGCTCACCACAACGTAACCGACGCGCTTTATTTCACGCTCGATCATGAATGGGTGGCGATATTCCGGGTTAGCGTTGGCCAGATGGCCAATAACCTGGCGGATGCGCTCCGCATAAGGACGGCTAGCAGCCATGCGCATTTGTGCCTTGCGCATTTTACTGACCGCCACTTTTTCCATGGCGCTGGTAATCTTTTGCGTGCTTTTGATGCTCGCAATCTTACTGCGAATCTCTTTTGCGCCTGCCATGTAACACCTATCAGGTTAGCAAGCGGGAGCCTTGCGGCTCCCGCTGCGGCTTACCAGGTTTGGGTGGCCTTGAACTTCTCGATACCGGCTTTCATGCCAGCGTCGATTTCGTCATTGAAGTCACCCTTCACGTTGATCTTCGCCATCAAATCGGCGTGATCGCGGTTGAAGAAAGCAATCAGCGCTTGTTCGAAGCTGCCGATCTTGGCGATTTCAACGTCAGTCAGGAACCCACGCTCAGCGGCATACAGCGACAGCGCCATGTCAGCGATCGACATTGGTGCGTATTGCTTCTGCTTCATCAGCTCGGTAACGCGCTGACCATGCTCAAGTTGCTTACGGGTCGCTTCGTCCAGGTCAGAAGCGAACTGGGCGAATGCCGCCAGTTCACGGTACTGAGCCAGAGCGGTACGGATACCACCGGAGAGCTTCTTGATGATCTTGGTCTGAGCGGCACCACCCACACGGGATACCGAAACACCGGCGTTCACAGCAGGACGGATCCCGGAGTTGAACATGGCCGATTCCAGGAAGATCTGACCGTCGGTGATGGAAATCACGTTGGTCGGAACGAACGCGGAAACGTCGCCAGCCTGGGTTTCGATGATCGGCAATGCGGTCAGGGAACCGGTTTTGCCGGTCACTGCGCCGTTGGTGAACTTCTCTACGTACTCTTCCGAAACGCGGGATGCGCGCTCCAGCAGACGGGAGTGGAGATAGAACACGTCGCCTGGGTAAGCTTCACGGCCTGGTGGACGGCGCAGCAGCAGGGAAATCTGGCGGTAAGCCACTGCTTGCTTGGACAGATCGTCATAAACGATCAGCGCGTCTTCACCGCGGTCGCGGAAGTATTCACCCATGGTGCAACCGGAGTACGGTGCCAGGAATTGCAGTGCTGCAGATTCCGAAGCGCTCGCAGCCACGACGATGGTGTTAGCCAGTGCGCCGTTTTCTTCCAGCTTGCGAACAACGTTGGCGATGGTCGATTGTTTCTGACCGATCGCTACGTAGACGCAGAAAATGCCGCTGTCTTTCTGGTTGATGATCGCGTCGATCGCCAGAGCGGTTTTACCGATCTGACGGTCACCGATGATCAGCTCACGCTGGCCACGGCCGACTGGGATCATGGCATCGACAGCCTTGTAGCCAGTCTGTACAGGCTGGTCTACCGACTTACGCCAGATCACGCCTGGAGCAACTTTCTCGACCGCATCGGTCTCGGTGTTGTTCAGTGGACCTTTGCCGTCAACCGGGTTACCCAGTGCGTCGACTACGCGACCCAGCAGTTCCTTACCAACCGGAACTTCGAGGATGCGGCCAGTGCACTTGGCGCTCATGCCTTCAGCCAGAGACTGGTAGACGCCCAATACAACGGCACCTACGGAGTCTTGCTCCAGGTTGAGAGCCATGCCGAAGACGCCGCCCGGAAACTCGATCATCTCGCCGTACATGACGTCGGCCAGACCGTGAATCCGCACGATACCGTCAGATACGCTGACGACAGTGCCTTCGTTACGGGCTTGGGAGGTCACATCGAGCTTGTCGATGCGGCCCTTGATAATTTCACTTATTTCGGAAGGATTGAGTTGCTGCATTGCTCTGCTGCCCCTTCAAACTCAAGATTTCAATGCTTCGGCAAGATTCGCGAGTTTGCCGCGAATCGAGCCATCGATTACCAGGTCGCCGGCGCGAATGATGACACCACCAATAAGGGCGGCATCCTCCGCAACTTGCAGGCGCACTTCCCGGTTGAGTCGTGCACTGAGAACCTTGGCGAGTTTGTCTTGCTGTTCTTGGTTCAATGCAAAAGCACTGGTGACTTCAACATCTACCGACTTCTCTTGTTCGGCCTTATACAGGTCAAACAGAGCGGCGATCTCCGGCAACAGCGGGAGACGGTCGTTTTCGGCAACGACGTTAATGAAGTTCTGTGCCTTGGCATCAAACTTGTCGCCGCACACGTCAATAAACGTGGCGGCCTTGTTTGCGCTCGTCAGTCGCGGGGCCTTGAGCACGCGCTGCATGGTGTCGTCTTGCGACACTGCTGCAGCCAGGCCGAGCATGGCTGACCAAGAGGCCAGTTGCTGGTGGGCCTGGGCGTGCTCGAAGGCTGCCTTAGCGTAAGGTCGGGCCAACGTGGTCAATTCTGCCATGATCGCCCTCGCTTAAATTTCAGCAGCCAGTTTGTTTACCAGCTCCGCGTGCGCGTTTTGATCGATTGTGGCACCCAGGATCTTCTCGGCGCCGCCAACGGCCAGAGCACCCAATTGGGCACGCAGCGCGTCTTTGACACTGTTCAGTTCCTGCTCGATCTCGGCCTGAGCCTGAACCTTCACACGGTCAGCGTCGATACGGGCTTTTTCAACAGCCTCTTCAACGATCTGGTTACCGCGTTTCTTGGCTTGCTCAATGATTTCGGCTGCCTGAGCCTTAGCTTCGCGCAGTTGTTGACCCGCTTTATCTTGGGCCAATTCCAGGTCGCGAGCTGCTCGGGCGGCAGCGTCCAGTCCATCCGCGATCTTCTTCTGACGTTCGTGCAAAGCCGCGATGACCGGAGGCCACACGAACTTCATGCAAAACAGTACAAAAATGAAGAACGCAACGGACTGGCCAATCAGGGTTGCATTAATGTTCACGCCAACACCTCGCTCGTTCGTTGTCCATCAGACTTGCTCAACTCGAAAATCCGAGTGATTAGTGAGCGAGTTGACCAACGAAAGGGTTCGCAAAGGTGAAGAACAGAGCGATACCAACGCCGATCATGGTTACGGCGTCGAGCAGACCGGCAACGATGAACATTTTGACTTGCAGCATTGGAACCATTTCTGGTTGACGCGCTGCGCCTTCCAGGAACTTGCCGCCCAACAGGCCGAAACCAATTGCGGTACCCAGTGCGCCCAGGCCGATCAACAGTGCAACAGCGATAGCGGTTAGACCAACTACAGTTTCCATCTTTCCTCCCGACTTTTACGTCGTATGGTTTAGGTTTTTTAGATTTTAAAGCGGTAAAACAAATCGTTTCATAGCCCTGTTCGGGCACCCACTCGTTTGACCGAGTGGGACATCAGACTAGTCGAGACTGGTCTTAATGGTTCTCTTCGTGCGCCATCGACAGGTAGATGATGGTCAGAATCATGAAGATGAACGCTTGCAGGGTGATGATCAGGATGTGGAATACAGCCCACGCCCATTGCAGCACAATGCCCAGACCGCCAAGCCAGAGCAGGCCGCTGCCGAACATCACGGCGATCAGGATAAACACCAGCTCGCCAGCGTACATGTTGCCGAACAGACGCAGTGCCAGCGAAATTGGCTTGGCAATCAGCGTCACGAACTCCAGCAGGAAGTTCACCGGAATCAGCAGGGCTTGCAGGAAAATGTTCTTGCTGCCGAACGGGTGCAGGGTCAGTTCGCCGATGAAGCCGCCGAGGCCCTTGATCTTGATGCTGTAGAAAATGATCAGCGCGAACACCGAGAAGGCCATGGCCAGCGTTGCGTTCGGGTCGGTGGTCGATACGGCACGGAACGGGATCTCGTGGTTGCCGGAAATAGCCGCGGCCAGTTGCGGGATCCAGTCGACCGGTACCAGGTCGATGGCGTTCATCATGAACACCCAGACGAAAACCGTCAGCGCCAGCGGAGCAACTACCGGGCTACGGCCGTGGAAGCTGTCCTTCACGGCGCTATCGACGAATTCAACCATCACTTCAACGAAGTTCTGCAAAGCACCCGGTACACCGGAAGTCGCCTTCTTCGCCGCCATGCGGAAAAGAAGAACGAAGATCAGACCCAACGCAACAGACCAGCCGAGGGTATCGACGTGGAATGCCCAGAAGCCCATTGCCTTGGCTTCTGCTGCGGTGTGGGCAAAGCCCCAGCCGCCGGTAGGTAACTGACCGAAGGTCAGGTTCATCAAGTGGTGCTGGATATAGCCCGAAGCGGTTTCTGCTGCCATGGTTGCCTCAAACGCCCTAAGGTCTCGAAAGTCTTGTTTTCATAAGCAGGGGTGCGAACCAGCTGACCAGTTGGGTCAACACGAAGACGCCGAATACAGCTAACGGCGCCAATGGCTTCACACCTGCAAACGTCAATGCAAAGAGCACTGCCGTCAAAATCAGTTTGCCCGCCTCGCCGGCATAAAAAGACCGGACGATGGCTTGAGCTGCTCGGGCGCCGGAAAACCGAAATGCCCTGTGAGCGAAATAAACATTGGGCAGCAAGGCTATCAGGCCTCCGCAGAGTCCTGAGTACCCGGCTACGACTCCATGCCATTGCCAGAGCGCCAAAGCGGCAATCAGCAAAACGACAAATTGAGCCATTAACACCGGAAAAACTGCCAGGCGATGGAACGGCAAGCGGTTTGGCGTGCGGCTGTCCATCACTAATGCTCCCCAATGATCGGCTGCCATAATTCAATAACTTGGCATAATTTGTGCCGACAAAATGCGCGCAGAGTATAGGGGCGGATCTGCCCCTATTCAACTGTCAGGTAGTGATTTCCGCCTGCACGCTACATGAGGAAATGTTTCAACGAATGTGTGCAAGTACACCCTGAAGCTCATCGAGGGAGTTGTACCCAATGACCAACTGCCCTTTCCCCTTCTTACCGTGGCGGATCTGCACCGCAGAGCCTAAACGCTCAGCCAGACGCTGCTCGAGTCGGGCGATATCCGGGTCCGGCTTTACCGGTTCAGCAGGTTCTTGTTTGCCACTCAACCACTGGCGAACCAGTGCTTCAGTCTGGCGCACCGTCAGCCCCCGTGCGACAACATGTCGCGCCCCTTCAACCTGTTGATTTTCCGGCAAACCAAGCAAAGCACGCGCATGACCCATTTCCAGGTCACCGTGGGACAACATGGTTTTGATGACTTCCGGCAACGCGATCAAGCGTAGCAGGTTGGCCACAGTCACGCGGGATTTGCCCACCGCTTCGGCCACTTGTTGCTGAGTCAGCTGGAATTCCTGCTGCAATCGCTGCAGAGCTACCGCTTCTTCAATCGGATTCAGGTCTTCGCGCTGGATGTTCTCGATCAGCGCCATGGCGATCGCGGTTTCATCCGGTACATCGCGAACCATTGCCGGGATGGTTTCCTGGCCAGCCTGCTGGCTGGCGCGCCAGCGACGTTCGCCAGCGATGATTTCGAAGCGACCGCTGCCGATCGGACGAACCACGATCGGCTGCATCACGCCCTGGGCCTTGATCGACTGCGCCAGTTCTTCCAGCGCTTGAGGATCCATGTCCCGGCGTGGCTGGTACTTGCCGCGCTGGATCAGGTCCAGGGGCAGATGTTGCAGCTCACGCTGATCGGCTTGTACGGCTTGTTCTTCCAGCGAGCTGACAGTCGGACCGCTCAGCAGTGCATCCAGTCCACGTCCGAGACCTCGTTTCTTGACGGCCATGGGGATTCCTTAAGTTGCCTGAGCAGCGGCGGTGCGTGAGTTTTTGCGTTGACGGCGAACCATCTCGCCGGCCAATGCCAAATAGGCAATGGCGCCCCGCGATGATTTATCGTACGCCAGCGCTGGCATGCCATAGCTTGGTGCTTCGGCCAGGCGGATGTTGCGCGGAATCACGGTGTCGTAAAGCTGCTCGCCGAAGTGTTCCTTGAGCTGGGCCGACACGTCGTTCATCAGGCTCAATCGCGGGTCGTACATTGTCCGCAACAGGCCTTCGACTTTCAGGTTCGGGTTCAGCAGTTCGGCGATGCGCTTGATGTTATCCACAAGGTCGCTCAAACCTTCGAGCGCGAAGTACTCGCACTGCATGGGGATAATCACCCCATCAGCGGCGACCAATGCGTTGAGCGTCAGCATCGACAGCGACGGCGGGCAGTCGATCAAAATGTAATCGTAGTTTTCACGGATCGGCGCCAACGCACTGCGCAGACGGCTTTCCTTCATCTGCATTTCCAGCAGAACCACTTCGGCCGCGGTCAGGTCACGGTTTGCCGGCAACAGCTGGTAACCACCGTGTTCGGAGAAGTGCATGGCCTGGGCCAGATCGCATTCGCCGATCAGCAAGTCGTAGACCGAATTTTCCAGACCGTGTTTATCCACACCGCTACCCATGGTGGCGTTGCCCTGTGGATCGAGATCGATCAACAGCACCCGACGCTTGGTAGCGACCAGGGAAGCTGCGAGGTTGATGCAGGTGGTGGTTTTACCCACACCACCCTTTTGGTTCGCAATCGCGAATACCTTAGCCATTCTTGCTTGTGTTCCCAATCATGCCGTGCGGCGCAGTATCAGCAGATGGCGTTGGCCTTGGCAACCAGGTACAGCCAGGGCGTGTTCGCTATCGAGGTGGAAGTCTGTCGGCAATGCTACCAGCTCATCGGCGGGATGAACGCCCTTCATTGCCAGCCAGCGTGTATCGGCGTCACCGAGGTGGCGAGTCCAGTTGCTGAAGTTCTCCATGCTGCTGAACGCCCGGGAAATAATCCCGTTGAAAGGCTGTGCAGGCTGGAAGGCTTCGACGCGGCTGTGGATAACTTGCAGGTTATCCAGTTTGAGTTCGAGTTTGACCTGGGTCAGGAAGCGGGTTTTCTTGCCGTTGCTGTCCAGGCAGGTCACTTGGGACTCTGGAAACAGGATCGCCAATGGAATACCCGGCATGCCGCCGCCACTGCCGACGTCCAGCCAACGGCCATTCTCGACGAACGACATCACGCTCAAACTATCGAGCAGGTGCCGGGACACCATTTCGTCTGGATCGCGCACGGCGGTGAGGTTGTAAGCCTTGTTCCATTTTATCAACAGGGCCAGATAACCCAGCAGCTGCGCGTGCTGGGCGTCTGTCAGTGTGACACCCAGCTGGCGAGCACCTGTGGATAACTCTTCTGCGTGTTGCGAGGTGACCAACGAACTCAAGCGCTTTGCTCCAACTGACGGCCCGCGCCGCGTTTTTTCAAATGAATCATCAACAGCGAAATCGCTGCCGGCGTAACGCCCGGAATGCGTGACGCCTGGCCCAAAGTCTCTGGACGGGTCGCACCGAGCTTGCTCTGGATCTCTTTGGAGAGACCGGAAATGTTTGTGTAATCGATATCCACAGGCAGTTTTGTGTCTTCGCTGGCGCGCAGTCGGGCGATTTCATCCTGTTGGCGATCGATGTAACCGGCATATTTGGTCTTGATTTCGACCTGCTCGGCGACTTGTGGATCTTCTGCGCCCCCACCGGTTACGGAGATCAGACCAGCGTAGTCGATTTCCGGACGGCTCAGCAGGTTGAGCAAATTGTATTCGTGGGTCAGTGGCGTACCGAATTTCTCGGAAATGGCATCGCCCTGCTCGGTGCCCGGACGAACCCAGGTACTTTTCAGGCGTTGCTCTTCCAGATCAATGCTTTCACGTTTCTTGCAAAAGGCCGCCCAACGCGCGTCGTCGACCAGACCCAATTCGCGACCTTTTTCGGTCAAGCGCAGGTCGGCGTTGTCTTCACGCAAGATCAAACGGTACTCGGCACGGGAGGTGAACATGCGGTACGGCTCTTGTGTACCGAGCGTAATCAGGTCGTCGACCAACACACCGATATACGCTTCATCGCGGCGTGGACACCAGGCATCTTTGCCCTGTGCACGCAGTGCCGCATTGGCCCCGGCCAGCAAACCCTGGGCGCCGGCTTCTTCGTAACCGGTGGTGCCGTTGATTTGCCCGGCGAAAAACAGACCGCCAATCACTTTGGTTTCCAGGCTGTACTTCAGGTCACGTGGGTCGAAGTAGTCGTACTCGATGGCGTAGCCCGGCCGAACAATGTGTGCGTTTTCCATGCCGCGGATCGATTGCACGATCTGCAATTGCACATCGAACGGCAAGGATGTGGATATCCCGTTCGGGTACAGCTCATTGGTGGTCAAGCCTTCCGGCTCGATGAAGACCTGATGGCTTTCCTTGTCGGCAAAGCGGTGGATCTTGTCTTCGATCGAAGGGCAATAACGCGGGCCGATGCCTTCGATCAACCCAGCGTCGGAATACATCGGCGAACGGTCGAGGTTCGCAGCGATGATTTCGTGGGTGCGGGCGTTGGTGTGGGTAATCCAGCAGCTCACCTGTTTCGGATGTTGCTCTTTGGACCCCATGAACGACATCACCGGGATCGGTGTATCGCCTGCTTGCTCGGTCATTACCGAGAAATCCACCGATCGACCGTCAATACGCGGCGGTGTCCCGGTTTTCAGGCGACCGACACGCAATGGCAATTCACGCAGACGGTGAGCCAGGGCTATCGATGGCGGATCACCGGCGCGACCACCGGAATAATTCTGCATGCCGATGTGGATAAGTCCACCGAGGAAGGTGCCAGTGGTCAACACCACGGAATCTGCGAAGAAACGCAGGCCCATTTGGGTGACAACACCACGCACTTGTTCCTGCTCGACGATCAGGTCGTCAGCAGCCTGTTGAAATATCCACAGGTTCGGCTGGTTCTCCAACGCTTCGCGGACAGCGGCTTTGTACAAGACCCGGTCTGCCTGAGCGCGGGTTGCACGCACGGCCGGGCCTTTGCGGCTGTTCAACACGCGGAACTGAATTCCGCCTTTGTCGGTAGCCATGGCCATCGCGCCACCCAGGGCGTCAATTTCCTTGACCAGGTGGCTTTTGCCGATCCCACCAATGGCGGGGTTGCAGCTCATGGCGCCGAGGGTTTCCACGTTATGCGTCAGCAACAGGGTTTTTGCCCCCATACGTGCTGACGCCAGTGCTGCCTCGGTACCGGCATGACCGCCGCCGATGACGATCACTTCAAAACGGGAAGGGAAATCCACCACGCACCTCGTGCCTGCTTAAGTAGGTAATTCAGGAATAGTTTGAGCCCGGGTTTCTGGACCAGGTCGGCAAGTATAGGGACTTCGCCCTTCCTAAAGAACCCTTTGCACAAAATTTAACCAGCTGTGGAGAAGTCGGGGTTATAGAAATTAAAAAGAGAGAAATTTATTAAATCTTTGTTTTTATGTTTATTTCTACTGAGGCACATTTCTGTGGATAGATCTATGCAGGCCTTTATATTCAATATGTACAGAGATTCAAAACCCTGTGGTCATCTGCCAAGGAGGCCCTTGGATAACCGGTTTAAGCCTGTGGATGAAAGGGATGGTTATCCACAGAGGCGGTTATCTTCAGTTTTGAGGCCCTGTTATCAACTGCCCTTAGTGGCAGTTATTCACAGGGCTTAATCCACAGAAAAGCAGCGAATGAGCAAATCCCGGGCACGGAAATTCCGCTCAAGCAGAAAAAATCAGCTCGGCACTGGTAGAAAATTTAAGAGAAAGGAAGAAACAGACAGGCTCGAATGGCTAATGCCTGGCAGTCGAGCGAACGCTGACCCTTGTAGGAGCGAGCATGCTCGCGATGGACGTTAACGATAACGCGTGTTTGCTGGATAAACGCGTCACCCTCAGGTCCATCGCGAGCAAGCTCGCTCCTACATGTGGACAACGGAAGGGTTATTTACCGATGCAGAAGCTGGAAAAGATCCGTCCAAGCAGGTCATCGGAGCTGAATGCCCCGGTGATTTCACCCAAAGCGTGTTGAGCCTGACGTAAATCTTCAGCCAGTAGTTCACCAGCACCCGCCAGGGTCAGCTGCGCACGCCCATGCTCAAGGGAGGCGCTGGCATGACGCAGCGCCTCAAGGTGACGCCTGCGAGCGCTGAAGCTGCTTTCCGACGTCTGTTCGTAGCCCATGCAGGCCTTGAGGTGGTCACGCAGCAGTTCCAGTCCATTGCCGGCAGATTTCGCACTGAGGCTGATGGTGACGTGGCCATCCTCGCTAACTTCCAGGGCAATCGGTTCCCCCGTCAGGTCAGCCTTGTTACGGATCAGGGTGACCTTGGCTGGATCCGGGCGAGTTTCCAGAAACTCCGGCCATAATGCGAAAGGATCAAGCGCCTCCGGTGCAGTGGCATCGACCACCAACAACACTCGATCGGCCTCGCCGATGGCTTTCAACGCCCGTTCGACGCCGATTTTCTCCACATGGTCATCCGTATCCCGCAGGCCTGCAGTGTCTACTACGTGCAGTGGCATCCCATCGATGTGGATATGTTCGCGAAGAATGTCCCGGGTGGTGCCGGCAATCTCAGTCACGATTGCCGCTTCACGGCCGGCCAGGGCGTTCAGCAAGCTGGATTTACCGGCGTTGGGCCGGCCGGCGATCACCACCGTCATGCCGTCACGCAACAAGGCACCCTGCCCGGCTTCTCGAAGCACGGTGGATAACTCGTCACGCACTTTGTCGAGCATGCTCAGCACGTGGCCATCGGCAAGGAAGTCGATTTCTTCTTCGGGAAAGTCGATCGCCGCTTCGACATAGATCCGCAGGCCAATCAGTTGCTCGGTCAGGTTATGCACACGTGCAGAGAACGCTCCCTGCAAGGAACGCAGGGCATTTCGTGCCGCCTGTGCAGAACTCGCTTCAATCAGGTCGGCGATAGCCTCGGCCTGGGCCAGATCAAGTTTGTCGTTGAGGAAGGCGCGTTCGCTGAATTCCCCAGGCCGGGCCAGCCGACAGCCCAGTTCCAGACAACGTTTGAGCAGCATATCCAGAACAACCGGGCCGCCATGGCCCTGGAGTTCCAGGACATCTTCACCGGTGAACGAGTTGGGCCCCGGAAAATACAGCGCGATGCCTTGGTCCAATACCTCATCGTTATCACTGAGGAACGGGCCGTAGTGGGCAAATCGTGGCTTGAGTTCGCGACCGCTGAAGGCCTTGGCTGCAACGCTCGCGAGTGGTCCCGAAATACGGACAATGCCTACACCGCCGCGACCTTGAGCGGTGGCGACGGCAGCGATGGTTTCACGAGGAACGCTCATAAACCGGTATCCAGACAAAAGTGACAGATAGCAAAACGCCCCACTAGGGGGCGTCTTGAGTGGTTATCCACAGTGTAAATCAAGCGGTTGCTTTAGTAGCTCGTTCGATTTTACGGGTGATGTACCACTGTTGGGTGATGGACAGGCAGTTGTTCACTACCCAATACAGCACCAGACCAGCCGGGAACCACAGGAAGAAGAAGGTGAAGATGATCGGCATCAACTTCATTACCTTGGCCTGCATCGGATCCGGAGGTGTCGGGTTCAACTGCTGCTGGATGAACATGGTGGCGCCCATGATGATCGGCAGAATGAAGAACGGGTCCTTGATCGACAGGTCAGTAATCCACAGCATGAAAGGCGCCTGGCGCATTTCAACGCTTTCCAGCAGAACCCAGTACAGCGAAAGGAAAACCGGCATCTGCACGACGATTGGCAAGCAGCCACCCAGCGGATTGATCTTCTCTTTCTTGTACAGCTCCATCATGGCTTGCGACATTTTCTGCCGGTCGTCGCCGTGTTGCTCTTTCAGCGCGGCCAGTTTCGGTGCCACTGCGCGCATACGCGCCATGGATTTGTAGCTGGCAGCCGACAGCGGGAAGAAGATCCCTTTGATCAGCATGGTCAGGAAGATGATCGACCAACCCCAGTTACCGATAATCGCGTGAATGTGTTGCAGCAACCAGAAGATTGGCTGGGCAATGAACCACAAAATGCCGTAGTCGACGGTCAGTTCCAGACCTGGGGACAACTGTTTCAGCACCGCCTGGCTTTTCGGGCCGGCGTACAGAACAGCGCTGACTTCAGCTTTTGCACCCGGCGCCACAGTCAATGCAGGCGCTGTGTAACCGATGATGTAGTTGCCTTTGCTGTCTTTACGGGTCTGGACGACGTTGTTTTCGCCCTTCGCCGGAATCCACGCGGTCACGAAGTAGTGTTGCAACCAGGCAACCCAACCACCGTTTACGGTTTCTTTCAGCTGAGCCTTGTCCATGTCCTTCATCGACACTTTCTTGTACGGCTCGTTACTTGTCCACAGGGCGGCGCCCAGGTAAGTCGCGGTGCCGGTGGCAGTGCTGGAAGAAGGATCGGAGCTGGCGTCGCGCTTCAATTGCGCGAACATCGCACCCGACCAAGGCTTGGCGCTTTCGTTGTCGATCAAGTAGGAAACGGTTACGTCATACAGGCCGCGTTTCAGTGTGAAACGCTTGATGTAATTGACGCCGTCCTTGCTGAACTTCAGGTCCACGACCAATTGGTCCTGACCGTCAGCCAGTTGATAGATCTTCTTCTCCGAGGAGTAAACCGGACGACCGGCAGGACTTGCGTCCGGACCATCGGTGCCGATCAAGCCGCTTTGAGCCAGATAAGTCCGCTCGTTGCCGTTATCGAACAGCTGGAATGGAATTTCCGGATGGTCCTGGCGACGTGGATACAGCGGCAGCGTCAACTGGGCAACATCGCCACCTTGTGGATCGATAGCCAGGTTGAGCACATCCGTTTTGATCTGGATGAGATCTTTGCTTACAGCTACTGGTGTTTCAGCAGGTGCAGTGGCACTGGTATCGCTTGCGGCGCGTGGAATGTCGTCACTGACAGAAGCATTATTGCCAGTCGCCGTGTCCGGTAGGCCCGGTGCGGTAGTACTGGAAGCAACATTCTGAGTCGGCAAGGCAGCCTGGCCATAGTCCTGGTTCCATTTAAGAACCATAACGTAGGACACGATTGCCAGGGCGACGATCAGGATCGTGCGTTTGATATCCATGATTACTCGGCCATCGAAGAAGAACGGGAGGTAGGGATAGATGGAACCGGGTCATAACCACCGGGATTCCACGGATGACAGCGACCTAAACGACGAAAGGCCAGCCAGCCACCGCGCAGAAGGCCATGATTTTCTATGGCTTCATACGCGTAGCAGGAACAACTGGGGTAGAAACGACAGTGATTGGCCATCAAAGGACTAATGGCATAGCGATAAAACTGGATCGGAGCGAGTGCCAGTTTACGCATCGGGACTGTCTACCCCTACAGTTTCGGCTTTGACTGCTGGTACCGGCGAGCTACGTGCCAGACGCTTCCAGAGTTTGCCGAAATGCTGAATCAATTCGGGGTTTTCTACGTCACCCAAACCTTTGCGCGCGACGATAACGATGTCCCAACCGACCAGTGAATCCTGGTGCAGACGGAACGATTCGCGCATCAGACGTTTGAGGCGATTGCGCTCGACGGAGAGCTTTACGCTCTTTTTCCCGATAACCAGCCCGAGACGGGGGTGATCAAGATCGTTGTTGCGCGCAAGGAGCAGGAGATTTTTCCCCGGAACCTTGCCGGTAGGGGAGTCAAAGACTGCCTTGAATTGCCGGGGGGTAAGCAAACGCTTTTCCCGACTGAAGTCCTGACTCACCTCCAGTGCCGGATTATCAAACTGCCAGACGCGCACGACCTTTGGCGCGACGACGCGACAGGACGGCACGACCGTTCTTGGTAGCCATGCGAGCACGGAAACCGTGGGTACGAGCGCGTTTGATAGTGCTTGGTTGGAAAGTACGTTTCATTGTCGTGTTACCTGGTTCGTCCACAACGGGCCGGAATGGCCCCCGTTTTAAGAGACCGGGGATTCTAGAGAAAGCAAGCCTCTAGGTCAATTTCCAACCAGCGTTTCCTTATAAATAGATCTCCAGAGGATTTGCCCGTCCGCAGGTCCTTCGCTAGATATAGAAATAAAGAAGGGAATTATTTAAAGCTTTTCTGTAAAGCTTATAAAAGCTAGGGCGGCCATCCTCTGTGGATAACTGTATCGGGCCCTTATAGACCGTGATGTACAGAGAATGACAACTACGGTGGAAAACGGTGTTCAGCCTGTGCTGCGCTGTCGGATAAGCTGTGTGTGAAAAGGCTAGTTATCCACAAGCCAGTTATCCACCGAGTTTCCCCCCTACTTGTGCAACGACCTTAGACCCGGTTATCCACAGAGCTTATACACAGACCATTGGTCGTCTTTTTTTCCCATAAATCGTGGATTCTTCTTAATGGGTGACAAACCTACGTGTGGATAAGTCGGCGCCCGGTCGCTACAATGGCCGCTTGTTTTTGCCTCACCGGCTTTCAACTTAGGGGATATCCGTGTCAGTGGAACTTTGGCAGCAGTGCGTGGAGCTTTTGCGCGATGAGCTGCCTGCCCAACAATTCAACACTTGGATCCGTCCACTACAGGTCGAAGCCGAAGGCGACGAGTTGCGTGTCTACGCACCGAATCGTTTTGTTCTCGACTGGGTTAATGAAAAGTACCTGGGCCGCGTCCTGGAACTGCTGGATGAGCATGGCAATGGCATGGCGCCTGCGCTTTCCTTATTAATAGGCAGCAAACGCAGTTCGGCACCGCGCGCTGCGCCTAACGCACCATTGGCCGCTGCAGCCTCCCAGGCTCAGGCGGCTCAAGTGCCTGTCAGCTCTACGCCTGCCCCGGTAGCCACTCAGACCAAGCGTTCGACGCAAAAAGTGGCCGAGGTCAGTGAAGAGCCGTCTCGCGACAGCTTCGACCCCATGGCCGGCGCCAGCTCGCAGCAAGCCCCGGTTCGTTCCGAGCAGCGCACCGTGCAGGTAGAAGGTGCGCTCAAGCACACCAGCTACCTGAACCGTACCTTCACTTTTGAGAACTTCGTTGAGGGTAAGTCCAACCAATTGGCCCGGGCCGCGGCCTGGCAAGTGGCGGACAACCCCAAGCACGGTTACAACCCGCTCTTCCTTTATGGCGGCGTCGGCCTGGGTAAGACCCACTTGATGCACGCTGTGGGTAACCATCTATTAAAGAAGAATCCGAATGCGAAGGTCGTGTACCTGCATTCCGAGCGTTTCGTGGCTGACATGGTCAAGGCGCTGCAACTGAATGCGATCAACGAGTTCAAGCGCTTCTACCGTTCGGTGGACGCCCTGCTGATCGATGACATTCAGTTCTTCGCCCGCAAGGAACGGTCCCAGGAAGAGTTTTTCCACACCTTCAACGCTTTGCTTGAAGGTGGCCAGCAGGTCATTCTCACGAGTGACCGCTACCCGAAAGAAATCGAAGGCCTTGAAGAGCGCCTCAAGTCCCGCTTTGGCTGGGGCCTGACGGTAGCCGTCGAGCCGCCGGAGCTGGAAACCCGCGTTGCGATCTTGATGAAAAAGGCTGATCAGGCCAAAGTCGATCTGCCCCACGACGCGGCGTTTTTCATTGCCCAACGTATTCGTTCCAACGTCCGTGAGCTGGAAGGCGCACTCAAACGCGTCATCGCTCACTCACACTTCATGGGCCGCGACATCACGATCGAGCTGATTCGCGAATCCCTGAAAGACTTGTTGGCACTGCAAGACAAACTGGTCTCTGTGGATAACATTCAGCGCACCGTCGCCGAGTACTACAAGATCAAGATCTCCGACCTGCTGTCCAAGCGTCGTTCGCGCTCGGTCGCCCGTCCGCGTCAGGTGGCCATGGCCTTGTCCAAAGAGCTGACTAACCATAGCCTGCCAGAAATCGGCGATGTGTTTGGTGGCCGCGATCACACGACTGTTTTGCACGCCTGCCGCAAGATCAACGAACTTAAGGAATCCGACGCGGACATCCGCGAGGACTACAAGAACCTGCTGCGTACACTGACTACTTGATGAACACCAGCGCAGCTTATTAAGGCAAGGGACTAGACCATGCATTTCACCATTCAACGCGAAGCCCTGTTGAAACCCCTGCAACTGGTCGCAGGCGTCGTCGAGCGCCGACAGACCTTGCCGGTGCTCTCCAACGTGCTGCTGGTTGTCGAAGGCCAGCAACTGTCGCTGACCGGTACCGACCTGGAAGTCGAGCTGGTCGGTCGTGTGCAACTCGAAGAACCGGCTGATCCAGGTTCCATCACCGTGCCTGCGCGCAAGCTGATGGACATCTGCAAGAGCTTGCCGAACGACGCGCTGATCGACATCAAGGTCGACGAGCAGAAGTTGGTTGTGAAGGCTGGCCGTAGCCGCTTCACCTTGTCGACTCTGCCGGCGAACGATTTCCCGACGGTTGAAGAAGGTCCTGGTTCGCTGACCTGCAGCCTTCAGCAAAGCAAACTGCGTCGTTTGATCGAACGCACCAGCTTCGCCATGGCCCAACAGGATGTGCGTTATTACCTGAACGGTATGCTGCTTGAAGTCTCGGCGGGCATTATTCGCGCCGTGGCCACCGACGGTCACCGTCTGGCCATGTGCTCGATGCAGGCTGATATCGGTCAGCCGGATCGCCACCAGGTGATCGTGCCGCGCAAGGGTATCCTTGAGCTGGCGCGCCTGCTGACCGAACCGGACGGCCTCGTCAGCATCGTATTGGGTCAACATCACATCCGTGCGACCACCGGCGAATTCACTTTCACTTCGAAACTGGTCGACGGCAAATTCCCTGATTACGAGCGCGTACTTCCCAAAGGCGGTGACAAGCTTGTGCTGGGCGATCGCCAGGCCCTGCGTGAAGCCTTCAGCCGTACCGCGATTCTGTCCAACGAGAAGTACCGCGGTATCCGTTTGCAACTGGCCAATGGTCAGCTGAAGATCCAGGCGAACAACCCGGAGCAGGAAGAAGCGGAAGAAGAAGTGGGCGTTGAGTACAACGGCGGCTCGCTGGAAATCGGCTTCAACGTGAGCTATTTGCTCGACGTGCTCGGCGTGATGACCACCGAGCAGGTTCGGCTGATTCTGTCCGACTCTAACAGCAGTGCGCTGGTGCAAGAGTCCGACAACGACGACTCGGCTTACGTTGTCATGCCGATGCGTCTGTAATCATGCCAGCAGAAGCTAGATGTCCTTAAGTCGCGTCTCGGTCACCGCGGTGCGCAATCTGCACCCGGTGACCTTCTCCCCCTCCCCCCGCATCAACATTCTTTACGGCGCCAACGGCAGCGGCAAAACCAGTGTTCTGGAGGCCATTTACCTGCTGGGGCTTGCCCGTTCGTTTCGTAGCACCCGTCTGTTGCCGGTTATCCAGTATGAGCAACTGGCCTGTACGGTGTTTGGTCAGGTGGAGTTGGCTGAGGGGGGACATAGCGCATTGGGCATTTCGCGCGACCGCCAAGGGGAATTCCAGATCCGTATCGACGGGCAGAACGCCCGCAGTGCGGCGCAGCTGGCAGAGATCCTGCCATTACAGTTGATCAACCCCGACAGTTTCCGCTTGCTGGAAGGTGCACCGAAGATTCGTCGGCAGTTTCTCGACTGGGGCGTGTTCCACGTGGAACCGCGATTCATGTCCACTTGGCAGCGCTTGCAGAAGGCCCTGCGCCAGAGAAACTCTTGGCTGCGACATGGTACACTTGACGCCGTTTCGCAAGCGGTTTGGGACAGAGAACTGTGCCAGGCCAGCGCTGAAATAGATGAATACCGCCGCGCTTATATCAAAGCCTTGAAACCAGTCTTTGAACAGACCTTGAGCGAATTGGTTGAGCTTGAGGGTTTGACGCTCAGCTATTACCGAGGCTGGGACAAAGACCGGGAATTGAGTGCAGTGCTCGCTGGGTCCGTTCAGCGGGATCAGCAAATGGGTCATACCCAGGCCGGACCACAACGCGCTGATTTGCGTCTTAGGTTGGGCGCACATAACGCCGCCGACATCTTGTCCCGCGGACAGCAGAAGTTGGTGGTCTGTGCATTGCGGATTGCCCAAGGGCATTTGGTTAGCCAGGCCCGACGCGGCCAGTGTATTTATCTGGTGGATGACCTGCCGTCCGAACTGGATGAGCAACATCGCCGCGCGCTTTGCCGCTTGCTGGAAGACTTACGCTGCCAGGTGTTTATCACCTGTGTAGATCACGAATTATTGAGGGAAGGCTGGCAGACGGAAACGCCAGTCGCTTTGTTCCACGTGGAACAGGGCCGTATCACCCAGACCCACGACCATCGGGAGTGAAGGCATTGAGCGAAGAAAATACGTACGACTCAACGAGCATTAAAGTGCTGAAAGGCCTGGATGCCGTACGCAAACGTCCCGGTATGTACATTGGTGACACCGACGATGGCAGCGGTCTGCACCACATGGTGTTCGAGGTGGTCGATAACTCGATCGACGAAGCGCTCGCCGGCCACTGCGATGACATCAGCATCATCATCCATCCGGACGAATCCATCACCGTTCGCGACAACGGTCGTGGCATTCCGGTAGACGTGCACAAAGAAGAAGGCGTTTCGGCAGCCGAGGTCATCATGACCGTGCTGCACGCCGGCGGTAAGTTCGATGACAACTCCTACAAAGTATCCGGCGGCTTGCACGGTGTAGGTGTATCGGTTGTGAACGCCCTGTCTGAAGAGCTGGTCCTGACCGTTCGCCGTAGCGGCAAGATCTGGGAACAGACGTATATCCACGGTGTTCCGAAAGAACCGATGAAAATCGTCGGTGAAAGTGAATCCACCGGTACCCAGATTCATTTCAAACCGTCCGACCTGACCTTCAAGAATATCCACTTCAGCTGGGACATCCTGGCCAAGCGGATTCGTGAACTGTCCTTCCTCAACTCCGGTGTCGGCATCGTCCTCAAGGACGAGCGTAGCGGCAAGGAAGAGCTGTTCAAATACGAAGGCGGCCTGCGTGCATTCGTTGAGTACCTGAACACCAACAAGACCCCGGTCAACCAGGTGTTCCACTTCAACATCCAGCGTGAAGACGGCATCGGCGTAGAAATCGCCCTGCAATGGAACGACAGCTTCAACGAGAACCTGTTGTGCTTCACCAACAACATTCCGCAGCGCGACGGCGGTACTCACCTGGTGGGTTTCCGTTCCGCACTGACACGTAACCTGAACACCTACATCGAAGCCGAAGGTCTGGCGAAAAAGCACAAAGTCGCCACCACCGGTGACGACGCCCGTGAAGGCCTGACCGCGATCATCTCGGTGAAAGTGCCGGATCCGAAGTTCAGCTCCCAGACCAAAGACAAGCTGGTTTCTTCCGAAGTGAAGACCGCGGTCGAACAGGAAATGGGCAAGTACTTCTCCGACTTCCTGTTGGAAAACCCGAACGAAGCCAAACTGGTCGTTGGCAAGATGATCGATGCGGCTCGCGCTCGTGAAGCGGCGCGTAAAGCCCGTGAGATGACCCGTCGCAAAGGCGCGCTGGATATTGCCGGCCTGCCGGGAAAACTGGCTGACTGCCAGGAAAAAGACCCTGCCCTCTCCGAACTGTACCTCGTGGAAGGTGACTCTGCTGGCGGCTCCGCCAAGCAGGGACGTAACCGTAAGACCCAAGCCATCCTGCCGCTGAAAGGCAAGATTCTGAACGTCGAGAAGGCGCGTTTCGACAAGATGATCTCTTCGCAGGAAGTGGGCACCTTGATCACCGCGCTGGGCTGCGGCATTGGCCGCGACGAGTACAACATCGCGAAGCTGCGTTACCACAACATCATCATCATGACCGATGCTGACGTCGACGGTTCGCACATCCGTACCCTGCTGCTGACCTTCTTCTTCCGTCAGTTGCCAGAGCTGATCGAACGCGGCTACATCTACATCGCTCAGCCACCGCTGTACAAGGTCAAGAAAGGCAAGCAAGAGCAATACATCAAAGACGACGACGCCATGGAAGAGTACATGACGCAATCGGCCCTGGAAGATGCAAGCCTGCACCTGAACGAGGAAGCCCCGGGTATTTCCGGACCGGCCCTCGAGCGTCTGGTGAATGACTTCCGCCTGGTAATGAAGACTCTGAAGCGTCTGTCGCGCCTGTACCCCCAGGAATTGACCGAGCACTTCATCTACCTGCCAGCAGTGAGCATGGAGCAACTGTCCGATCATGCAGCGATGCAGGATTGGATGGCCAAGTACGAAGTCCGTCTGCGCACCGTCGAGAAATCCGGTCTGGTCTACAAAGCCAGTCTGCGTGAAGACCGTGAACGTAACGTCTGGCTTCCAGAGGTCGAACTGATCTCCCACGGTTTGTCGAACTACATCACCTTCAACCGCGACTTCTTCGGCAGCAACGATTACAAGACTGTTGTGTCCCTGGGCGCTCAACTGAGCACCTTGCTGGACGAAGGCGCGTACATCCAGCGCGGCGAGCGCAAGAAGCCGGTCACCGAGTTCAAGGAAGCACTTGAATGGCTGATGGCTGAAAGCACCAAGCGTCATACCATCCAGCGATACAAAGGTCTGGGTGAAATGAACCCGGATCAGCTGTGGGAAACCACTATGGACCCAAGCCAGCGCCGGATGCTCAAAGTGACCATCGAAGACGCCATTGGCGCGGACCAGATCTTCAACACCCTGATGGGTGATGCGGTCGAACCTCGTCGTGACTTCATCGAAAGCAACGCCCTGGCGGTTTCCAACCTGGATTTCTGATTCAGGTGTAGGTTCACAAAATAGTTGCTCATTTTCACAAATAGTTGAATCCACGGGTTCACGCAAAAAGGCCAATTCTCTGAATTGGCCTTTTTTGTGCTTGGAAAATCGATCCCTGCCCTTCTGCAAGACAAGGTTGCTGGGGAGCAATGCATCTTGGGACTGCCGAAGAAGGCGCCTACCTGAGGACCGCTTACGTGAAGTAATTATCGGAGTTTTTGTAGGGCTGGCGCGAAGCTGTGTGTTGGCGTCGACGCCGAATTGACCCAGTTTCCGAGATATCACTGACCCGGTCTGATTCCTCGAGAACCATTACCTTTGCTGGATTTGTGCCGATTTGGAGGTGGGTTCGTCTTGCGTCAGCACGTGGGTCAATTCGGCGTTGGCGTCAACACGCTTGGAAACTTGCCCATAGTAGCGTCTGCGTCTGGGTAGCACAGTCAAGCGTGAAGACTCGTGACATGCCTCCACAATGGATACGATAAAGTGAATTTTAAAAGCATCAAAATCCGAATTGTCGCGCTCGGTGTCACGCTGCTCATGATCGGCATGCTGGCGCGCAATTTTGTAGCGCTGCCACTCATTCAGGAGCATGTGTATGAGCTGGTCGCTAGTCAGCAAATGTCCATCGCGACTTATGTCGCACGCGACATCGACAATAGCATTAGCTCGCGTCTGGCCTTCATCGACCGGTTGGCCGGCCAATTGCCGCCGGCGTTGGCTGGGCAACCGCTACAATTGCAGGCTTGGATCGAGGACCGGCAGCAAGTCAATCCGCTGTTCAACGGCGGTCTATTGGTGGTACGGCCAGACGGGAAGGGCCTGCTCGCAGAGTATTCAGCCACTCCTGGTCAGCGGCAACTCGACTTTGCGGCGACGGACTGGTTCCGTGCCGCTTTGCGCACGAACACATCGGTCATTGGCAGGCCGTCGCGCGAACACATGAACGGTAATCCAACGATCGTTTTCGCGGCACCGGTGCGCGATGGTGCAGGCGGCGTTGTAGCGGTGCTGGCAGGCATTGTGCAGATCAATCCACCGGGCTTTCTCGACCACATGCAGCTGACGCGACTGGGTGCAACCGGCGGCTTTCTGCTGATTTCGCCCGAGGACCATCAGTTTGTCGCGTCAAGCGACTTGGCCGTGACCCTCCAGCCAACGCCGCCCGGGGGCGATCTACTGCTTGATCGTGCAATGTCCGGTTATCACGGCAGCGGCATCGCTGTGAACGCCAAAGGCGTGAAGGAACTTTTCTCGGTTGTGACTGTGCCCAGCACCAACTGGCTTCTGGTTGCGCACATCTCGACCGAGGAGGCATTTCGTCCGATCGAGGCGGTGCGAAGTTTCATGTTCAAGGCCGGTATGGCCTTTCTGATCGCACTTGTCGCGATACTGTTCATTGCGCTGACGCGCATCCTGCGCCCGCTCACCGATGCTGCACATGCAATACGTGACATGGCCGATGGCAAGCTGGTACCGCTGCCGTTCGTCAACGAGGACGAGGTCGGCGAGTTGGTGAAAGGCTTCAATTTTCTTGTCGAGAATCTGCGCAAGGAAGAAGCGGCACGCGAGGCCAGCGAGGCTCAACTGAAGTTCTTGGCGCATCATGACTCGCTGACCGGGTTGTGCAATCGAGCGATGCTGGAAGACCGTCTGGAACATGCGCTGGCACGCGTCGAGCGCGACGGATCGCAAATCGCATTGCTGTTTTGCGACCTGGATGGCTTCAAAGCGATCAACGATCAGTATGGACATCATGCCGGCGATGCGGTGCTGCGTCAGACCGCCCATCGATTGAGTAACGGGCGGCGCAAGGTTGATACGGTGGCACGTTTGGGTGGCGACGAATTCGTCATCCTGCTTACTGGGCTCACCGATGTACGCACTACCGCGAACGTCGTTGCCCAGCAATGCCTGAAAGCGGTCAGCGAACCGTTCGAATTTGAAGGGAGAAAGCTTTTAGTTGGCATGTCGATTGGCATTGCGGCACACGCTGGGCGTGCGGTTACAGCGTCATATCTGATCGCACAGGCTGATATTGCGATGTATCAGGTCAAGAACAAAGGTAAGGGAAATATTTTCTTTATGGAGGTGGGTGGCGCCATCGACTCCAAATACCAGGCCGCAAGTCATGTGGCGATGCAGCCTACGCAATTGGAACCAAAAGACACACGCCTGTCGACGCTTACGCCGAATTGATCCAGTTGCCGAGATATCACTGAACCGGTCTGACTCCTCGCGAACCACTACCTTTGGTGGATTTGTGCCGATTTGAACGCGGGTTAATCTTGCGTCAGCACATGGGTCAATTCGGCATTGGCGTCAACACACTTGCCTGATAGCGCCCTAGGCGCCTGCTGAAAAAGGCATTGTGTTGTCTCGAAAACACATGTTATGTTTGTAACATTCATGCAAATAATGACATCTTAATAACAATCAACGTTCGGGGGCTCTGACATGTCTATGGAAAAGAACAGTTTCCTACAGTTGCTGGAGCAAGAGTTCTCCAGCCTGACCCCTACCGGCAAGCGCATCGCCAGCTATCTGTTGGGTAACCCAGAACAGCTGCCATTCGAGTCGGCCGACAGCATCGCGCAGCAGGCCTCCACCACCGGAATTTCTGTGGGGCGCTTTTTGCGATCCCTGGGTTACCAGAACATTGATGACGTTAAACAGAGTCTTCGAAGTGAAGCGCCGACGTCGTGGCTGATCACCGACCGCATTGCAGCCTTTCGTGCAGAAACCAACCAAGAAGACGCTCTCGACCGCTCCATGAATCGCGAGATCGAGGCCATTCAGCACGTCTATGGACAAGCGCGCAGCGATACCTTTGCCAACATCGTGCAGCGCATCCATGAAGCTGATGCAGTATTTATTCTCGGCATTCAGTCTACTCGCGGGATTCTCACAGCCTTTCAGAACCACCTTGAATACATTCGCCCCAAGGTCTACTACGTCGATGGCCTGTCAGGCATCTACGCAGAAACCCTGAACTCCGGCTTCGCCAATCCGTACGCCATCATTTCGGATTTCCGTGCTTATTCCAGCGTGACCCAGACCTTCTGCGAAGCGGCGGCAGACAACGACCTGCCACTGGCCCTGATCACCGACCTGCAATGCCCCTGGGCACGGGACTACCCACTGGATCTTTTACAGCTAAAAACCGATGTCGGTCAGTTCTGGGACTCCCTTGCACCGCTGGCCTGCCTGTTAAACCTCATTGTTTCGGCCGTCGCGGAGAAATACGGCGACCGTCTCGATGAACGCCTGGCCAAGAACCGTCAATTGCAAAAAACCTTCGGTCAGTTCGAAGGCTGATCCCATCGCCCCAACGAATTCCAATTGGAGTCATTGCGTGAACAACAGCCCTCTTGTAGAAATCGATGCCCAGCGCTATCAGGTGCAAATCGACCTGATCTACGCCGGTGCCGATAACCTGGCTGGAAAAGTGATTTACCCGAACACTCGTTGCCTGTTGCATCGTCAGGCTGCCGACTGTTTGATCAAGGCTAGCCAGATTGCGCGCCAGGCCGGGTTTACCCTGCGCATTTATGACGCCTACCGCCCACCCTACGCCCAGTTTCTGTTGTGGGAAGCGCTGCCAGACAGCGACTACGTGCGCGACCCGCACCTGGGCTCCCACCATAGCCGTGGTGTGGCGCTGGATGTGACCCTGGTGGGTGCCGATGGCGAGCCGCTGGATATGGGCACCGGATTTGACGCCATGGTAGAGAAATCCCATCAGTTCTACCCGGACCTGCCAGTCAACGTGCAACGCAATCGTCTGCTGTTGCTGGGGATCATGCTCGGTGCTGGTTTCCACGCAATTTCCACCGAATGGTGGCATTACGAACTACCGAATGCCGACGATTACCCATTGCTGGATGACGAGTAAGCAAGGCCCCAACGAAGCCAATCGAATCGCATCGACCCACCCACGAAACCAGGGAGTTTACAAAAGCAACACAGCGCAGCCCACGTTCAGTGCGGCTGATAACAACAATAAAGCACCGTGATTTACGCTTCACCTGCAACTGCCCGGTTATAGCTTTTATAAAAAACCTGACGTACTTCCATATATCGAATGATCAAGGAAACCGGCATGAACCCAATGAACACCGTGACCCGTAAAACCTTTCCAGGCGCCGGCAAACTGCTGCTGACCGTCCTGTGCAGTGCATTGAGCCTCGGCGCCTGGCAGGCCGCGACTGCGGCTGTACCAAAAGACACGCTGGTCATCGGCAAACCCGCTGATCCGCAAACCCTCGACCCGGCCGTGACCTTTGATAACAACGACTGGACCATCACCTACCCGTCCTATCAACGACTGGTCGGCTACAAGGTCGATGGCGACAAAAGCAGCACCGAAGTTCAGGGCGACCTGGCCGAGAGTTGGACCGTTTCCCCGGACAATCTGGTCTGGGAATTCAAAATCAAAGCTGGCAACAAATTCGACGACGGCGCCCAGGTTGATGCTGCCGCAGTGAAGTATTCCTTTGATCGCTTGATGACCCTCAAACAAGGGCCGTCCGGTGCCTTCCCCGAGGACATGGTGGTAGCGGTCATCGACCCACAGACCATCCGTTTCACTCTCAAGACGCCTTTCGCCCCGTTCCTGTATACCCTGGCCCACAACGGTGCCTCGATCGTCAACCCGGATGTGGTCAACAAGAGCTCCGACGTGAACGCCTGGTTGTCGAGCCACACCGCCGGCTCCGGCCCTTTCCGCTTGAGCAACTGGCAAAAAGGCCAGTCGTTGACCATGGAGCCAAACACCTATTTCGCCGGCCCGAAACCTGCGCTGAAAACCGTGTTGATCAAGATCATCGGTGAGCCGTCCGTGCGTCGCCTACAACTGGAACACGGTGACCTGGACATCATTGAAGATATGCCCGAAGACCAGCTTGGAGCGCTCGCGAGCAAGTCCGGTGTAGTGGTCAAGGAATTCCCGTCGCTGCGGGTAACCTACCTCTACCTCAACAACAAAAAGGGCCCGCTGACCAGCGTCGATGCTCGTCGTGCGATTACCGAAGCGGTGGACTACAACGGCATCGTCAAAGGCATTCTCAAGGACAAGGCCAAGCTGATGAACGGGCCGATCCCCGACGGCATGTGGGCTTACGACAGCTCGCTGCCGCCGATGAAGCAGGACATGGCAGCCGCCAAGGACAGCCTCGCCAAAGCACCGCAAAAAATCACCAACCTCAGCTACATGTACTCGGACAAGGATCCTAACTGGGAACCGATCGGCCTGACCCTGCAAGCAGCATTGGCTCCACTGGGTATCAATCTCAAGATGGAAAAACTCGCCAACGCCACCTTGCGTGAGCGCGTAGGCCAGGCGGACTACGACATCGCCGTCGGTGCCTGGAGCCCGGACTTTGCGGACCCGTACATGTTCATGAACTTCTGGTTCGACTCCAAAATGCAGGGCCTGCAAGGCAACCGCTCGTTCTACAGCAGCCCGGAAGTCGACAAGTTGATCCACGAAGCGGCTGCTAACAGCGACACCGCCAAGCGCGTTGAGCTTTACCAGACCGCGCAGAAAATGGTGCTCAAGGACAGCGTTTACGCCTACCTCTTTCAGAAGAACTACACCCTGCCGATGCGTGATTCGGTCAAGGGCTACGCGTTCAACCCCATGCTCGAAGGGGTGTTCAACCTGGGCAACATGAGCAAGTAAACCTGCTCCCTCGCGCTAGCCGTTCGCGGCTAGCGCGACTTCTGACTCTCGTCACTCGTGTTACCGAGGTGCCAAATGGCCTTCCTGACTTTGTTGCGCAAGCGCCTGCTCGGCCTGGTGTTGGTCGTGTTCGGTGTTTCGCTGATTACATTTGCAATTTCGCACTTGATCCCGGGTGATCCTGCCCGACTGATCGCCGGCGACCGGGCCAGCGATGCCTTGGTGGCCGGCATCCGTCACCAGTTGGGATTGGACCTGCCGTTGTATCAACAGTACGGTCGTTACCTGATGGATCTGCTGCACGGAGATCTGGGAACCTCGATCCGCACCAGCCGTCCCGTGCTGGAAGACTTGCAGGCGTTCTTTCCGGCCACTCTAGAACTGGCGCTGGTAGCGCTGGTGCTGGCGATCCTGGTCGGAGTGCCGCTGGGCGTGCTGTCAGCGGTCTACCATAACCGGGCCATTGACCAGATTGCTCGGACCCTTGCGGTCACCGGGATCTCCACCCCTGCCTTTTGGCTCGGCCTTGGCGCAATTGTTCTGTTCTACGGCCACCTGGGCTGGCTGCCCGGAGGTGGACGGTTGTCCGAAGGACTGGTACCTCCACCGACCATCACCGGTTTTTATCTGATCGACTCGCTGCTCGCCGGTGACGGCAGCTTGTTTCTCGATACCGTGGAGCACTTGATTCTACCTGCGACGACCTTGGGGTTCGTGACCTTGGGCGTCGTCGCACGGCAGATTCGTTCAGCCATGCTCGACCAATTGGGCGAGGACTACATCCGTACCGCGCGCGCCTATGGTCTGTCCCGCTGGACGGTGATCCTGCGCCACGCACTCCCCAATGCCCTGATCCCCTCGGTGACCGTTCTCGGGCTGACCCTCGGCGATCTGCTGTATGGCGCGGTACTGACCGAAACCGTGTTTGCCTGGCCCGGCATGGGCGCCTATGTCGTCAAGTCGATCCAGGCCCTGGATTTCCCGGCGGTGATGGGCTTCGCAATCCTGGTGTCGTTCATCTACGTACTGCTGAACATGGCCATCGATCTTTTGTATCGCGTGATCGACCCACGCATCGGCGAGGTGAATTGAAATGTCCGTAGCCCTGACGGCAGTGCGTCGCCCGCGCTGGAGCGAAAAACTGGCCTACCTGGCCTACCAGATCCGCCGCAGCCCGCTGACCATGGCGGGCTTGGCGATCACCTTTATCGTCTTGCTGTGCATGATCTTCGCCCCCTGGCTCGCCAGCCACGATCCCAATGCACTGAACCTCGCTGAACGCCTGGCGCCGCCGTCCGCCGAGCACTGGTTCGGTACCGATGAGGTCGGCCGAGACTTGTTCAGCCGCGTCTTGTTCGGCAGCCAACAGTCGGTGGGGGTCGGTCTGTTCGTGGCCTTTGCTTCGTGCTTTATCGGCGGCTTGTTGGGTTGTTTTTCCGGGGTGATCGGCGGGCGTTTCGACGCGCTGATCATGCGCCTGATGGACATCATGCTGTCGGTACCGTCACTGGTGCTGATTATGGCGCTGGCGGCTGCTTTGGGCGCAAGCCTGTTCAACGCGATGCTGGCGATCACCCTCGTGCGGATTCCGTCGTATGTGCGGCTGGCCCGTGGGCAAGCTTTGAGCATCCGGCAGATGGGTTACGTAAAAGCCGCCCAGACGTTCGGCGCGGGCCGCTGGCATATGGTGCACTGGCACGTGGCACGCAATGCCATGCCGCCGTTGCTGGTGCAACTGAGCCTTGACATCGGCAGTGCAATTCTCATGGCTTCAGCCCTGGGCTTTATCGGGCTGGGAGCGCAACAGCCTACGGCCGAATGGGGTGCAATGGTCGCCACTGGGCGCAACTACATCCTGGATAACTGGTGGTACTCGACCTTTCCAGGTCTGGCGATTCTGATCACGGCCACCGGCTTCAACCTGCTGGGTGATGGCGTGCGCGATCTGCTCGATCCACGGCAACAGGGGAAATGACAATGCATACTTCGAGTCCAGTACTGGCCATCGACAACCTGAGCCTGGAATTCCCGGCTTACAAAAACAACGTCAAAGCCCTGAACGGTGTGTCGTTGCACGTCAATCCCGGCGAAATCGTCGGCGTGGTAGGCGAGTCCGGGTCGGGCAAGTCGGTCACTGCTATGCTCAGTATGCGACTGTTGCCCGAGCGCAGCTATCGCATCACTGCCGGCAGCCTGAGTATGCTCGGTCGCGACATGCTGGCAGCTCCTGAAAAGGACCTACTAATGATTCGTGGACGCGATGCTGCGATGATTTTCCAGGAGCCGATGACAGCCCTTAATCCGACCCGGCGCATCGGTCGGCAAATGCTCGACGTGATCATCCATCACCAGAAGATCAGCGCCGCCGAAGCCCGTCTCAAGGCGATTGCACTGTTGCGCGACATGCACATCGCCAGCCCGGAACAAGTATTGGAGAGCTATCCTTTCGAACTGTCTGGTGGCATGCGTCAACGGGTGATGATCGCGCTGGCGTTCTCCTGTGAACCGCAACTGCTGATCGCTGACGAGCCGACCACCGCCCTCGACGTTACCGTGCAACGCCAAGTGCTGTTGCTGCTACGAGAAAAAGCTAGGCAGCGGGGCACGGCCATTCTACTCATCACTCATGACATGGCATTGGTTTCGCAGTTCTGCGACCGGGTGTACGTAATGTATACAGGTGCTGTGGTTGAGGAGGGCTGCACCGTCGAAGTTATGGGGAATCCGCAGCATCCCTATACGCAAGGGTTACTCAGTGGCCTTCCAGAAATGGTAGAGCCGGGCCAGCCGCTGCTGACTATCCCCGGTCAAGTGCCGAACCTAGCCTCTTTGCCGGTGGGCTGCACTTTTCAGGAGCGTTGCCCATACGCCATGCCGGTTTGTGCCAAACGCCCGAACCTCAATACCATCAACGGTAATGACCAGCGTAAAAGCGCGTGCTGGTTACCGGTTAAGGAGCTTTCGTGATGAACAGTGCCGTCATTCATACCGTCACCAAAATGGCACCCACGATTCTTCAACTTAATGATGTTCGCGTCCGTTTTCCCGTCAGTAATGACTGGCTTGGTCGACCAAGGGGATATGCCCATGCCCTGAACGGCATTGACCTTCAAGTGCGGGCGGGCGAAACCCTGGGTATTGTGGGCGAGTCAGGCTGTGGTAAAAGCACATTGGCGCAGCTATTGATGGGCTTAGTACCGCCCAGCAGCGGTGAACTGAACTGGGCCAGTCGCAGCGGCGGCGAAGGCAGCAGCAACGTTCAAATTGTTTTCCAAGATCCACAGTCTTCGCTTGATCCACGCCTGCCTATCTGGAAAATCATCACCGAGCCGTTATACGCCCGAGGCCATGCTCCCCGTGCGCAGATGCGCGATGTGGCGGCCAGGGTCGCGGCCCAAGTCGGCATCCGCCCAGAATACCTAGACCGTTTTCCCCACCAGTTTTCCGGTGGTCAGCGTCAGCGGATTGCCATCGCCCGAGCCCTTTCATCAGACCCAGATATTATTGTCCTGGACGAACCAACATCGGCGCTGGACATCTCGGTTCAGGCACAGATCCTTAACCTTCTTGCTGAGTTACAAAGAGCTCGCAATCTGACTTATATCCTGATTTCCCACAACGTATCAGTAGTACGTCATATGGCAAACCGGGTAGCTGTGATGTACTTGGGGCAAATTGTTGAACTTGGCAGCGCAGCCCAAGTTCTCGATCAGCCACGCCATCCTTATACCCGGCTGTTGCTCGAAGCAGTGCCGCGACTAGGTGTGCCACTGCATTCCGAACAAGTTGCGGCTCCTACCGAATTGCCAGGTAACCGTCTGCTACCGAGTGGCTGCTTCTTCCGCGAACGTTGCAGCCTGTGCACCGTTGGCTGCGAAAAGCCCCAGGCTTTGCTGGGAGATGAGCAGCAGCGTGTGCGATGTCATTTACAAAGCTGATATTTGCCAGCAGGCATTAGTGTCGCGTCTCAGAGATAGGGTGGAGGTTGACGAGTCAAGCAGAACAACTTATTTCTGAGGTGTGAACTGATCGTTGGTGTCGCCTGAGGCCGTTGGCACCTATATATAGAAGAAGGGTTCACAGGTTTTGGCTTTGTTAAAGCCCAAGTCTGAAAAATTGGCCGGACCTCTTAGGTCTCACCGACCCTATCCCGCCACCAGAGGTTTTGGCGGGACCAAGCTCTAAAGCTTAGCGGCATAGGCACTCACCTTTACGGCATCGCCGGCCTGCGCGATCTACCCCTCAGCTTTACGTTTCCTTCCTTTATATACACTCACACCCTGGATGGACGGTTGAGCGGCTGAAGTGAGAACGTTTCTATTCGGACGCATCTATTTTGTGAGGCGAGTAGGCTTTTCTCATTTATTTTGTGAATCCCAACCGGCGGACTCACAGAAAAGATGATTTTCTACCAGAGTTTGCTGGGCTTCCCGAATCATCTATTTTGTGATCCTACATCAGGAGCCGGTTCACAGTATTTATACCAATAAATAAAACCCGCCCACTCCTGTGGGGGGGCAGATATAAGGCCAGCGTTGCGCGCTGGCCTTTTTTTATGGGTAATTAATAGCTAGCTATTTGTTGATGAAAGTCTGAAGTATTCATTTGATCTTTCAGATTCTTTTGCGCTGCAGCCTATGCCTAACATCAGCTCCACAGCGAACCCGCCACGGCATCGCTTAGTGGGGCCCGATTACGCAGAGATCCAGCTAAAAATCCTCTGCCGTTGCCGACCATTTGATTGCGACCGGCTTGGTATCCAGAGATTTTTGAGGATCATCGATGAAACTGGAAATTTTCCGCACGCTGTGGGGCTACGCCGCCAGCAAAGCCCAGGCGCTCGAGGAGCTGCTGCAGGTGGGTTTTGACGGCATGGAAGCACGCTTGCCACTGGACGCCTGTGAACGGGCTGAGTTTGCCGCTTTTCTCAAGGCCAATGGCCTGGGCTATATCAGCACGGTCTTCACCGCCTACGATGTGCTGCCGGACCAGTCGGCGACACCTGCCGTTCACCTCGATGATCTCGACCAGAAACTCGCCTGGGCCGCCGAACTCGGCCCACGCTTCGTTAACGTACTGGCGGGCAATGATCGCTGGTCCTTGCCACAACAAGTGGAGTTTTTCGGTCAGGCACTGGAACTGGCGCGCAAGCACGGCCAGATCTGCAGTTTCGAAACTCACCGTTCGCGTTCGCTGTTCAACCCCTGGGTGACCCTGGAGTTGATCCGGCAACTGCCTGACCTGTTGTTCACCAGTGACATCAGCCATTGGGTCGTGACCTGCGAGCGCCTGTTGAATGACCCGGCCGATGACCTGAGCGCCTTCATCGAACGGGTTCACCATATCCAGGCGCGGGTTGGTTACGACCAGGGCCCACAGGTTCCGCACCCGGCGGCTCCCGAATATGCCAAAGAACTGGCCTTCCACCAGCAGCACTGGGAAAGCATCTGGCGCTCGCAGCAGGCCCGCGGTTATCAGGTCAGCACCCTGACCCCGGAGTTCGGCGCCGATGGCTACCTGCATCATTTGCCTTTTACCAATGTACCGGTTGCCGACCTGTGGTCATTGAACGTGTGGATGGGCAAGACCGAGCGTGAACACTTCAATTGTTTCAGCCACTCAAGTAACCCTTAGGGAGCCGATGCGTCATGCCTGACAATAAAAACAACAGCGCCAGCACGGACACACAAACAGCCAACTTCAAGAACATCCCGGTGGTCAACATCGCCGGTCTGTTCAGCTTTGAACTGGAACACCGCCTGGCCGTGGCCGAACAATTGGGGCGTGCCGCCAGCGAAGTCGGGTTCCTCTATATCATCGATCACGGTATCGACCCGCAACTGATCACCAACCTGCGCAAGGCTGCCAAGGACTTTTTCGACCAGTCCTTCGACATCAAGATGCAGCACTACATCGGCACCTCGCAAACCCACAAGGGCTTTGTACCAGAAGGCGAAGAGGTCTATTCCAAGGGTAAGCCGGATCACAAGGAAGCCTTCGACGTCGGCTTCGAATTCCCGGCCGATGACCCGCTGGTGCTGGCCAGAACCCCATTACTGGGGCCCAACGATTGGCCGCAGCTGCCGGGCTTCAAGGCGTCGGTACAGGCCTACTATGAAGCGATCTTCGCCTTGGGCCAGCGCTTGTTTGGCGGCTTCGCCCTGGCCCTGGGCCTGGAAGAAAACTATTTCGACAGCATGGTCACTCGTCCGCCGTCCAAGCTGCGCCTGATCCATTACCCTTTCGACGGTGCCGCCCATGACGCACCGGGCATTGGCGCCCATACCGATTACGAGTGCTTCACCATCCTCCTGGCCGACAAACCAGGCCTTGAGGTGATGAACAATCTTGGCCATTGGATTGATGCACCACCGATTGCCGATGCCTTTGTGGTCAACATCGGCGACATGCTTGAAGTGATGACGGCAGGTACATTCGTTGCCACTACACACCGGGTACGGAGCGTGAGTGAGGAGCGTTATTCCTTCCCACTGTTTTATGCCTGCGACTACCACACCCAGATCAAGCCGCTGCCCGCGTTCGCCCAGGCAGGCAAGGACTACGAAGAAATCGCCATAGGCGAACACATGTATGGCCAAGCGCTGCAGACCTATCAGTATCTGCGCCAGCGGGTGGCCAATGGAGAAGTTTTACTGCCAGAGAAGGCACGCAAACCCGCCAGTTTCGGGCATTTGAAAAATCAGGCACAACCGTCTTGATTGACGTTTTCAGCTACACACTTACCTACGCCGGAGTCAGTAAATAATGAAAAATAAGAACACACTTTTGTGCATGACCGTATTGGCCGCCGGTATGCTCGGTGCTTCGGTGAGCATGGCCGCAGACACGTTTAAGGTCGGTATGGAAATCACCTACCCTCCGTTCGAGTCCTATGACAAAGACAAAAACGTGGTGGGTTCGGACCCCGAGCTGGCAACGATCCTGGCCAAGCACATGAACGCGAAGGTGGAGTTTGTCGACACCAAATTCCCCAGCCTGATCCTGGGCCTGAACTCCGGTAAGTACGACGCGATTATTTCCGGCATGTACATCACACCGGAGCGCCAGACCCAGGCCCAGACCATCGCCTATGCCAATACCGGTGCTGCTGTCATGGTGCCTAAGGGCAGCGAGATCAATGCGAAGAAGCCTGAAGACCTGTGCGGCTTGAAACTGGGCCTGGAACAGGGCACCACCTGGGTCAAAGAATTCAAGAAGCTCTCCGATGACTACTGCGTGCCGAACAATAAAGGCGCTATCACCGTCAGCGAGTACCCCTCTGCGCCCGAAGTGACCCAAGCCCTGTTGTCCAAAAACATCCAGGCCCAGGTTGAAATCGCTGGCGCGGCAAAAATGATCGCGGAAAAGACCAACGGCCGGGTAGTGATCACCACCGAACGCCCGATCTATCAGCAAACCTTGGGCATCTTCGTCAAAAAAGGCAACGATGAAACCTTCCAGGCCGTGCAGAAGGCCTTCGAGGAAACCAAAAAGAGTGGTGAGTATGCCGCTATTCTCAAGAAATATGCCTTGGAAGAACCGACAGCTAACTAAAAACGTGTCCTTGTAGTTTGTTCATCTGCCTCCCCCTCACCGGGGGCGGCAGATTGAGGTGCCCTATGCAATTCGATTGGTCGTATTTTTTATCCTTATTCTCCCTGCCGGACTTCTGGAAGGCCTGCGTTACAGTGGTCGAGCTCAGTGCCCTGGCCTGGTTCCTCGGCATGCTGCTGGGCTTTGGCCTGGCCTCGGCCAAGCTGTCCCAGTCACCCTTACTGCGCATTCCCGCCGCGGTCTACATCTGGTTCTTCCGCAGCATCCCGTTGCTGGTGCTGGTGGTCTTCGTCTACAACTTGCCGCAATTGTTTCCCGGTAGCGGGCAGATTCTGTCCAACCCCTTCTACTCCGGCTTGCTGGCCCTGGTGGTCACGGAAGCGGCTTACATGGCCGAAATCCACCGTGGCGGCCTGATCTCCGTGGCCAAGGGCCAGAAGGAAGCCGGGCGCGCGCTGGGTGTCGGCCAGTTCGGCATGCAGCGCTTGATTGTGATTCCCCAGGCATTCCGTATCTCGCTGCCTACGTTGATCAATGAATACATCACTGTGGTCAAGCTGACGTCGCTGGTCTCGGTCATCTCCCTGACCGAAATTCTCACGGTCGGCCAACGCCTCTATGCCACCAACTTTCTGGTCATGGAAACCCTGGCTGCGGTGGCGGTGTACTACGTGTTGATCGTCACTGTGTTCGGTTATTTCCTGCAGCGCCTGGAGCGCTACCTGGACCTGAATTTCCGCAAGCCGCAAACACTCGACGCGGCCGCAATGGCCAAGCTCAAGGCTTGCGCCGAAGCCTTGCCCGACAATGCACCCAAAGCAGCGGGCAACAACCCGATGCCAATCCTGCAACTGAAGAATATCCAGAAGAGCTATGGCACGCATAAAGTGCTGATGGGTATTGACCTGAATGTCGAATTTGGCCAGGTGGTCTCTATCATTGGCCCATCCGGTTCCGGCAAAACTTCGCTGATCCGCACGGTCAACGGCCTGGAAAGCATTGATACAGGTGACATTCAGTTGTTCGGTGAAAAATTCATCGAGGCTTCGGACAAACCCAACAGCGCCCGTCTGCGCAAAGGCGTGCGGCACATTGGCATGGTGTTCCAGAACTTCAACCTGTTCCCGCACCGCACCATTCTCGACAACGTCACGCTGGCGCCGCGCTACCACGGCCTTCCGGGTGAGCTGAGCGAACATCGTGCTTATGCGCTGCTGGACAAGGTCGGTCTGCTGGCCCATGCCCACAAGTACCCACACCAGCTCTCTGGCGGGCAGCAACAGCGCGTGGCGATCGCTCGAGCCCTAGCGATGGAGCCGCAGATCATGCTCTTCGACGAGCCGACCTCTGCCCTCGACCCGGAACTGGTTAACGACGTGCTGAACGTCATCCGCGACCTGGCCAAGGAAGGCATGACCATGCTGATCGTGACCCACGAAATGGACTTTGCCATGTCGATTTCCGACCGGGTGATTTTCATGGAGAACGGCAATATTCAACTCGATGCCGCGCCAAGGACGATTCGCACTGCCGATTCTGCCGAACGCGTGCGCCGCTTCATGGGCATCGATACCTCAGTGGTTGAGCCGCAGCCCACTGAGCTGGGGGCCATCCTCGCGCAATAAATGGCTTGGCCCCACGCCCGACAGCGATGGGGCCGCCCAAACGAAAAGGCCAACGCTCATGCGTTGGCCTTTTTTATGGTTCTTCACGGAGTCCCGGAAACACATAAAAAAATCGGCTATATCAGCCGGTTTTTTTGCGCCCGAAAAAAACTTATGCACCTTTTTCGCTGTTTTTTTGTTTTATGAAATATGTATATAAATCATTAACTTAAAAACAAAATGCAACGCTTTTCAATGAAACGGTACACAGGTTATCCACAGAATCTCAGACAGCCACTTGATCATTGGCGGCCGGGGCTTGTGACGCCGGTGGAAGCGAACCCATTTCCCGCTGCATGTTCTCGTTCCAGGCTTGAACCCGGTCGTTCAATGCGGCAATGGCTCGAGGCCCACTGCCTTCTGGGTACATGGGTTCACCGATGATCACGGTGATCACGCCTTGCTTTTTTGCCCAACCGGTTTTCGGCCAGAACTTGCCGGCATTGTGCGCAATCGGCAGCACCGGAAGCTCGGCGTTGACCGCTAAAGCGGTGCCTCCGCGAGAGAATTTTCCGACGGTGCCGTAGGGAACTCGCGTTCCTTCAGGGAAGATCAGCACCCAGACGCCATCCTTGAGCAGCTCATCACCTTTCTTCGCCACATGCTTGAGCGCTGCTTTCGGATTGTCACGGTCGATGGCGATCGGTCGCAACATGGCCATGGCCCAGCCAAAGAACGGTACAAACAGCAACGAGCGCTTCAGTACCTGGCTCAATGGTTGGAAGTAGGCCGAGAGAAAGAACGTTTCCCAGGTGCTCTGGTGATTCGATTGAATCACGCAGGGCTGATCGGGCACGTTCTCGGCGCCTTTGACTTCATAACTGATGCCTAGAAAGACCTTGCTGAGCCACAAGGCGCATCGGCACCAATACACATTGATGAAGCGATAACGCGCCTTGAAGGGCAAAAAGGGAGCGATAAAAAAGCTCAGGCTGCACCAAAGCAAAGAGCTGGTGCCCAGCAACAGGTAAAAGAGGAAAGTTCTAATGGCCTGCAGTATCGACATGGCGACGTTTACCGTTGCGGGCACTGCCCGCCTATTCAAGCGCACCCCCGATCAATCCTTTGTCAGGAATCTTCAGAAGCACTCTAATTGTGGATAAGTTCTGCGGCAATCGCCGCCAGATCGTCAAAAATCAAGGTGCCTGCCGGTAGGGTCTTGCCCAGAGTCTTTTCGCCTTTCCCGGTCTTTACCAAAACTGGCTGAGAATCGACGGCTTTGGCCGCTTCCAGGTCACCGAGACTGTCGCCGACGAACCATAAATTAGTCAGCGATACGTTGTAATGCGCGGCGATGGTTTTCAACATCCCGGGTTTCGGCTTGCGGCAATCGCAGCCTTCGTCTGGCCCGTGCGGGCAATAGACGATCAGCCCGACCTCACCGCCCTGCTCCGCCACCAATGAGCGCAAGCGCTCATGCATGGCGTCCAGGGTGGCGATGTCGTAATAGCCACGAGCGATGCCCGACTGGTTGGTAGCGACCGCCACCGTCCAGCCGGCCTTGCTCAACTGCGCGATGGCTGCGATCGAGCCCGGGAGCGGAATCCACTCATCCACCGACTTGATATAAGCGTCGGAGTCGTAATTGATCACCCCGTCCCGATCGAGAATCAGCAGTTTCAACAGCAGCCCCTCAGCCCAGCAGCGAGATGTCGGCGACGCCGAGGAACAGCCCACGCAGACGCGCCAGCAACGCATAACGGTTGGCGCGAACCTTGGCATCTTCGGCGTTGACCATCACTGCTTCGAAGAATGCATCCACCGGCTCGCGCAAGGCCGCCAGGCGCGCCAGAGATTCGCTGTACTGACGCGCTGCGGCCATTGGCTGCACAGCCTGGTCCGCTTGCTGGATCGCCGAGTACAGGGAAAACTCGTTGGCGTTATCGAAGTACTTGGCTTCAACGACCGCAGGAACAGTACCTTCGACCTTGCTCAGCAAGTTTGAAACGCGCTTGTTCACGGCGGCCAGTGCAGCGGCTTCCGGCAATTTGCGGAACGCCTCTACCGCTTGTACGCGCTGGTCGAAGTCCAGTGCCGAACCCGGTTTCAGGGCGCGGACCGACAGGTAAGTCCCGACGTCGACACCTTCGTCTTCGTAACGGGCACGCAGACGGTCGAAGATGAACTCCAGCACCGAGTCGTTCAGACCGGCAGCCTTGACCTTGGCACCAAACGCATTCACGGCAAATGCCACGGCGTCGTTCAGGTCGAGGTCGAGTTTCTTGTCGATCAGGATCCGCAACACACCCAGCGCAGCACGGCGCAGGGCATAAGGGTCTTTGCTACCGGTCGGCAGCATGCCGATGCCGAAGATGCCGACCAGCGTGTCGAGTTTGTCGGCGATGGCCACGGCCGCGCCGGTCAGGGTAGTCGGCAGTTCAGCACCGGCACCGCGAGGCATGTACTGCTCGTTCAGCGCCAGGGCCACATCTTCCGGCTCGCCGTCGTTGAGGGCGTAGTAGTAACCGGCGACACCTTGCATCTCCGGGAACTCACCGACCATCTCGGTCGCCAGGTCGCACTTGGACAGCAGGCCGGCACGGGAAGCCCAGGCGGCGTTGCCACCAATACGTTGAGCGATGAACGCGGCCAGTTTGGAAACGCGCTCGGCCTTGTCGTAGACGCTGCCGAGTTTTTCCTGGAACACCACGTTTTGCAGACGCAGGTTGAAGTCTTCGAGTTTCTGCTTCTTGTCTTGCTTGAAGAAGAACTCGGCGTCGGTCAGGCGTGGGCGAACCACTTTCTCGTTACCGGCGATGATTTGCTGCGGGTCTTTGCTTTCGATGTTGGCCACGGTAATGAAACGTGGCAGCAACTTGCCCTCGGCATCCAGCAGGCAGAAATACTTCTGGTTGTCCTGCATGGTGGTGATCAGGGCTTCTTGCGGCACGTCGAGGAAACGCTCCTCGAACGAGCACACCAACGGCACCGGCCATTCAACCAGGGCGGTCACTTCGTCAAGCAAGGCCGGAGGAACGATCGCCGTACCTTCCTGCATCGTTGCCAGCTCTTCGGTGCGCTTGCTGATCAACTCGCGACGCTCGTTGGAGTCGGCCAGTACGTAAGCGGCACGCAGGTCGGCCAGGTAGTTGGCCGGCGAGGTGATGCGCACGCTTTCAGGGTGATGGAAGCGGTGACCACGGGAGTCGCGACCCGCCTTCTGGGCAAGGATCGTGCAGTCGATTACCTGGTCGCCGAGCAGCATCACCAGCCACTGGGTCGGGCGAACGAATTCTTCCTTGCGGGCACCCCAGCGCATGCGCTTGGGGATAGGCAGGTCGTTCAGCGAATCTTCGACGATGGTCGGCAACAGGCTCGCGGTCGGCTTGCCGGCAATGCGTTGGCTGTAGCGCAGTTTCGCGCCGCTCTGGTCGATTTCACTCAGGTCGACGCCGCACTTCTTGGCGAAGCCCAGTGCCGCTTGCGTCGGGTTGCCTTCGGCATCGAACGCGGCCTGACGTGGCGGGCCATCGAGGTTGATGCTGCGATCCGGCTGCTGAGTCGACAGCGCGGTGATCAGTACAGCCAGGCGACGCGGCGCGGCGTAGACGGTTTTGGTCTCGTAGTTCAGGCCAGCGGCTTGCAGGCCTTTGTCGATACCGGCCAGGAACGCCTCGGCCAAGGTGTTCAGGGCTTTGGGTGGCAGTTCTTCAGTGCCCAGTTCAACCAGAAAATCCAGAGCACTCATTGTGCAGCCTCCAGCTTAGCCAACACTTCATCACGCAGGTCCGGGGTCGCCATCGGGAAGCCCAGCTTGGCGCGAGCCAGCAGGTAGGCTTGCGCAACGGAACGCGCCAGGGTGCGTACTCGTAGAATGTATTGCTGACGCGCGGTGACCGAGATCGCCCGGCGTGCATCCAGCAGGTTGAAGGTGTGGGAGGCCTTCAACACCATTTCGTAGCTCGGCAACGGCAGCGGCTGGTCGAGTTCGATCAGGCGCTTGGCTTCGCTTTCGTAGAAGTCGAACAGTTCGAACAGCTTCTCGACGTTGGCGTGTTCGAAGTTGTAGGTCGACTGCTCTACTTCATTCTGGTGGAACACGTCGCCGTAGGTGACTTTGCCGAACGGACCGTCAGCCCAGACCAGGTCGTAGACCGAGTCCACGCCTTGCAGGTACATGGCCAGACGCTCAAGACCGTAGGTGATCTCACCCGTCACCGGGTAGCACTCGATGCCGCCCGCTTGCTGGAAGTAAGTGAACTGCGTCACTTCCATGCCGTTGAGCCAGACTTCCCAGCCCAGACCCCAGGCGCCCAGTGTCGGCGATTCCCAGTTGTCTTCCACGAAGCGAATATCGTGGACCAACGGGTCCAGGCCGACGTGCTTGAGGGAGCCCAGGTACAGTTCCTGGAAGTTGTCCGGGTTCGGCTTCAGGACAACCTGAAATTGATAGTAGTGCTGCAGACGGTTCGGGTTTTCGCCGTAGCGGCCGTCAGTCGGGCGACGACTGGGCTGCACATAAGCGGCGTTCCAGGTTTCAGGGCCAATGGCGCGCAGAAACGTGGCCGTGTGGAAAGTCCCGGCGCCTACTTCCATATCGTAGGGCTGAAGTACCACGCAACCTTGCTCGGCCCAGTATTGCTGGAGCGCGAGGATCAAGTCTTGGAAGGTACGCACGGCTGGCGTAGGCTGGCTCACGAAATTCACCTGTTTCTTGGGCTGCGATTTAAAGAGCGGGAGTATACCCGATTCATTGCTGCGCACGCCCCCTGGAGCCTTATGCCACGCTGCTTTTGGTGTTCCGAAGATCCGCTGTACATGGCTTATCACGATCAGGAGTGGGGCACGCCGCTACGCGATGCGCAGGGATTGTTCGAGTTGCTTTTGCTCGAAGGGTTCCAGGCCGGTCTTTCCTGGATCACTGTGCTGCGAAAACGCGAGCGTTATCGCGAGGCGCTGTTCGGCTTCGACGTACAACGCGTGGCGCAGATGAGCGACGCCGAAATCGATGAATTGATGCTCGATCCGGGCATCATTCGCAACCGCCTCAAACTCAACGCGGCCCGGCGCAATGCCCAGGCCTGGCTGGCGCTGGAGGACCCGGTGGAGTTTCTCTGGTCGTTCGTCGGTGGCAAGCCTGTGATCAATCATTTCAAGGATCGCACCGAAGTTCCGGCGGTCACGCCCGTCGCCGTGGAGATGAGCAAAGGCCTGAAAAAGGCCGGTTTCACGTTCGTCGGTCCGACCATTTGCTACGCGCTGATGCAGGCCTGCGGCATGGTTATGGATCACACTCAGGATTGCGATCGCTACGCGACGTTGGCCAACGGCGGTTAGAATGGCCGCCTCGCGCACCGCACAAAATCAGGAGTGACCTGTGGATAAGTTTAAAGGCGCCTTGCTGGTAGGCGCTCTTCGGCTGTTTGCCCTGCTTCCGTGGCGGGCAGTGCAGGCCGTGGGCTCGGCCATTGGCTGGCTAATGTGGAAAACCCCTAACCGTTCCCGTGACGTGGTGCGGATCAATCTGTCCAAGTGCTTCCCGGATATGGACCCGGTCGAGCGCGAGCGGCTGGTCGGCCAGAGCCTCAAAGACATCGGCAAGTCCTTGACTGAAAGCGCTTGCGCCTGGATCTGGCCGGCTCAGCGCTCCATTGATCTGGTGCGCGAAGTCGAAGGCCTCGACGTATTAAAGGACGCGCTCGCTTCCGGCAAAGGCGTGGTCGGGATCACCAGTCACCTGGGCAACTGGGAAGTGTTGAACCACTTCTATTGCAGCCAGTGCAAACCGATCATTTTTTACCGTCCGCCGAAGCTTAAGGCGGTGGATGAATTACTGCGCAAGCAACGCGTGCAACTGGGTAACAGAGTCGCCGCGTCCACCAAGGAAGGCATCCTCAGTGTAATCAAGGAAGTGCGCAAAGGTGGTGCAGTGGGCATTCCCGCTGATCCGGAACCGGCCGAATCCGCCGGGATCTTTGTGCCGTTCTTCGCCACTCAGGCGCTGACCAGCAAGTTTGTACCGAACATGTTGGCCGGCGGCAAAGCGGTAGGGGTATTTCTGCACGCCCTGCGTTTGCCGGACGGTTCGGGCTACAAAGTGATCCTCGAAGCTGCGCCAGAGGCCATGTACAGCACCGATACTGAAACCTCCTGCGCCGCCATGAGCCAGGTAGTCGAACGCTACGTGCGGGCGTATCCGAGTCAGTACATGTGGAGTATGAAGCGCTTCAAGAAGCGTCCGCCGGGCGAAGAGCGCTGGTATTGATGCACTTGGCACGCTCTGTGGATAACTGTAGGAGCGAGCGGTGCGGCGATCCGACTTGCCCGCGAAGGCGATATGGCATTCAACATCAATGTTGAATGTAATGGCCTCTTCGCGGGCAAGCCTCGCTCCTACAAGTTATCCACAACACGTTCATTAAGGGCGCAGAAGATGTCCGAACAGCGCAAATCGTTTCGCATCAAGATCAGTCATGAAAGCTTCGGTGAGTGCCTGGGCCAGACCCGCAACCTCTCGACCACGGGGGTCTATGTCAAGCATCCGGGCTTGTCATCATTACCGAAGGGCGCAGTAGTGGTGGGTCAGGTGCAGGATTTACCCACAGGCGCGCCGCGGGTTCGCATGGAAGTGGTGCAGGTGGATGCCGAAGGGATTGGCTTGCGCTATCTCTAATCAGAGCGCCTGACGATCGAGCTTTTTGAGAAACACCGTCATTTCCTTCTCCGCCTGCTTGTCACCATGGGCGCGAGCGGCTTCCAGCCCCTGTTCCCACGCCTGACGCGCGGCCGGATAGTCCGTCAGCGCCAGATGGGCCTTGCCCAACAGCTTCCAGGCGGCCGAGTACTTCGGGTCGAACTCGACGCAGCGCTGGAAATGCTCCGCCGCCTTGGCGTTTTCCCCAAGATCCAGATAACCCTTGCCCAGGCCGAAGCGCAGCAATGAGTTATCCACACCCTTGGCGAGCATTTTTTCCAGGGATTCGATCATCGGTGGCACCTTTGTTTATGTGTGGTGTTCGAAATTGCCTTCGCGGGCAAGCCTCGCTCCTACAGGTGAGCGTAAGGCTCGGCTTTTCTGTAGGAGCGAGGCTTGCCCGCGAAGAGGCCAGTCTGGCCACTGCAGTTTCTGGATCAGAAGAAGCTCAAACCCACATGAAACAGCTTCTCCACATCCCGAATATGCTTCTTATCCACAAGAAACAAAATCACATGATCCCCCGCTGCAATCACCGTGTCGTCATGCGCAATGATCACCTCTTCATCACGAATGATCGCGCCAATCGTGGTGCCCGGCGGCAAACCGATATGTTCGATAGCCTTGCCAATCACTTTGCTCGACTTCGCATCGCCATGGGCAATCGCCTCGATGGCTTCCGCCGCACCCCGGCGCAATGAATGCACACTGACGATATCGCCGCGGCGTACATGGGCCAGCAAGGTGCCGATGGTCGCCAGTTGCGGGCTGATCGCGATGTCGATATCGCCACCCTGGATCAAATCAACATAAGCCGGGTTGTTGATGATCGTCATCACCTTCTTCGCACCCAGGCGTTTGGCCAGCAGCGAGGACATGATGTTGGCTTCGTCGTCGTTGGTCAGGGCCAGGAAGAGGTCCGCGTCGGCGATGTTCTCTTCCAGCAGCAAATCACGGTCCGAGGCGCTGCCCTGCAACACCACGGTGCTGTCCAGGGTGTCTGAAAGGTGGCGGCAGCGCGCTGGGTTCATCTCAATGATTTTTACCTGGTAACGGCTTTCGATGGCTTCGGCCAAACGTTCACCGATCTGCCCGCCACCGGCGATGACGATGCGTTTGTAGGTTTCATCCAGGCGGCGCATTTCGCTCATCACCGCACGAATATTCTCTTTGGCCGCGATGAAAAAGACTTCGTCGTCCGCCTCGATGACTGTGTCGCCCTGAGGCAAAATCGGCCGGTCACGACGAAAAATCGCCGCGACGCGGGTTTCGACATTCGGCATGTGCTCGCGCAATTGCCGCAGTTGCTGACCTACCAGCGGTCCGCCGTAATACGCCTTCACCGCGACCAATTGCGCCTGGCCTTCGGCGAAGTCGATCACCTGCAACGCACCCGGATGCTGGATCAGGCGCTTGATGTAGTTCGTGACCACTTGTTCCGGGCTGATCAGCACGTCCACAGGTATCGCGTCGTTATCGAACAGCTCGGAACGAGTGAGGTACGCGGCTTCGCGGACCCGGGCGATTTTGGTCGGGGTGTGAAACAGCGTGTGGGCGACCTGACAGGCAACCATGTTGGTTTCGTCGCTGTTGGTCACCGCCACCAGCATGTCGGCGTCGTCCGCGCCCGCCTGACGCAGCACGGTCGGCAGCGAACCGCGGCCCTGCACGGTGCGGATATCCAATCGATCACCGAGGTCGCGCAGGCGTTCGCCGTCGGTGTCGACCACGGTGATGTCGTTAGCCTCGCTGGCCAAATGTTCAGCCAGTGAACCGCCGACCTGCCCTGCACCGAGGATGATGATTTTCATCCAGTCACTCCATTGAATCCGTTTAACCGCGCGTGGCCGCGATCTTGATCAGCTTGGCGTAGTAGAACCCGTCGTGGCCGCCCTCCTTGGCCAGCAACTGGCGACCATGAGGCTGCTTGATGCCGGCCTGGGTGGCGAGATCCAGTTCACGGGCGCCTGGCGTACGAGCGAGGAACGCTTCGATCACCTGCGTGTTTTCGGTCGGCAGCGTAGAACAGGTGGCGTAAAGCAGAATGCCGCCCACTTCCAGGGTTATCCACAGGGCGTCCAGCAGCTCGCCTTGAAGCACCGCCAGCGCGGCAATGTCATCGGGTTGGCGGGTCAGCTTGATGTCCGGGTGACGACGGATCACGCCGGTGGCCGAGCACGGTGCGTCCAGCAAAATGCGCTGGAACGGCTTGCCGTCCCACCAGGTCGCCGTGTCGCGGCCGTCGGCGGCGATCAGTTCGGCGCTCAGGCCCAGGCGCGCGAGGTTTTCCCGCACCCGCACCAGACGCTTGGCTTCGAGGTCCACCGCCACCACGCCGGCCAGTGCCGGCTCGGCTTCCAGGATGTGACAGGTCTTGCCGCCCGGGGCGCAGCAGGCGTCCAGCACCCGCTGGCCCGGCGTCAGGTCCAGCAGGTCTGCGGCCAGTTGCGCCGCTTCGTCCTGCACGCTGATCCAGCCCTCGGCGAAACCCGGCAGGCTGCGCACGTCGGCAGCGGCGTCGAGGATGATGCCGTCCTGACTGTAAACACACGGCGTGGCGGCGATGCCGGCGTCGGTCAGCAATCCGAGATACGCATCGCGGGTGTGATGACGACGGTTGACCCGCAAAATCATCGGCGGATGGGCGTTGTTCGCCGCGCAAATGGCTTCCCACTGCTCAGGCCAGAACGCCTTCAGGGATTTTTGCAGCCAGCGCGGATGCGCGGTGCGCACGACCGGATCATGTTCCAGCTCAGCCAGTAGCGCTTCGCTTTCACGCTGGGCGCGGCGCAGCACGGCGTTAAGCAACGCCTTGGCCCAGGGCTTTTTCAGCTTGTCGGCGCAACCGACGGTTTCGCCGATGGCGGCGTGGGCTGGAACCCGGGTGTAGAGCAATTGATAGAGGCCAACCAGCAGCAGCGCTTCGACATCCGCGTCCGCTGCCTTGAACGGCTTCTGTAGCAACTTGGTCGCCAGTGCCGACAGACGCGGTTGCCAACGAGCCGTGCCGAACGCCAGGTCCTGGGTGAAGCCGCGATCGCGGTCCTCGACCTTGTCCATTTGCGTCGGCAGGGAACTGTTGAGCGAGGCTTTTCCGTTTAGAACAGCGGCGAGTGCCTTGGCGGCGGCCAGACGCGGGTTCATTGAGCGTCCGCCACTTGACCGAGGACGGTGCCGACAGCGAATTTCTCACGACGGCTATTGAACAGGTCGCTGAAGTTCAACGCTTTGCCGCCGGGTAATTGCAGGCGGGTCAGGCACAGGGCCTGTTCGCCGCAAGCAACGATCAAACCGTCCTTGCTGGTGCTGAGGATTTCACCCGGTGCGCCCTGCCCTTCGGCGAGGCTCGCGGCCAACACCTTCAGGGCTTCGCCATTGAGCGTGCTGTGGCAGATCGGCCATGGATAGAAGGCGCGAACCAGGCGCTCCAGTTCAACCGCCGGGCGATTCCAGTCGATGCGCGCTTCGTCTTTGTTCAATTTATGAGCATACGTGGCGAGGCTGTCGTCCTGGACTTCGCCTTCCAGAGTTCCTGCCGCGAGGCCGGCAATCGCTTGAATCACCGCAGGCGGGCCCATTTCGGCCAGACGGTCATGGAGGCTGCCACCGGTGTCTTCACCGGTAATCGGCGTGGTGACTTTGAGCAACATCGGGCCGGTATCGAGGCCCAGTTCCATGCGCATCACGGTCACGCCGCTTTCGCGGTCGCCTGCTTCGACGGCACGCTGGATCGGCGCCGCACCGCGCCAGCGTGGCAGCAGCGAGGCATGGCTGTTGATGCAACCCAGGCGCGGAATATCGAGCACCACTTGCGGCAGGATCAAGCCGTAGGCGACCACCACCAGCAAGTCCAGTTTGAGCGCGGCCAGTTCAGCCTGAGCGTCTTCATTGCGCAGGGTCGGCGGCTGCAACACCGGGATATTGTTTTCCAGCGCCAACTGCTTGACCGGGCTCGGCATCAGTTTTTGCCCACGGCCTGCCGGACGGTCCGGTTGGGTGTAAACCGCGATGATCTCGTAAGGGCTGTCGAGCAGGGCCTTGAGGTGTTCAGCGGCGAATTCCGGGGTGCCGGCAAAGACGATGCGCAGTGGCTCAGTCATGGAAAACTCTCATTTACAAAGCAGTCGCAAAAGAAAAAGGCTTGCCGCAGCAAGCCTTTGAAAGGAGGGCATCAAGCGTTCTGGCGATGGAGCTTTTCCAGTTTCTTCTTGATTCGGTCGCGTTTGAGATTGGACAGGTAATCAACGAACAATTTGCCGTTGAGGTGGTCGCATTCATGCTGGATGCACACGGCGAGCAGGCCTTCGGCAATCAGCTCGTAGGGTTGGCCGTCGCGGTCCAGCGCCTTGACTTTGACCTTCTGTGGGCGATCGACGTTTTCGTAGAAGCCCGGCACCGAGAGGCAGCCTTCCTGATATTGCTCCATCTCGTCGGTCAGGGTTTCGAACTCGGGGTTGATGAACACCCTGGGTTCGCTGCGGTCTTCGGAGAGGTCCATCACGACGATACGTTTGTGCACGTTGACCTGGGTCGCGGCAAGACCAATGCCTGGCGCTTCATACATTGTTTCAAACATGTCATCGACCAACTGACGCACTTCGTCGTCCACTACGGCCACAGGTTTGGCGATAGTGCGCAAGCGCGAGTCGGGGAATTCGAGGATGTCTAAAATGGCCATAAGCTTATTTGCTGCACGTGTGAGGTAAAGTCGGGTCGATGGCCTGACGGGTCCGAAGAAGATGCAGGCTATCGTTGTAAAACGTAGCTCCCTTCTTTTCATAAGCAAGCCGGGAGCGAGCCACGAAGGCTCTGGCGTTTTACGCGAACGTACATAATAAAGGGATTCACCGCATGAGGAAATCACTACTCGCCTTGCTCCTTCTGGCCTCGGCCGGTTTGGCGCACGGGCAAGTGCAACTCAAGGAAGGTTTTCCACAGCAATACACCGTGGTGGCGGGGGATACCCTCTGGGACATATCGGGAAAATTCCTGCGTGAGCCGTGGAAATGGCCCGAGCTCTGGCAGTCCAATCCACAGGTCGAAAACCCCAACCTTATCTATCCCGGTGATTCGCTGGCGCTGGTCTACGTCAACGGCCAGCCGCGTCTGACCCTCAATCGCGGCGCTTCCCGGGGGACCATCAAGCTCTCGCCACGCATCCGCAGCAGTCCGGTGGCTGACGCCATTCCCAGCATCCCGCTGCAATCGATCAACAGCTTTCTGTTGAGCAATCGTATCGTGGACAAGGTCGAGGACTTCGACAAGGCGCCTTATATCGTTGCTGGCGATGCCGAACGCGTGCTCAGCGGCACCGGTGACCGGATTTTCGCTCGCGGCCATTTCGATCCGAACCAGCCGGTGTATGGCATCTTCCGCCAGGGCAAGGTCTACACCGATCCGCAGAGCAAGGAGTTTCTGGGAATCAATGCCGACGATATCGGTGGTGGAGAGATCGTGGCCACGGAAGGCGACGTCGCCACCCTCGCCCTGCAACGCACGACCCAGGAAGTCCGTCTCGGTGACCGCTTGTTCAGCGGCGAGGAGCGTTCGATCAATTCAACGTTCATGCCCAGCTCGCCAACAACCGAGATCAACGGGGTGATCATCGATGTGCCACGCGGGGTCACGCAGATTGGCGCGCTGGATGTTGTGACGCTGAACAAGGGGCAACGCGACGGTCTTGCTGAAGGCAACGTCCTGGTGGTGATGAAAACAGGCGAAACCGTGCGCGACCGGATCACTGGCCAGCCACTGAAAATTCCCGATGAGCGTGCCGGTTTGCTGATGGTGTTCCGCACTTACGACAAACTTAGTTACGGATTGGTCCTCAATGCATCGCGCTCCTTGGCTGTGATGGACAAGGTGCGAAATCCTTAGACTGCTGCACAAGTTACCAACAGAGTTATCCACAGCTTATTCCCGTTTGAACGGGGCTCATAACGATCAAGGATGATCCATGTCGTTGTCTACTTTTGTATCGGTTTCCCCTGCGGAACTGGAAGCTCGTCTACGTCTGCATCGCCTGCCGGAGCTCGGTCCTGTGCGTTTCAAGAAATTGCTGGAGGCCTTCGGTTCGGCGTCAAAAGCCATCGGCGCTCCGGCGAGTGCCTGGCATTCTCTCGGTTTACCTTTCGCTTGCGCACAGGCTCGACGCGCCCAGGAAGTGCGCGAGGGTGCGAACCACGCATTGGCTTGGCTAGAGCGTCCGGGCCAGCATTTACTGATGTGGGACCAGCCTGACTACCCGGCGCTGCTGGCGCAGATCAGTGATGCACCGCCGTTGTTATTCGTGGCGGGCGATCCGGGCATCCTGGAAAAGCCGCAGCTGGCAATGGTCGGCAGCCGTCGCGCTTCTCGGCCGGGAATGGACACCGCTGCCGCGTTTTCCCGGAGTCTGGCGGGCGCCGGTTTTGTCATCACCAGCGGTCTGGCCCTCGGCATCGATGCCGCCGCGCATCAAGCCGCTTTAGATGTGGGCGGGCGAACGATCGGTGTACTTGGCACGGGACTTGAAAAGTTTTATCCACAGCGCAATAAACGCTTGGCGGATGCCATGATTGCGTCAGGTAGCGCGGTGGTTTCTGAGTTCCCGCTGGACGCCGGTCCAACGGCCAGCAACTTCCCCCGCCGCAATCGAATCATCAGCGGTTTGTCCCTCGGTGTGTTGGTGGTCGAGGCCAGTGTCGCCAGCGGGTCGTTGATCACCGCGAGGCTGGCGGCGGAGCAAGGGCGAGAGGTGTATGCGATCCCGGGATCGATCCATCATCCCGGTGCGCGCGGTTGTCATCAGCTGATCCGTGACGGTGCGGTGCTGGTGGAAACCATCGAGCATATCCTCGAAGCGTTGCGTGGCTGGCAACGGTTGCCGATATCCACGGAGGCGCCATCGGTGACACATCCGTTACTCTTGCTGTTGCATGCCGCGCCCCACACCAGTGAAGCGCTGGCAATCACCAGCGGCTGGGCCTTGTCCAAAGTGCTGGCGGCGCTGACGGAGCTGGAAATGGAGGGCTGTGCGGTCTGTGAAAGCGGGCGCTGGTTTGCGCGGGTAAGCTAGGTTTTATAAGGAACATCGGTAAACTGCGCAGAGCCTTATTCCGGAGAGTTTTTCATGGTCAACAGTTGGCGTGTGCAACAAGCCGCACGAGCCATTCGCGCAGGGGCGGTGATTGCCTATCCAACCGAAGCGGTCTGGGGCCTGGGTTGCGACCCGTGGGACGAGGAAGCGGTAGAGCGTCTGCTGCTGATCAAGGGCCGGTCTGTGGAAAAGGGCCTGATTTTGGTTGCTGACAACATTCGCCAGTTCGACTTTCTTTTCGAAGATTTCCCCGAACTTTGGATGGACCGCATGGCCAGCACCTGGCCGGGACCCAATACCTGGCTGGTACCGCATCAGAACCTGTTGCCCCAGTGGATTACCGGCGTGCATGAAACCGTGGCGCTGCGGGTCAGCGATCACCCACAGATACGGGATCTATGCGCATTGGTGGGGCCACTGATCTCAACGTCGGCTAATCCACAGGGCCGGCCGGCGGCGCGCACACGGATTCGTGTGGAGCAGTATTTCCGTGGGCAGGTTGATTTGGTGTTGGGCGGGAGATTGGGTGGGCGCAAGAATCCGAGCGTGATTCGCGACCTGGCGACCGGGCATGTTGTGCGCCCGGATTGAGACCGAGGTGAGCCCATCGCGAGCAAGCTCGCTCCCACACTGGATCGTCGGTGGACACAGATTTTGTGTTCGACAACGATCCAGTGTGGGAGCTTGCTCGCGATGGCGTCCGTCAGGGCAACAGAACAGTCGAGCCCGTGGTCCGCCGCGCCGACAACTCGGTCTGCGCTTTCGCGGCTTCAGCCAATGGATACCTCTGGCTGATGTCGACCTTCAGCTTCCCGCTGATGATCATTTCAAACAGTTCATCCGCCATGCGCTGCAGGTTTTCAGCGTTGTTGGCGTAGGTCGCCAGGGTCGGCCGGGTCACGTACAGCGATCCCTTCGCCGCCAAAATCCCCAGGTTCACCCCATCCACCGCGCCAGACGCATTGCCAAAACTCACCACCAGACCCCGCGGCGCCACGCTATCAAGCGACGTCAGCCAAGTGTCCTTGCCAACGCCGTCGTACACCACCGGGACCTTTTTGCCGTCAGTCAATTCCAGTACGCGTTGTGCGACGTTTTCGTGGCTGTAATCGATGGTCGCCCAAGCACCGTTGGCCTTGGCCAATGCGGCTTTCTGCGCTGAGCTGACCGTGCCGATCAACTTCACGCCCAGCGCCTTGGCCCATTGGCAGGCCAGGGAACCGACACCACCGGCAGCGGCGTGAAACAGAATGGTCTCACCACCCTTGAGTTCATACGTCTGGCGCAGCAAGTACTGCACGGTCAGGCCTTTGAGCATCACGCCGGCGGCCTGTTCGAAGCTGATCGCGTCCGGCAGGCGCACCAGATTGGCCTCTGGCAATACGTGAACTTCACTGTAGGCGCCCAATGGGCCGCTGCCGTACGCCACGCGATCGCCGACCTTGAAGCGGGTTACGTCGCTGCCCACCGCTTCGACCACACCCGCACCTTCCGCGCCCAGGCCTGACGGCAACGCTGGCGGCGCATAGAGGCCGCTGCGGTAATAGGTGTCGATGAAATTCAGGCCAATCGCCTTGTTGGTGACGCGAACTTGCTGCGGGCCGGGCTCGGCGGGTTGGTAATCGACATACTCGAGCACTTCGGGGCCGCCATGGGCGCGGAACTGGATACGCTTTGCCATCAGAACTCTCCTTAGGTCTTAGCTTCTAGATTTGTAGCGCCAAGCGCCCTATCGAACTCCCTAGCTTGATCTTCGTCAACTGCGACGGGGTCACCTGCGATGTTATGCTACGCGCCCATTTGCACCGGCCCCTGTTCCGATGGAGCGCCGCGTAGCTTCGCCCGATTCAAGGTGATGACATGACAACCCGCACCGAGGCCGTAAAAGCCTACCTGCTCGACTTGCAAGACCGAATTTGCGCTGCCCTGGAAGCTGAAGACGGCGGCACACACTTCGTCGAAGACGCCTGGGCCCGGCCTGCCGGTGGTGGCGGTCGCACGCGAGTGATCGAAAACGGCTCGGTGATCGAGAAGGGCGGTGTTAACTTTTCCCACGTCTTTGGCAGCGGTCTCCCACCGTCCGCCAGCGCTCATCGGCCGGAACTGGCCGGCCGTGGCTTCGAAGCCCTCGGCGTGTCACTGGTGATTCACCCGCACAACCCGCATGTGCCGACCTCCCACGCCAACGTGCGCTTTTTCATTGCTGAAAAAGAAGGTGAAGAACCGGTCTGGTGGTTCGGCGGTGGATTTGACCTGACGCCGTATTACGGCAACATCGAGGACTGCGTGCACTGGCACCGCGTCGCGGAGCAGGCCTGTGAACCGTTCGGTCCGGACGTTTACGCTCGCTACAAAGCCTGGTGCGACAGCTACTTCCACATCAAGCATCGCCACGAACCGCGTGGCATCGGCGGTCTGTTCTTCGATGACTTGAACGAGTGGGATTTCGACACCAGCTTCGCCTTCATGCGCGCCATCGGTGATGCTTACATCGACGCATACTTGCCGATCGTGCAGCGCCGCAAAAATGATCTGTTCACCGCCAAACAGCGGGAGTTCCAGGAATTCCGCCGTGGGCGTTACGTTGAATTCAACCTGGTCTATGACCGTGGCACGTTGTTCGGCCTGCAGTCGGGCGGGCGTACCGAGTCGATCCTCATGTCCCTGCCGCCGCAAGTCCGCTGGGGCTACGACTGGAAAGCCGAGCCGGGCAGCGAAGAGGCGCGGCTGACCGAGTACTTCCTGCAAGATCGCGATTGGTTGGCCGAGGCCTGAACGAGGAATTCTGATGGACCGTTACGTTGTATTCGGTAACCCGATTGGCCACAGCAAGTCGCCGCTGATCCATCGCCTGTTCGCCGAGCAGACGGGTCAGCAACTGGACTACAACACTTCGCTGGCGCCGCTCGATGACTTTTCCGACTTTGCCCGGGAGTTTTTCCTCGAAGGTCGCGGCGCCAATGTGACGGTACCGTTCAAGGAAGACGCGTTCCGCTTGGCCGACAGCCTGACGGAACGGGCGCAGCGGGCCGGCGCAGTGAACACCTTGAGCAAACTCGCCGATGGCAGCCTGCTGGGTGATAACACCGACGGTGCCGGGCTGGTGCGGGACCTGACGGTAAACGCCGGTTTCAGCCTCAAGGGCAAACGCATCCTGCTGCTCGGTGCCGGTGGTGCCGTGCGTGGCGCGCTTGAGCCACTGCTGGCCGAACAGCCGGCCTCAGTCATCATCGCCAATCGCACGGTGGAAAAAGCCGAGCTGCTGGCGGAATTGTTCGCCGATCTGGGGCCGGTATCGGCCAGTGGTTTTGATTGGCTGCAAGAGTCGGTGGACCTGATCATCAACGCGACGTCGGCCAGCCTGACAGGCGATGTCCCGCCGATTGCCAGCAGCCTGATCGAACCGGGCAAGACGGTTTGTTACGACATGATGTACGGCAAGGAGCCGACGTCATTCTGCCGCTGGGCCAGTGAACATGGCGCGGCAGTGTCGATGGATGGCTTGGGGATGCTCGCTGAACAAGCGGCAGAAGCCTTCTTCCTGTGGCGCGGTGTGCGCCCGGACACTGCGCCGGTGCTGGCCGAACTGCGCCGGCAGTTGGCACTGTAATCAATGTGGGAGCGAGCAGGCTCGCTCCCACAAGGGATCACCGCGATGGTGGATCAATCTTCAAACCTGATAGGGCATTTCTCCGCCCCTTCCAGCTTCCTCAACTCCACCACCACCGGCGACCTCGCCCCGCGCAAGGTCAAGCTGCGGTTCTGCTGAAGCAGTCGCCGCGCTTCCTGATGCAACATTTCCACCCCCGAATAATCGATGAAGTTGATGTGTTGCGCCTCGATCACCACGCGCGCGCCGTGCATCCGTTGCAGGCGCACTTGCAGGTAATGGCTGGCACCGAAAAAAATTGATCCACCGACCCGCAGGATGTCTTCATCCCCTTCGCGCCAATGCTGTACCCGAGGTTGCGAGGTGCGCTTGAGGTAGAAGAACAGCGAGGCCAGAACGCCGGCATAAATAGCCGTCTGCAACTCCAGCAGCAACGTTGCAACGCAGGTCAGCGCCATGACCAGGAACTCGGAGTGGCTGACCCGCCACAACGCACGAATGCCGCGATGATCCACCAACCCCCATGCAATCAACAAAATGCTGCCAGCCATCGCTGGAATCGGGATGTGGGCGATCAAGCTCGCGCCGAAGATGGCGAAAAGCCCCACCCACAACGCTGAAAAGACGCCGGCCAAAGGCGAGCAGGCACCCGCTTCGTAGCTCAGGCCCGAGCGAGTGAAGGAACCGGCGGATAGCGAGCCGGAAAAAAAGGCACCGACCATGTTCGATAAACCCTGGGCGCGGACTTCCTGATTCGCGTCGAGTAACTGCTGCGAGCGGGCCGACAATGAGCGAGCAATCGACAGGCTGGTGACCAGACCGAGCATACCGACCGCCACCGCGCTGGGCAGCAGACGAAGTATCAGGTCCAGGTCCAACGGCAATGGGCTGAACGGTGGCAGGCGCCCGACAAACGCACTGACCAGCTTCACGTGGCCGAACATTGAAGGCCAGAGCCAGACCAGCAATCCGCTCAGTGCCAGGGTGATCAATAGCGTCGGCCAACGTCGCAACAGCAGTTTCAGTATGAAGCCCACGACGACCGTCGCCAGGCCCAGCATCCATGAAGGCTTATCCACTTCACCCAGATGACTGAACAGTGTCATCAAGCTGTTCAGCGCCGTTGCCTGGCTGGGCAAGTCCAGCCCCAGCAGGTTTGGCAGTTGGCCGATGGCAATCACCACCGCCGCACCGAGGGTGAAGCCCAGCACCACCGAGTGAGAAACGAAATTGACCAAGGCGCCAAAACGCAGCAACCCCAACAGCCACTGGAAAATGCCGGCGAGAAGCGTCAGCAACAAGATCAGTGTGATGTAGTCCTGTGACGCAGGGACGGCCAGAGGGCTGACGCTGGCAAACAGGACAATGGAGATCGCAGCCGTAGGACCACAGATCAAATGCCATGACGAACCCCAGAGGCAGGCGATCAACACCGGGATGATGGCGGCGTACAAGCCATATTCCGGTGGGAGGCCGGCGATCAAGGCGTAGGCAATGGATTGCGGCAACGCGAGAATCGCGCCGCTGAGGCCGACGATCAGGTCACGCCCGACACTGGCGCGGGTCTGCCGGGGCAGCCAGCTAAGGAAGGGGAAGAGCGAATGGCGGCTGGGGAAGGCCATGGGTCCTCTCGGGTGGAAGTTTGCGCAAGGGTAACAGGACAGACGCCGATCTTTCCCTCTGTAGGAGCGAGGCTTGCCCGCGAAGAACGATAACGCGGTTCTTCAGAAAAACCGCGTTATCGTTCTTCGCGGGCAAGCCTCGCTCCTACAGGGGCTGGTTAGAGTTTGGCTTTAACCGCTGGCAACGCGTCCTTGCCATCCGCAGTCTTCACGCCATCCAGCCATTTATCCAGCACCGCCGGATTGGCCTTGATCCACGCCTTGGCAGCATCAGCATTGCTGACTTTCTTGTTCACCACCTCGGCCATGATGCTGTTCTCCATTTCCTGAGTGAAACTCAGGTTGGTGAGCAGTTTGCCAACGTTTGGACAGGCTTCGGCGTAGCCCTTGCGCGTCAGGGTGTGGACGCTGCCGGTATCGCCAAAGTACTTCTCGCCGCCCTTCAGGTAGTGCATTTTCAGCTGCACGTTCATGGGGTGCGGTGTCCAGCCGAGGAAGGTCACGAACTTCTGTTTCTTCACGGCGCGGGATACTTCCGCCAGCATTGCCTGCTCACTGGATTCGACGAGTTTCCACTGACCCATGTCGAAGTCGTTTTTCTTGATGATCTCTTGCAGCGAAATGTTCGCCGGAGCACCGGAGCCGATGCCGTAGATCTTTCGGTCGAACTTGTCGGCGAATTTGTTCAAGTCGGAAAAGTTATGCACACCTGCATCCCAGACGTAGTCCGGAACAGCGAGGGTGAATTCGGTGCCGTCGAGGTTCTTCGCCAGTTGAGTGACATCGCCCGTGGCCACGAACTTGTCGTAGAAGCCCTGTTGCGCCGGCATCCAGTTACCCAAAAACACGTCGACCTGGCCGTCCTTCAGACCGCCAAAGGTGATCGGCACCGCGAGGGTGTCGACTTTGGCCTTATAGCCCATGCCGTCCAGCAGAAACCCGGTGATGGCGTTGGTTGCGGCGATGTCGCTCCAGCCAGGGTCAGCCATTTTCACCGTCTCGCAGCTCTGATCGGCATACGCCGATGCACTGCCCAGAGCCAGGAGCCCGACTGTAAGTACTGTGGATAACTTTTGCATGGACTTCCCCTTAACATTATTGGTTTTGGCAGGGTTGTGGATAACGTGCTTTACGCTCCAGATCGTCGAGGTCGATGTGGTTACGCATGTACTGCTGGCTGGCGTCGACCAGCGGCTGGTGATCCCAGCTCTTGAGCTTGCCAATGGTCAGCGCCTCGGCGACGAATCGCCGGCGCCTTTGGCTGGCAAGCACTTGATGGTGGATCGCCGGGATATCCCATTTAGCCCGGGCTTCAGCGAGAAAATCGTCGAACAGCTGCCGATGTTGGGGCGATTTGCTGAGTTCTTCCTGTTCGCGTGGGTCGTTCTGCAGGTCAAAGAGAAGGCAAGGGTCGTCTTCGCTGTAGATAAATTTGTAGGCGCCGCGGCGAATCATCATCAGCGGACTGATGGTGCCTTCGGCCATGTACTCGCCGAAGACTTCGTCGTGACCGCCCTGCCCGTTCAGGTGCGAAACCAGTGAGCGACCGTCCAGCGGCAGACCCGGCTCCAGCGATCCTCCGGCCAGCTCCACGAACGTAGGCAGCAAATCGGCAGTCGACACTGCTGCGCTGACCCGGCCAGCCCCGAGCTGACCCGGGGCACTGATCAACAGCGGAACGCGGGCGGCCATTTCGAACCAGTGCATTTTGTACCAAAGCCCGCGTTCACCGAGCATGTCGCCGTGGTCACCCGAGAACACGATGATGGTGTCGTCGATCAGCCCTGTTTCCTCAAGCGTTTGCAGGAGTTTACCGACGTTGCTATCGATATAGCTGCAAGCGCCGAAGTAGGCACGGCGCGCATCGCGAATCTTATCCACAGGCAGCGGCTTGTCCCACAGGTCGTAAACCTTGAGCAAACGCTGAGAGTGCGGATCGAGTTCGGCCTGCGCCGGCGTGTCGGGCAGCGGGATGTCGGCATCGTCGTACAGGTCCCAAAAAGCCTTGGGAATGGTGTACGGGTCGTGGGGGTGAGTCATTGAAACGGTCAGGCAGAAGGGTTGATCGCCATCCTCGCGGATGTGATCGAACAGGTATTGCTGGGCCTTGAACACCACTTCTTCGTCGAAATCCAACTGATTGGTGCGCACGCACGGTCCGGCTTGCAGCACCGACGACATGTTGTGAAACCAGCTCGGACGTACGTCCGGTTCATCCCAGTTCACGGCCCAGCCGTAGTCGACCGGGTAAATGTCACTGGTCAGGCGTTCTTCGTAACCGTGTAACTGGTCCGGACCGCAGAAGTGCATCTTGCCCGACAACGCTGTGCGGTAACCGAGGCGACGCAGGTAGTGAGCATAGGTCGGTACATCGGCGGGGAAATCGGCCGCGTTATCGTAGGCGCCAATCTTGCTCGGCAACTGACCGCTGACCAGGGTAAAACGCGACGGTGCGCAGAGTGGGCTGTTGCAATAAGCGGCGTCGAACACCACGCCTTCGGCGGCGAGGCGGCTGAGATTCGGCAGTTTAATAGGCGAAGGGCCGTAGAACGGCAACATTGGCGCGGCCATCTGATCGGCCATGATGAAAAGAATATTCTTGCGCTTCATGTGATCGCGGCATTCCATAGTGAATATTTATGCGAGAGTGCTGCAATCGAGCATGGGGTCCATGCTCATTGTGGTAAAGCCCATGCCAGGCAATGACTAGGATAAGCACAGCTTATGTATGACGCCCTTGGTGATTTATCTCTGGATTTGCTCCGCGCGTTTGAATCGGCGGCTCGTCAGCGCAGCTTTACCGCTGCTGCAGGAGAGCTCGGCACCACGCAACCGGCGATCAGCCAGCAGATCAAGCGGCTGGAAGAACAGCTCGCTACGCGACTGTTCGACCGCATTTATCGCGGCATTGAATTGACCGAGGCCGGGACGACTCTTTATGAGCAGGTTCAGCTCGGTTTGCAGAATATCGATGCAGGGTTGAGCGCAATCAGTGCGCAACAGCAACACGAGGTGTTGCAGGTCGCCACTGATTTCGCCTTCGCCGCGTATTGGCTGATGCCACGTTTGCACCGCTTTCATGCCGCCAATCCTCAAGTTGACGTCAGCCTGGTCACCAGCGAACGCAGCCTCAACATGCTGCGGACCGATATCGATGTGGCAGTACTGTTTGGCGACGGTCGTTTCAAACAGGGCGAAAGCCATTGGCTATTCAGCGAAGAAGTGTTCCCGGTGTGCAGTCCACTGTTGCTCAAGGACCGTCCCCTGCCCTTGCCGGCCCAGTCGTTATTGGAATTTCCGCTGCTTCACCTGCGCGGTGAGAACAGCAGTAACTGGTTCGACTGGAGTGGCGTGTTTCGTGAGCTGGGGATTACTTCTGCGCCCGTGCCGGGGCAATTGCGCTTCGATAATTACACCTTGTTGATTCAAGCGGCGATTGGCGGGCAAGGCGTGGCAATCGGCTGGCGACACCTTGTGGATAACTTGCTGGCGCAGGGTTTGTTGTGTCGACCGATTGCTGAAACGGTGATCTCCCGACTGGGCTATTACGTGGTCCTGCCCCAGCGCAAGCGGCGCGGGGCTTTGATTCAACAGTTTGTGGACTGGTTGATGGCGGAGCAGGCCAGCAGTGCGCAATCGCTCAATGGCTTGCCGTTGCCGTCGATTGCTGTGTGAAAGCGAACTTTTTACTACTCTGAAGTCGCAACGAAATTCACATGCTCACCGACGTGCAGGTTCAGTCGCAGCTCATCGGCGACCCCCACCGCCACTCGACTCAAACGCTGAAGCGGTTCGACCAGGCCTGGCTCCAGGCTGCTGCTGACCCGGCTGAAATGTTCAATGGTCAGGCCCGGCACGCTGTGCGGTGCATTTACCAGCGTCCAATGCAAGGTGCTGCTTTGCAGGGCTTCACGGATTTCCTCGGCGGCGTGGCGTTGCAACTGATCCTCTATTTCCGGATCGTCCAGCACGTCGAAATCGCCCACCAGAAACAGCCGGGTAATGCCTGCCGCTTGCATGCCATCGATCAGCGCATCCACGGCCAGCACTTGCTCGACCGGCCCCGGCACGATGGTTTTTTCCACGTGCTCACTGTCGAACGGCAACCCGGGCGCGTCTAACAGGCAAATAACCGCCGAACAGCCCGCGACACTTTGCTTTACGCGCTGGGCATTGAACAAATCGCCGGTCTTGGCCCGCAAACCCGGGCGCGGCGCGAGCGCTGTCAGGTCATCGAGAATGGCGATGACTTCATGTTGGCGCCGCAGCATTTCAGCCATTAGCGCGCTGCCCAAGCTACTCATGGCACCATAAAGCACCACTTTCACCACCGGGGTTTCGGCATTTTTCATGGCGGGCTCCATACTTTCCTACGTCTATGACGTGTGACCTGTAGGGAACGGTGAGGGTTCGACCAGGTTTTAGAGGGATTCCAGATGCAAGAGATCAAGGGGTATCACGCCCATGTCTATTTTAACGCCAGCACCCTCTCCCAGGCACGAGCCTTGTGTGAACGGGCGGCACAACTGTTCCCGTTGAAGATGGGCCGCGTTCACGAACGTCCGGTCGGCCCGCACCCGGACTGGAGCTGCCAACTGGCATTCGGACCTGAACTGATTGGCGAAGTGCTGCCGTGGCTGGCGCTCAATCGCAAGGGTTTGGTGGTATTCCTGCACCCGGACACGGGCGACGATCTGCTCGACCACACCGAACATGCGATCTGGATGGGTGCGATTCGGCCGCTGGATCTGTCTATTTTTTGATCAGAGGCTTTCTTCGGGTCCGCCCGGAAGGTGTCCGCAATGGCAGCCGACTGTATGAATATCGACCAATTTTCCCGCCTGCCCCGTAATCAGGGCCTTTAAGCCCGTCCGACGACCGGTTGCACTTGCGGTCAATGCTTTCACCGGCGAAAGCTGGCTGAAAGCTTGCGCGATTAGGATCGCCCCCACTGCCGGCAACAGACCGGTTGGCTTAGCGAGTGTTTGATGGCTCGCACGGCCCATTTAACAACAACAATGGTGATCCTGATGTCCTTTGCTACCCGCCGCTTCGCTGTCACTCCCCCCGTACGCCTTGTGCTCCCCGTTTTGCGCTGACCCACCCGGTTCGCCCATTTCCCTAGCTGCGCTACGCCTGGAGTTTTCCCATGCTGACTTTCCTTGGCTTTGCCATGGTCATCACGTTCATGTTCCTGATCATGACCAAGCGCCTGTCCGCGCTGATCGCCCTGATCATCATTCCAATCATCTTCGCCCTGTTCGGTGGCTTTGCGCCGAAGATCGGACCGATGATGCTCGAAGGCATCACCAAGCTCGCACCGACCGGTGTGATGCTGATGTTCGCCATTCTGTATTTCGCCCTGATGATTGACTCCGGCCTGTTCGACCCGGCCGTGCGCAAGATCCTCAAACTGGTCAAGGGTGACCCGCTGAAAGTTTCGGTCGGCACCGCCGTACTGGCGCTCGTCGTCTCCCTCGATGGTGACGGCGCGACCACTTATATGATCTGTGTGGCCGCCATGTTGCCGCTCTACAGCCGCATCGGCATGAGCCCACGGATCATGGCCGGTCTGATCATCCTTGCCGGTGGTGTGATGAACATGACGCCCTGGGGCGGCCCGACGGCCCGTGCGGCCAGTGCGCTGCATGTGGACCCCTCAGACATCTTCGTGCCTATGATTCCTGCGATGCTGGCCGGCGTGGTGGCGATTCTGGCGATTGCCTACTTCTACGGTAAACGCGAGCGTGCTCGTCTGGGTGAATTGCACCTGGCCGGCGATGAAATCGACCACAGCGAAATCACCGTTTCGCAGTTCCCTGACGCCCGCCGTCCGAAACTGATCTGGTTCAACGGCGCGCTGACCCTGGCGCTGATGTGTACCCTGATTGCGGGGCTGTTGCCGCTACCCGTGCTGTTCATGGTGGCGTTCAGTATCGCGATGATCGTCAATTATCCTTGCCTGCAACAGCAGAAGGATCGCGTTGCGGCCCACGCGGGCAGCGTGCTGGCGGTGGTCGGTTTGATTTTCGCGGCGGGTATCTTCACCGGCATCCTGTCGGGCACTGGCATGGTCGACGCGATGTCGAAAAGCCTGCTGGCCGTCATTCCGGATTTCCTCGGCCCCTACCTGGCCGTGATTACTGCGCTGGTGAGCATGCCGTTCACGTTCTTCATGTCGAACGACGCATTTTATTACGGTGTATTGCCGGTGCTTGCCGAAGCCGCCAGTCATTACGGTATAACCGCGGTGGAAATGGCACGTGCCTCGATCGTTGGTCAGCCCGTCCATTTGTTGAGCCCGCTGGTACCGTCGACCTATTTGTTGGTGGCCCTGGCCGGTATCGAATTCGGTGACCACCAACGCTTTACCCTGAAATGGGCCGTACTGGTGTGTATGTGCATACTGGTTGCAGCATTGCTGATGGGGATTTTTCCGCTATTCAGCACGCTGTAAGCCCAAGACTCACCATGGCGGGTCCAGGCTTTGCTGTTTGAAGCCCGGGCCCTTCGTGGTTTAACACATCCTCAAAGGAATACACATGGAATGGCTGACCAACCCTGAAATCTGGGTTGCCTTCTTTACCCTGACCGCCCTGGAAATCGTTCTGGGTATCGATAACATCATCATGATTTCGATCCTGGTCAGCCGCATGCCCAAGCATATGCAGGCACGCACCCGGATTTTCGGCCTGGCGCTGGCCATGGTCACACGGATTCTGTTGTTGCTGTCGATCACCTGGGTCATGCGCCTCACGGCCGATCTGTTCGTTGTATTCGGGCAGGGTATTTCCGGGCGTGACCTGATCCTGTTCTCTGGTGGCCTGTTCCTGCTCTGGAAGAGCTCGCAAGAGATGTACCACGCGCTGGAAGGTGAAGACGAAACCGCCGACGAGCCGACCAGCAAGGGCGGCAACTTCCTCTACACCATCATTCAGATCGCGATCATCGACATCGTGTTCTCACTGGACTCGGTCATTACCGCCGTGGGCATGGTGTCGTACGTACCGGTCATGGTCGCGGCGATCATCGTTGCCGTGCTGGTGATGATGTGGGCTTCCGGCACCATCAGCGAGTTCATCGACAAGCACCCGTCGCTGAAGATGCTGGCGCTCTCGTTCCTGTTGGTCGTCGGTACCGTATTGATTGCCGAATCCTTCGACGTGCACGTGCCAAAAGGCTACGTCTACTTCGCCATGGCGTTCTCCCTGGCGGTTGAAGCGATCAACATCAAGATGCGCACCGCGATCGCGAAAAAGAAGAAACAGCAAGATCCGGTGAAACTGCGCAAGGACATTCCGGGCCAGTAACCCTTGTAGGAGCGAGCTTGCTCGCGATGGTGTGTCAGTCGACATCAATTTGGCTGACACACCATCGCGAGCAAGCTCGCTCCTACATAGTATTGCGGGGGCCTTCGGGCTCCTTTTGCACATCTGCATCAAGCTGTTTTCATAACGGTTTTGTTTCAATCGCTTCTTTAGCTGTGCGATGCTGGCGCGCAGACCGTTAGCCAACTACAGCTTAAAGACACGTAGAAAAAGCGCGGCACCGTAACTTGCCCCTTTGGGGCGCTACCACCACAGGGGGCCAGTATGCTCACCCTGCTCAATTTGCTATCTGCCGTGGCCTTGTTGATCTGGGGCACGCACATCGTCCGAACCGGCATCCTGCGGGTCTACGGTTCCAACCTGCGCCATGTCATTGGCCGAAATATGTCCAGGCGCTGGCTGGCGTTCATTGCAGGGATCGTCGTGACCGCGATGGTCCAGAGCAGCAACGCGACGGCCATGCTCGTGACCTCTTTTGTCGGACAGGGCCTGATGGCGCTGACCCCGGCCCTGGCGACCATGCTGGGGGCTGACGTCGGTACAGCGTTGATGGCCAGGGTCCTGACGCTCGATTTGTCATGGTTGTCGCCGCTGTTGATCTTCCTCGGGGTGATTTTCTTCCTGTCCCGCAAGCAAACCCGACTTGGGCAGATGGGCCGGGTCAGCATCGGGCTGGGGCTGATCATTCTGGCGCTGCAACTGATCGTCGAAGCCGCCGCGCCGATTACCCATGCCCAAGGGGTCAAAGTGATCTTCGCGTCGCTGACCGGCGACATTCTGCTCGACGCCCTGGTCGGCGCGCTGTTTGCGATGATTTCCTACTCCAGCCTGGCCGCCGTCCTGCTGACCGCGACCCTGGCCGGCGCCAGTGTGATCAGCTTGCCCGTCGCCATCGGGCTGGTCATCGGCGCCAACATCGGCAGCGGTATTCTTGCGTTCTTGAGTACCAGCATGCAGAACGCTGCAGGTCGACAGGTTGCATTGGGCAGCCTGTTGTACAAGTTGATAGGTCTGTTGCTGATCATTCCGGTACTCGACCCCTTGGTGCACTGGATCGACAGCCTCGATTTCAGCCCCCAGGAAATGGTCATCGGCTTCCACCTGCTCTACAACACGGCGCGTTGCCTGATCCTGCTGCCCAGCGTCAGGCCGATGGCCAGGCTGTGTGCCTGGTTGCTGCCGGAGCGCCCGGAAACCAATGGATTGGCCAAGCCCCGGCATCTTGATCTGACGGTGCTGGACACACCTGGCCTGGCACTGACCAACGCCGCGCGGGAGACCCTGCGCATGGGCGACCTGATCGACAGCATGCTCGAAGCCATGCTCGACGTGCTGCGGGGTAAACAGACTGCCGTCACCCAGGAAGTGCGCCGTCTGACCGACGATGTCGAAGCTCTCTACAGCGCTATCAAACTGTACCTGGCGCAAATGCCCCGGGAAGACCTCAGCGATCAGGACAGCCGGCGCTGGGCGGAAATCATCGAGCTGGCGATTAATCTCAAACTCGCCAGCGACCTGATCGAACGCATGCTGCGCAAGGTTCAGCAGCAGAAAACGTCGCAGCGCCGATCTTTTTCCGAGGTCGGTCTGGAAGAGTTGGCGGGGCTGCACAGTCAGTTGATTTCCAACCTGCGCCTGGGATTGTCGGTGTTCCTCAGCTCCGACAAGGAAAGCGCCCGTCTGTTGCTGCGTGAAAAACGTCGCTTTCGCGCACAGGAACGCCGCCTGGCCCATGCTCACGTCAGCCGGTTGCAACGTAAGATCGTGCAAAGTATCGAGACCAGTTCGTTGCACCTGGAGTTGATCGCGGACATGAAGCGTCTTAATTCGCTGTTCTGCAGCAGTGCTTATGCGGTGCTGGAAACATCCGATACCGGCGCACTGGCTGCCGACGATTTGGCTGACATCACACATTCGCCTTGAACGTCTGGCTGAGTGGTCAGTCAGTTACAGTGGTTCAGCCTGAAAGCCTCTTCGCGAGCAGGTTCGCTCCCACAGAGGAATGCGTTTTAAATGTGGGAGCAAGCTTGCTCGCGAAGGCGCCAGGACTGACAGCACGGATCTCCGATTGGTTGCCTGGGAACTTGTTATGCGTTGTCTGTTGTTCGTTTGTCTGCTGATCGGTTCGTTCCCCTCATTTGCCCTGGATCGCTTTCAGGTCGAAGGCTATGCCTTGCCCAATGGCCTGCAATTGCTGCTCAAACCCGGCACCGAGCGCGGGCATGTGGCGATTCGTCTGGTGGTCGGCGTTGGCCTGGATGACTTCAATTGCGCGGACAAGGAGCTGCCGCATCTGCTCGAACACTTGCTGTTCAGCGGTATCGACGCCAGCGGTGAAGGCGGTCTGGAAGAACGCATGCAGGCTTTGGGCGGTGAGTGGAACGCGTACACCAGCAACGCCGATACGACATTCGTCATTGAGGCCCCGGCGAAAAACCAGCGCAAGGTCCTCGATCTGCTGCTGGCACTGCTGACCCAGACCCGAATCGACGACAACGCAATCAACGCCGCCAAGCAAGTGGTCGAGCGCGAAGACGGCGGCCATTACTCACACCTGCAGCGCTGGCTGGATCGTCAGGACCTGGGGCACACAGCGAGTAATCAACTGGCGGTGGAACTGGGCCTCAAATGCCCCGAACGGGCGGAAGTCGATCACCTGACCCGCGAGCAATTGGAGAAGGTGCGCAAGGACTGGTACGCACCCAACAACATGACGCTGATCGTGGTGGGTGATCTCGAGCGGCTGCTGCCGGCCTATCTGGAACGGGCCTATGGCGCACTGGTAGCGATCGACCCCACCGATCATTTGCCGCTTCCGGAGATCAAGGCCAGTGCGGCTCACGAGCGAAATCTGATTCACGGCTTGGTCGGTGGCGGCGCCAAGTTGCACTGGCTGGTGCCGGAACCGGAGCAGGAAGATCAACACGATGAAACGTTCGACTTGCTCAAAGACTATCTGGACTGGGCGCTGTATCGCCAGCTGCGTCTGGCTCACGGTTTGTCCTACGGCCCGTGGGCGGAGCGCGAAGTGTTCGGCGGCGTAGGCTTCATGAGCCTGAACGCCGACCTTGAGCGCGACGATGTGCCTGAGGCCGAACACGTATTGGACGAGTTAAAGGCCGAGTTGCTCAAAAACGGCCTGAATGCCGACACGTTCAATCGCCTCAAACAGGCCGCCATCGCCCGCCAGGCGTGGGCCGTACAAGGCAACAGCGCACTGGCCGATTACTACTGGAGCTCCCTCGGGGACTACGAGGACGGCCGTTTCAACGATCCCGCCAAAGAACTGCAAGGCGTGACGCTGGACGAGGCGAACAAGGCCGTGCGTGAGTTGCTCCTGCAACCGGGGTATCTGCGGATCGAGCGGCCGCTGATGAGCTATGACCAGTTGATGTGGACGATTGCCGGTGCATTCGTGCTCATCGTCTTGATGCTGCTGGGCTGGCGCTTGTACCGAAGGGCGCCGCCAACGGTGTAGCAGCTGCCGAAGGCTGCGTTCGGCTGCGCAGCAGTCGCAAATCCGTTAGGTCACATATACCTGATATACCGCGGTGAATGGTTTAACGACTGCTGCGCAGCCGAACGCAGCCTTCGGCAGCTGCTACAAGGGTTCCGAACCGGATCGCGGCCCTCGCCACGCTGTCGCGCGGACGGTACGCTGTCGGGGATTTTTCCTACGACTAATGCGAACCGCCGAATGCCTAATCTGACCCTTTTCGTACAGCGCATCCTGGAATTGATGAAGCGCTATCCCGGGGTCATTGCGCTCGGAGGTTTTATCTCCGGGGTCGGCAGCTTCATTCTGGTGGACCGCCAACAGGGCCTGGCGACCTGGATCACTGTCATCATGGTGCTCAGCTGGATCTGGCTGATGCTGGAAAACAGCCTCACCAAGCTGTTCGCCAAGACCTTCAAGCGCGAAATTCCCCAACCGCTGTTGCGTTACGCCACGCAAATGATCCACCAGGAAAGCCTGTTCTTCGTCCTGCCGTTTTTTTTCATCACCACCACCTGGAACAGCGGCCAGTTGCTTTTTACCGGGCTGCTGGGGATTGCGGCGCTGATTTCCATCACCGACCCGCTCTACTACAAATGGCTGGCGCCCCGGCGCTGGGCGTTCCTCGCGTTGCATACGCTGACGCTGTTCGCAGCACTGCTGACCGCCCTGCCCGTCATTCTGCACCTGACCACCTCCCAGAGTTTCAAGCTCGCCTTGGGCACGGCCGTGGTGCTGTCGTTCCCGAGCCTGGCGTCGATCTTCCCGATTCGTACCGTGCGCAACGCGCTGGCGATTCTAAGCATCACGGTGGGCATCGGTGTCGTTGGCTGGGTGCTGCGTTCGTGGGTGCCACCGGCGACGCTGTGGATGACCGACGTGGCGATCAGCACGCAAATGCAGGACCGTAGCCCCGGCGACAGCCTTGATGAGGTCAGTGCCGATCAGATCCGTGGCGGCGGCCTTTACGCCTATACCGCCATCAATGCCCCGCGCGGTCTGGACGAGCGGATTTATCATGTGTGGCAGTTCAACGGTAAGGAAGTCGATCGCATCCCGCTGGACATCCACGGCGGGCGCAAGGAAGGCTACCGGGCCTGGTCCCACAAAGAGAATTTCCCGGGTAATCCGGCCGGTGACTGGCAGGTCCGGGTGTTGACCGAAGATGGTCAGGTGATCGGGGTTCTGCGCTTCAAGATCACCGACAAGACACCGATCAAAGAAAAGTAATGCGGTTCGTGCTATTACGTAGTTCTGCCTGACAGCGGAACAATCACGGAGCTTATGACCAGCAGCACAGCGGCCGGCAATGCCCAACTGGACACCTCTCACTCACCCGCGCAATTGCGGGTAACGGGTGACTGGACGCTTGTCCATTACGCCGATCTCAAGCAGCTGAGCGAAAAGCTTCACGGCCAATACGACGACAACACTCACATCGACCTCAATGGCCTCGGCGCGCTCGACACGGCCGGGGCATCGCTGCTGGTGGAGTTGCTGGGCTCCGAGCGTTTGGGCCGATCCGCCGAACATCCCGGTTGCACACTGTCCACTGCTGACCGCGCCTTATTGCAGACGGTCTACCGGTCGTTGACTGACTTCTGCGTACCGGTCAAGGAACCGGAAATCAGTGTCGGCATTCAACTGTTGACCCGTATCGGCCGCGCTGTCGATGCGGTCTGGCAGGACACCCTTCAATTGCTCGGCTTCGTCGGCCTGATCCTGGAAACCATCGCCCGTGAACTGTTTCGCCCCAAACACTGGCGTATCACGCCGATGGTGGCGCACATCGAACAGACCGGCCTCGATGCCGCGCCCATCGTTGCCCTGCTGACTTTTATGGTAGGCGCCGTGGTGGCCTTTCTTGGCGCAACCGTACTGGCGAAATTCGGCGCGAGTATTTTTACCGTGGACCTCGTTGGGTTCTCCTTCCTGCGCGAATTCGGTGTGTTGCTGACCGCGATCCTGATGGCTGGCCGTACCGCGAGTGCGTTCACCGCGCAGATTGGCTCGATGAAGGCCAACGAAGAAATCGACGCCATCCGCACCTTGGGTCTGGATCCGATAGAATTGTTGGTGGTGCCACGTGTGTTGGCCTTGCTGGTCTCGCTGCCGATGCTGACCTTTTTGGCGATGCTCTCGGGCATCGTTGGCGGCGGCGTGGTGTGCGCGTTATCGCTGGATATCTCACCGGCGATGTTCCTGTCGCTGCTACAAAGCGACATCGGGGTTCAGCACTTTCTGGTGGGGATCGTCAAAGCGCCAATCTTCGCGTTCCTGATCGCCTCCATTGGCTGCCTTGAAGGCTTCAAGGTCAGCGGCAGCGCCGAGTCTGTCGGCGCTCACACGACATCGAGTGTGGTGCAGTCGATTTTCGTGGTGATCGTGATCGACGCCGTAGCCGCGTTGTTTTTCATGGAGATGGGCTGGTGAGTCGTCTACCTCGAGCGCCCTGCGAGGCGGTGATCGAAGTCCGTGGCCTGTGTAATCGCTTCGGCAACCAGAGCGTGCACGAGAATCTCGACCTGGATTTGTACAAAGGCGAAATCCTCGCCGTGGTCGGTGGTTCCGGCAGCGGCAAATCGGTGCTGTTGCGCAGCATTGTCGGTTTGCGTCAGCCCAGCGAAGGCCTGGTGAAGGTCTTTGGTAAAAACCTGCCGACGCTGTCCGGGCATGAGCGCTCCATGGTCGAACGCCGCTTCGGTGTGCTGTTCCAGAAAGGCGCCCTGTTCTCTTCAATGACCGTGACCGAGAACGTTGCCCTGCCCCTGATCGAACACGCCGGCCTGAGCCGTGCCGACGCCGAGCACTTGGCAGCGGTGAAGCTGGCCTTGGCCGGGTTGCCGTTATCGGCAGCGGACAAGTACCCCGCTTCGCTGTCTGGCGGCATGATCAAGCGCGCGGCGCTGGCGCGTGCGTTGGCACTGGATCCGGACATCCTGTTTCTCGACGAACCCACCGCCGGCCTTGACCCGATTGGTGCCGCAGCCTTCGATCAACTGATCCTGACCCTGCGTGATGCCTTGGGCCTGAGTGTGTTTCTGGTCACCCACGACCTCGACACGCTTTACACCATCACCGACCGGGTGGCGGTGCTGGCGCAGAAGAAAGTGCTGGTGGCGGACGCCATCGACAAAGTCTCGGAAACCAACGACGCGTGGATTCACCAATACTTCCATGGCCCTCGCGGCCGCGCGGCGTTGACGGCCGCTCAACAGTTGAACGAGGTCTGACATGGAAACCCGTGCCCATCATGTATTGATTGGCCTGTTCACCGTCATTGTGGTGGCAGGCGCCCTGCTCTTCGGCTTGTGGCTGGCCAAGTCCAGCGTCGATACCGAGTTCAAGGATTACGAAATCGTCTTCAACGAGGCGGTCAGTGGTTTGTCCAAGGGCAGCGCCGTGCAGTACAGCGGGATCAAGGTCGGTGACGTGGTGACGTTGCGTCTGGACCCGAAAGATCCTCGTCGGGTACTGGCTCGGATTCGTCTGGGCGGCGACACCCCGATCAAGGAAGACACCCAGGCCAAACTGGCGCTGACCGGGATCACCGGGACATCGATCATCCAGCTCAGCGGTGGTACGCCGCAAAGTCCGAAGTTAAGAGGCAAGGATGGGAATCTGCCGGTGATTGTCGCATCGCCCTCGCCCATCGCCCGGTTGCTCAACGACAGCAACGACCTGATGGCCGGCGTGAGCACGCTGATGCAAAACGCCAACCTGATGTTTTCCACGGAGAACGTCGGGCGCATCAGCAAAACCCTTGAGCACCTTGAGCAAACCACCGGGACCATCGCCGATCAGCGTGGCGATATTCGCCAGGCGATGCAGCAATTGGCGTCGGTCGGCAAGCAAGCCGGCGCCATGCTGGAACAGACGTCGGCGCTGATGCGCAACGCCAATGGCTTGCTCAATGATCAGGGCAAGCAGATGTTCGGCAGCGCCGAGCAGGCAATGAGGTCGCTGGAGCAGAGCAGCGCGACCATCAACAAGCTGCTCACGACCAATCAGGACTCTCTCAACAGCGGCATGCAAGGCCTCAATGGCCTGGCCCCTGCCGTGCGCGAACTGCGCGATACCCTGACATCGTTGCGCGCCATTTCCCAGCGCCTGGAAGCCAACCCCAGCGGTTACTTGCTGGGCAATGACAAGAACAAGGAGTTCACGCCATGAAGCTGACTTATCTCGCCTTGGCCTCGAGCATCGCACTAACCAGCGCCTGCTCGATTCTGCCCAAGGCCGAGCCGTCTGACGTTTATCGATTGCCGTCGGCACAGAGCAGCGCATCGGCCAGTCATGGCACCCCGCAGCGCTGGTCGCTGCGTCTGGCCAAGCCACAGGCCAGCGAGGCGTTGAACAGCCCGAAAATCGCCGTGATCCCGCAAGGCGACCTGATCAGCAGCTACAAAGCTTCACGCTGGAGCGACCCGGCGCCGGTGCTGCTGCGCAATCGACTGCTGGACGGATTCCAGCGTGATGGCCGGGTGCCGTTGCTGAGTACCGACGACAGCAATTTCCAGGCGGATTTTGAGCTGGGCGGCAGTCTGCAGGCCTTTCAGACCGAGTACCAAGGCTCGGCGGCAAGTGTCGTTGTGCGACTGGATGCATTGCTGGTGCGCGGTTATGACCAGAGAATCCTCGCCAGCCGCCGTTTTGAAGTGCACCAGCCGTTGAGTGATATGCAGGTGTCATCGGTGGTGACGGGGTTTGGTCTGGCGAGTGATCAACTGACGGCGCAGGTAGTGAGTTGGGCGGTTGAACAAGGGCAGGCAGTCGCACCTCCAGCGAGACCTTGAGTCCGGCATAACCCCTTGTAGGAGCGAGCTTGCTCGCGATGGTGGGTCAGCCACATTGATTTCGCCTGATACGCCTTCGCGAGCAAGCTCGCTCCTACAAAGGGTTCTCGTTTAGCCGAAGAACCAGTAGCAAACGCCGATCGCGCCAAGAACGCCGGCAAGCTCCGCCAATAACGCACACCCCACCGCATGCCGCGCCCGCTGGATCCCTACCGAACCGAAGTAAACCGCCAACACATAGAAGGTCGTTTCAGTACTGCCCTGGATCGTCGCCGCCACCAGCGCCGGGAAGCTGTCCACCCCCGACGTTTTCATGGTTTCAATCAACATCGCCCTAGCAGCGCTACCGGAAAACGGTTTGACCATTGCCGTCGGCAAGGCATCAACGAAGCGCGTGTCCCAACCGGCCCACGCCACCAGATGCCGAATCCCGTCCAGGCCGAAATCCAGCGCGCCAGACGCCCGCAGCACACCCACTGCGCAGAGCATTGCCACCAGATAGGGCAGCAGGTTTTTTGCCACGTCGAAGCCTTCTTTGGCGCCTTCGACAAACGCTTCGTAGACTTTCACTTTGCGTAACGCACCGATCACCAGAAACAGCATGATCAGGCTGAACATCGTCAGGTTGCCGAGGATCGATGACAGGCTGGCCAGCGCGGCCGACGAGAGCGTCGCCAGCAGCGCCATGAAGCCACCGAGGGCGAGGGCACCGGGAATCAGATAGGCGAGCACTACCGGGTCCCACAGGCGCAGCCGTTGCATGAACGCCACGGACAACAGCCCCATAAGTGTCGAGCAACTGGTGGCCAGCAGGATCGGCAGGAAAACCAGGGTTGGATCGGGTGCGCCTTGCTGGGCGCGGTACATGAAGATCGTCACTGGCAGCAGGGTCAGGGAGGAGGCGTTGAGTACCAGGAACAGGATCTGCGCGTTGCTCGCCACGGTCGCGCTGGGATTGAGCTCCTGCAACGCCTTCATGGCCTTGAGGCCGATGGGTGTGGCGGCGTTGTCCAGGCCGAGGGCGTTGGCGGCGAAGTTCAGCGTGATCAGGCCGATAGCCGGGTGACCGGGCGGGACTTGCGGCATCAAGCGCAGGAACAGCGGCCCCAGCGCCTTGGCCAGCCAGTCGACGATCCCGGCCTTTTCGGCGATCCGCAGAAAGCCCAGCCAGAGGGTGAGGGTGCCGAAGAGTAGAACCATCACTTCGACCGACAACTTGGCCATGGCGAAGATGCTTTCCACCATCGCCGCAAAGATCCCGGCGTTGCCGCCGATCAGCCACTGCGCCAGCGCCGATACGGCCGCCACGATGAAGAAGCCAAGCCATAGGCCATTAAGCATCAGTCAAATCCCCCGAAGAATGTGGCGAATGATAGCGGGGTAGCCAGAAACGACAAACCCCGGATTTCTCCGGGGTTTGGTTTGGGGTCCTGTTGCCGCTGCGAAATTGGGTCATCACATCATGTGCGACCAACTTCGTACTGTAGGAGCGAGGCTTGCCCGCGAAGGCGGTGTACCAATCAACACAGATGTTGAATGTTCCGGCCTCTTCGCGGGCAAGTCGGATCGCCGCACCGCTCGCTCCTACAGAAGCAGATTGCTTAGTTGCTGGAAATCTCGCCGACAGGCAGTTTTTCCTTGCTGCGCCAGTGCGGCAGGGAGTTCCAGTAGCGCTGGCCCTTGGCGTCGTCGTACATGCCTTCCCAGCGGGAGATGACCAAAACAGCGAGGGCGTTACCAATGACGTTCAGCGCGGTACGGGCCATGTCCATGATGCGGTCGACGCCGGCGATGAACGCCAGGCCTTCCAATGGAATACCCACACTGCCCAGAGTGGCCAGCAGTACCACGAAGGACACACCCGGTACGCCGGCGATGCCTTTGGAGGTAACCATCAGGGTCAGTACCAGCAGCAATTGCTGGCTGATGGACAAGTCGATGCCGTAGAGCTGGGCAATGAAGATGGCCGCGATGCTTTGGTACAGCGTCGAACCGTCGAGGTTGAACGAGTAGCCGGTCGGCACCACGAAGCTGCAAATGGCTTTTGGCGCACCGTAGGCTTCCATCTTCTCGATGACGCGTGGCAGCACGGTCTCGGAGCTGGCGGTGGAGTAGGCCAGCACCAGCTCATCCTTGAAGATGCGCATCAGCTTGATGACCGAGAAGCCGAACAGGCGAGCGATCAGGCCCAGGACCACGAAGGCGAAGAAAGCGATGGCGACGTAAACCAGGATCACCAGTTTGGCCAGCGGGAGGAGGGAGGCAAAACCGAAGTTGGCGACTGTCACCGCGATCAGTGCGAACACGCCGATCGGGGCGTAGTTCATGATCATGTGGGTGACTTTGAACATGCTTTCCGACACGCCCTGGAATATCTTCACCAACGGCTCGCGCAGGTCCGCTTGCAGGCTCGACAGTCCGAGGCCGAACAATACGGAGAAGAAGATGATCGGCAGCATCTCGCCGCGGGCCATGGCCGCGAAGATGTTAGACGGGATCAGGTTGAGGATGGTTTCGATGAACGCGTGTTCATGCTGAACTTCAGCGGCAGTGGCCTGGTACTTGGAAATATCCACCGTACCCAGGGTGCTCATGTCGATGCCGGTGCCCGGATGGAACACGTTAGCCAGCATCAGACCGACCACGATGGCGATAGTGGTGACAATCTCGAAGTAAACGATGGTCTTCAAGCCGATGCGACCGAGTTTTTTCGCGTCGCCGACGCCAGCGATTCCGACGACCAGGGAGGAGATAACGATCGGGATCACGATCATCTTGATCAGACGGATAAAGATATCGCCTGCTGGTTGCAGGACGTTGCTGACCCACCAGGCCTTTTCGGCGCTGAAATGGTTAAGCAACGCACCAATTGCAATCCCCAATACCAGACCGATGAGGATCTGCCAGGCGAGGCTAAGTTTTGCCTTCTTCATATTTTTACCCTTACTTGCGTTTGATTCAGGCAGATGCAAGAACTGGAACGCTTGTGGCGAAAAAGTCTTGTGCACCAGCCCCCGTATAAGGTGCCCCGGAGCGCGTGATTTCGGCTCTCTGGCAGGCGAAAAAAGGCGCAACTATTCCGATGCAAGGAGGCAACGTCTAATGCCGTAAACGCCTACCCTATGCCGAATCGGCATGAGCTTTTTTTACTGAAACTCCCGTCCCAACCGGTTCGAATACGACAAATCGGCAGTCATAAGTGCCGTGTACCGGCCATTACAGGGCAGGTTGAGCGCTTTTTGATCAGGTTGGATTGGGGTATTTTTCAGGAAAATCCCACGCAACATGGAGAAAATACGCGGCAAAAGGTCGACGATTTTTCTCGATGTACGGTCGCGCGCCACACACCGAGAAAAGTATTTCTCAAGCAAATCAAGGGAGATTGAAATGGTGAAGAAGCGAAACCGAGTGGTCCGCTCTATATCAACGCATTGCGCGTATAAGCTCTTCGCAAGTCCGTCGAGCCATGAAGGGTCGGCGAACTTGCGTCGCAGCTTTACCTGACCCGGCCCTTGCGCAGGCACTCCCTGTACCCGTAGGTCACTCCGCCCCTGAAACAGGCAGAACGTCCCGACCCCTTGGTCATGCGTCTACCGTCCTCGGGTAGCGCACTGGAAAGAAGCAATGCTGCCTCTTTCGTATGACGAATTCAGTACCGTGTGGATCTACTTTCAGTTGTTCCCTCAACAGGCCCTGCATGGGCCGCTATCGCCTTGGCACTACCGCCCGGAAGCAGGGCGGCTGCCAGTGTCTTTAACCACGCTCATATTCAGCCTCGACCGCGACGGCCAAAGAAGAACGAAGCGATAAACATCACCAGGAATACGATAAAGAGAATCTTGGCGATACCCGTGGCGGTGCCCGCGATACCACCGAAGCCTAGAACCGCAGCGACGATGGCAATGATCAAGAATGTGATTGCCCAGCTCAACATGGTGATTCTCCTTACGCTTCTATTTAAAGGTATTGCTTGTGGTGCTTTCCCGGCGCAGCGAACGCGCCAAGTTTTTTAGAACACCCAACGTTCCTGACGAGGCATCTCATTCACAGGCTGGGCCTGGTCGACGTCCATCATTCGCATCGGAGGGCTGTCAGCGAGATTGGCGCTGGCGGCGCTGAAATGGGTTTGAGTCGGGTGCTCAATTGACACTCGCACCGCGTCTTGCTGTTGACTCTGCTCCCAGCGTTGAAATTGCTGGCCGCCGATCAGGGTGATCAGTAGCGCTAGAACAGCAAACAAACCTTGCTGGATAGGCAGTGGCGAGATACGCATCTGGGCGGCACGTTGGCGACTCATCCTGAAGCTCCTCCCACACGGGGTGAACTGGTTTAGGGCGTTTATTGATGCCCTGGTTACCCAGACCATTGCAGCCTGCATGCCAGTTTTTTAATGGATAAAAACCGTTGTAAATCAAATACATAGATAGTCATCGAAAATCGTTTCGGACGCATCCTGCACGATGCTCCTTCTAACGTCGTGCGTAATGCACGATAGATTCGTAGGAGCTTTGAATATTTTTGAATTGAGAGAAGGGCGTAGATGTCACACAGGGACGTAGGCAATTGCCTGGAAACTGGCTTGGCGATGAAAAGCCAACAAAATCAGGTCATTAGCCGGAAGTTAAAGAGATAGTTACCTGTGATGGCTGGAATCGACCAGAATCAACCATGCAACTTGCCCGATTTTTCCGGTACTAACCCAAGATTATTCTTTAAGGAGCGTAGGAAGATGGAATCTGCCACTGAGCATCAAGGCCGCATTCTGCTGGTGGATGATGAATCCGCCATCCTGCGTACCTTCCGCTATTGCCTCGAAGACGAAGGCTACAGCGTCGCTACCGCCAGCAGCGCGGCGCAGGCTGATGCATTGTTGCAGCGCCAGGTTTTCGACCTGTGTTTCCTCGATTTGCGTCTGGGCGAAGACAATGGACTCGATGTTCTGGCGCAGATGCGCATTCAGGCACCCTGGATGCGGGTGGTGATCGTCACCGCTCACTCCGCCGTGGATACCGCCGTCGATGCGATTCAGGCAGGTGCCGCCGACTACCTGGTCAAGCCTTGCAGTCCCGATCAATTGCGCCTCGCCACCGCCAAGCAATTGGAAGTGAGGCAGCTGTCGGCGCGACTGGAAGCGCTGGAAGGCGAAGTACGCAAACCCAAGGATGGTCTGGATTCCCACAGCCCGGCGATGAAAGTCGTACTCGAAACCGCCCGCCAGGTCGCCAGCACAGATGCCAACATTTTGATTCTCGGCGAGTCCGGCACGGGTAAAGGTGAGCTGTCCCAGGCCATTCACGGCTGGAGCAAGCGCGCGAAGAAATCCTGCGTCACCATCAACTGCCCGTCCCTGAGCACCGAACTCACGGAAAGCGAGCTCTTCGGCCACAGTCGTGGCGCCTTTACGGGAGCCAGCGAAAGCACCCTTGGGCGTGTCAATCAGGCCGACGGCGGAACCCTGTTTCTTGATGAAATCGGCGATTTTCCGTTGGCGTTACAGCCCAAGTTGCTCCGTTTCATCCAGGATAAAGAATACGAGCGTGTTGGCGATCCGGTGACCCGCCGAGCCGATGTGCGAATCCTTGCGGCCACCAATCTAAACCTGGAAGACATGGTGCGCGACGGCCGTTTCCGTGAAGACCTGCTCTATCGCCTTAATGTCATCACCTTGCACCTGCCGCCGCTGCGTGAGCGCCGGGAAGATATTTTGACCCTGGCTGACCGTTTTCTGGCCCGTTTCGTCAAGGAGTACGCGCGTCCTGCACGGGGTTTCAGTGATGAAGCACGCGAAGCGCTGCTCAGTTATCGCTGGCCGGGGAATATCCGCGAGCTGCGCAACGTGGTGGAGCGGGCGAGCATTATTTGTCCACAGGAGCGAGTCGAGATCAGCCACCTCGGCATGGCCGAAACCCCGATCAACAACGCGCCACGTATCGGCGCGGCGCTAAGCCTGGATGAACTGGAAAAAGCCCACATCGGCGCAGTCCTCGCCACGGCCGAAACCCTGGATCAGGCCGCCAAGACCCTGGGTATCGACGCTTCGACGTTGTATCGCAAACGCAAGCAGTACAACTTGTGAGCCCGCCTCGATGAAACTGGCGATGAAGTTGCGTACCCGGCTTTTTCTGAGTATTTCCGCACTGATCACCGTCGCGTTGCTCGGGATCTTGCTTGGGCTGGTCAGCGTGATGCAGATGGCCGGGAGCCAGGAGGCGCTGCTGCGCAATAACTTTGTCACGCTGGACCTGGGGCTCAAGCTGCGTCAAACGTTGGGTGATCAGTTAATCCTGCTGCTCAACGAAAAGCCCGATGCCGCGGCTTTTGAAGCGTCCAAACAACATTATCTCCAGCTGCTCGATGAGGGCATCACCCATGAACAGAGGAGTGAAGACAACCAGTATGGGTTCATACAGGCCAAGGATGATTACCTGAGTTTCTTGCAGGCGTTGGATCTTCCGGATTCGCCCCATGTGCTCAGTGGCAATAAAGAGCTGACAGAGAGATTCAACGCACTGCGCAGCGGGTTGATTATCGAGCACCAGCGAACGTTGGATAACATCGCCGAAACGCAACGCCAGTCGCGAGATCGAGCGCTGTTGATTGCCGGGTTGATCGGGTTAGTCGGGTTGGCGGTACTGATTATCGGTTTTGTCACCGCCCACGCCATCGCTCGGCGGTTTGGCGCACCGATCGAGGCCTTGGCGCAGGCCGCGGACAACATTGGTCAAGGCAATTTCGAAGTGACCTTGCCGATTTCCTCAGCGATGGAGATGAACCGGTTAACCAAGCGTTTTGGCATCATGGCCGAGGCGCTGCGCCAACATCAGGCCACAAATATTGATGAGCTTCTGGCCGGCCAGCAGCGTTTGCAGGCCGTACTCGACAGCATTGACGATGGTTTGTTGATGATCGACCGCGAGGGCCATCTGGAGCACCTCAACCCGGTGGCCCAGCGTCAGTTAGGCTGGGACACTGATCGTCTGGGTCAGGGGTTGGGCGCGGCTCTTGAGCGGCCCGAGCTCGATGAACAATTGCAACTGGTGCTGCGAGGCGGGACCCTTGAGCGCGCACCGGAGGACTTGAGTGTCGAGGTCGATGGTGAGTCGCGTTTGCTGACCTACAGCCTGACGCCGGTCAGCCATACGCAGGGTCATATTCTTGGCGCCGTGATGGTCTTGCATGATGTCACTGAGCAACGGGCATTCGAACGGGTACGCAGCGAATTCGTGCTGCGCGCCTCCCATGAATTGCGAACGCCGGTCACCGGTATGCACATGGCATTCGGCCTGTTCCGCGAGCGCACGCACTTTGCTGCGGATTCGCGTGAAGCCGACCTGCTGGACACCGTGAATGAAGAAATGCAGCGTTTGATGCAGTTGATCAACGACTTGCTGAATTTCTCGCGCTATCAGAACGGGTTGCAGAAACTCTCGCTGGCGCCATGCTCCATCGAGGAATTGCTGGAACAGGCCCGGTTGCGTTTTGCCGATCCTGCGACGCAGAAGGGCATCGATCTGTTGATTGAAGTGCAGGGGCCATTACCCTGGTTGCAGGCTGATAAAACCCAATTGGACAGGGTGCTGGATAACTTGATTGATAACGCGTTGCGCCATACTGCCCCCGAAGGGCGGATACGCTTGCAGGCCCGGCGCCACGGGGAGCGGGTGATCATCAGCGTCGAGGACAATGGCGAAGGTATTGCTTATGGCCAGCAGGGTCGGATCTTCGAGCCCTTTGTCCAGGTCGGTCGCAAGAAGGGCGGCGCCGGACTTGGCCTGGCACTGTGCAAGGAAATCGTGCAGTTGCACGGCGGGCGGATGGGTGTTTATTCGCGACCGGGGCAGGGCACTCAGTTCTATATGGCGCTGGCGGTATAAAACGTTTTCATGCCTCGTCATCCAGTCGTCGCCCAGCCAGCCGGCGACCACGGGTAATCAGTTCGATGAATTGCACCGCGCTCAGCGCATGGGCAAACAGCCAACCCTGGCCGTACTTCACGCCTTCGCTGCTGAGAAACTCGGCCTGGGACTCCAGTTCGATGCCCTCTGCAATCACCTTGAGCTGCAGGGCGTGGGCCATATGAATGATGTGCGGGGCGACACCGCTGCTCGCGGCGTCATGGCCTAGCGCGTCGATAAAAGCCTTGTCGATTTTCAAACAATCCACCGGCAGGGTTTGCAAATAGGCGAGGCTGCAATAGCCGGTGCCGAAGTCATCGATCAGCACCTGATGCCCGACATCGCGCAAGGCTTGCAGGTTTTCCCGGGCGACCACCACATCAATCAATCCCCGCTCGGTGACCTCAAAGGCAATTTGCTTTGCTGCGACCTTGTGCAAGGTCAACAGGCGCTCCATCACCTGGCCAATGCGCGGCACCATGACGTCGCAAGCGGCCAGGTTGACCGAGATGTACAGCTGCGGATTGGCTCTGAGCAAGTGCCCGAGCTGCTCAAGCAGACGCTGTAAGACAAAATCGGTCATCTGTCGGATTTGACCGGTGTTCTCCGCCATCGGAATGAACAGATCCGGGCTGGTAAGCGTGCCGTCCGGCCTTCGCCAGCGTAGCAAGGCTTCTGCCCCGACACAGTTGCGACTGTCGAGATCGAAGATCGGTTGATACAACACCTGCAACTCGCCTCGTCGTATCGCACCCGTGAGTTCGGCGTCCAGTGATTGACGCTGGCGCACCAGCAAGAAAACGAGAAAACCCACACACACGCCCAACGCCAGGCTGGCAGGCAGCAACCACCACCACACTGCGGGTATGTGCATGACGGTGCGCGGGCTGATCAGCACCAGTTGATATTCCGGATTGTTAGTCGGCATGCGGTAGATCAAGCGCGTTTGCGTGACTTGCAGCGCATCAAGGCTTTTTGGCGGCCAGGGCTCGTTCGGTGGCCAGTCTTGCGAAGCGCCGAGGATCGGAATCGCACGTGCGCCGTGATCGAGTACCAGAAGCAGGCTGCTTCCCGGTGACAAGTCGACCATGTCGGTCAAATGCCCGCGAGAGGTTGCGACACGGAAATTGCCGCGCCCGAGCATCAACGCGGCCCGGTTTTCATCGGGCTCGGTCGTGGTGTTCAACCAATAGCTGTAGGTGGGGCCTTTGATGTCCGGCTGTCGTGTCAACGAAAGCCCTTCCTGACGGGGGCGGTTGGAACAGATCCGTGAGGCGTCCATATAAGCCGCCTCATAAACAAAGCGGTAATTGAAACTGACCTGCTGCAATGTCGCGATCATTTCGTCATCGCAGCCCCTTAGCGGCTGCGCTTCCAGATCGTCGAGGCTTTCGCGCAGTTGCCCGAAAAGCTGTTCCAGGCGAGCGAGAAAGCGCTCGCCTTGGGCGTTCATTTCCTGACTCTCGTTTTGTTCGACCTGGTGCATTGCCACGAAAAGGCTGCCGACCATCAGCAGCGTTGCGCTTAACACAGCAGCCAGCATCGCCAAAAACCAAGGGCGATAGCACCACCTACGCAACGTCTCTCGTGCAGCAGTCATATGGAATATCCGAAGGATTACCAATGAGTTATAGCTGCTGATTGAGAAATAGCCCTGACCGTCGGGCGGGCGTCATTATTTTGTCTGATTTAATACCTGGAGGATCGCCGCGCTTTGCGCGTCAGGGGTGCCGTCAAAGCGTGAAGGCCGGAAATGCATCTGAAAAGCGGCAAGCACATGACGTGTCGCTACATCCAGCTCACCGGTTTGCGGCGTGGTGTAACCCAACTGTGCCAATTGTGTCTGGAACCAGCCGATGCTTGGCAGTTGAGCCTCGAACAGGGCTTGTTGGCGCGCTACAACTTGCTCGTTCGGCCAGATCCCCACGCCTTCGGCCGCCAGACGTTTCCAGGGGAATAGCGGGCCTGGATCGAGCTTGCGCAGCGGCGCGATGTCGCTATGGCCGATGATGTTGATCGGGCTGATGGCGTAACGTTTGGTGATGTCCTTGAGCAGAACGATCAAGGACTGGACCTGGGCTTCGCTGTAGGGATACCACAGACGCCCGGTCGGCGTTTCCTTGAAGCCCTGATTGACAATTTCGATGCCGATGGAGCTGGAGTTCAACCAGGTCCGGCCTTGCCATTCGCTTTCGCCGGCGTGCCAGGTCCGGAGGTTTTCATCGACCAGCTTGTAGATAGTGGCGTTCTTGTCGTCGCCGATGAGGTAATGGCTGCTGACGTCGCCATGGGTCAGCAGTTGCAGTGAGCGCTCCAGTGACGCATTGGTGTAATGCACGACCACGAACTGGATGCGACTGTCGTGATTGGCGGAAGGATGACTGGTGTCGAAGCGGGGACCGCCGGCGCAACCGGCCAGCACAATCAGCGACACAATGAGGGCAAGGAATTTCATGGCAGAGTCGATACACACAAGACAGTAATGCAACAGTGTAACGTACTGCCTTGCGTGCGGAGGGCAAAGGTGATGTTTTACACAAAATGGAACATTTGGCCGTTAGCCCAGTTCCACCTGGTTGCGGCCAGCATTTTTCGCTCGGTATAACGCCTGATCGGCTCTTTTAAGCACCAGATCGCTATGTTCGCCGGGTTGGAATGCGGTCAGGCCCATGGAGATCGTGATGGTGACGGGCTCTCCCTTGAAATGGAAAGGGCACGCCTCGATCGCCGCCCGCAGGTTTTCCAGCAGTTTCGCGCCGACCGCCGGGACTGTTCCGGGCATCAGCAGGACAAACTCTTCACCACCAAACCGGGCAATGAAATCTGTCCCGCGCAAGCGCTTGCGTAGCACGCTGGCGATGATTTTCAGCACTTTGTCACCCGCCAGGTGACCGTAGTTATCGTTGATGCGTTTGAAATGGTCGAGGTCGAGCATGGCCAGCAACAGAGTACTGCCGTGTTTCTGCCACTCCCTGATTTCGTGTTCCAGTCGTTCGCTCCAGGCCGCCCGGTTGGGTAGCCCGGTCAGCGGGTCGATCAAGGCTTTCTGACGCTGCTCTTCGAGGTGCTCACGATAGACCAGGGCTTCCTGCTCCATGTGGGCCACCCGCTCGGCCAGACTGTGCAGGCGAGTGGCGACTTCGTGCTCGCGCTCGTCCCGTTGTTTCTGGTAATGGTCCATCGTGCCGAGCAGGCCTTCTAGATGGTTTTCCAGGGCGTGCTTGAGATCGTCCAGATCCGCCGCTTCCTGCATGCTGTTCTGTAAACCGTCGACCTGCTCGCGAATTTGCGTATCCATCTCGCGCGCGGCAGAACGGTTGTCGGCATAGCCGTCGCTGGCGGCTTGCAGATTGCTTTGGAAGGATTCGAGGCGTTCGTTGAGCTGTTGCAGATAGGCTTCGAACTCGTGCTGGCCGCTGTCGTTGATTGCCAACATCAATGTTGCCAGATCGTCGAGGATCGGTAGCAATTCGTACCAGTTAAGCCCGTTTTGCAGGCGATTACGCATGGACTCGGCTTGCGGACGATGACGTTCGGGCAGCGTCAGGTCGTCGAGTAGCCCCAACAGGGTGTCTTCGATGTGCTTGGCCACCGAGCTGTAGGACGGCTCGGGCGAGTCCGGAAGGGCGTAAAGCGGATCGGCCTCGGGGTGTTCCGGATCGACGGCGCCCAATGCTCCGGACATGGAGGTGGGCAAAGGCAGGCTGTCGAGAACAGTCGTTGGAGTCAGTTCATCCGGGTTATTGGCGAGTGGAGGTTGTGGCGCTGGTTCGATGACAGTGGGGGCCGGCTCTTCTGGCTTTGCTATGTCTGCCTGGGGCCGCGTTTCGGAGTCGTGAGTGGGGGCGTGCTCTGGCTTAAGTACCTGTGGGACAAATGCCACGACTTCCGGGGACGGCGTCAGTGCGGGTGGGATCTCGTTTGTCAGTGGCTCCGACTCGGCAACGTGGGCGCTGGGCTGCATGGGCAGCGGCTCATCAGGGGCGGGCGCGAGATCGAGCGTTGCCAGCGATGCCGTTGTAGTAGACACGGACGCGGTTACTACGGGGTGTGCAATGGACGACTCCTTCGCGAGGGAGGCGACCGGTGGCACCGCGTTATCGGCGTCATGGTGACCGAACAGTCGTTGCAGGAAACCTGGACGGCCGGGTTCTACCGGATGCTCTAGCTGGTTCAGAGCCTTGCCTTGCAGGCCGCTCAGTTCGCTGAGCAGCAGCGGCATCTCGCGCGCCTGGCTAACCCGAGCGTCCAGGGTTTTGGCGAAATTCTTGAGTGGTCGGCTCACTTCCCGGGGCAGCGGCAAGGTTTGCAGCTGAGCGACCAGCGCAGTCAGTGCGGCGCTGGTCTGGTTGACCCGGGTTTCCCGACGCTGTTCGGAGTCGAGCACGGCTTTTTCCAGCCGCGGAATCAGGGCCGCCAGGCCGGCGTCCATGTCATCGGTGCGCACGACCTCGCGCATTTCCTTCATGCATTGGTCAACGGCGCGGTCGGTGCCTTCCGCCGCCAGCGTACTGCGCACCAACCCACGGCGCAGCAGGTCGAGCCGGGCATCCCATCGACGCTCGAGCTTTTCCTGTTGTTCGATGCTTTTAAGGTATTTCTCTTTCCAGCGCTGTGTTTCGTCGCTCATTCATGGGATCCGCGAGGGGCAGGACTCAATGCGGGCAATGCATCAGCCGTGAGCGAACCCGGCAGACGAATCTCTACCGCGACCGGCAGGTGATCGGAAATGGGTTGGGCCAGTACTTCGACCTTTTCAAGGGTCAGGGTCGGACTGAGCAGAATATGGTCCAGGCAGCGCTGCGGGCGCCAGCTGGGGAAGGTCGCTTCCAGTTGCGGTGCCAACAGGCCGAGGTCACGCAACGGGGAGTTTTGCAGCAGGTCACCGGCATGGGTGTTCATGTCGCCCATCAGTACCTGGTGTTTGTAACCGCCAATCAGGTCGCGGATATAGGCCAATTGCAAGCTGCGGGCACGAGCGCCCAGCGCCAGATGCATCATGACCACCACCAGCGCCTCGGGCCCTTCGCCAAAGCGTACGAGGATCGCCCCACGCCCCTTGGGGCCTGGCAGCGGGTGGTCTTCAATTGCCCACGGACGGAGGCGGCTGAGCACGCCATTGCTGTGCTGGCCGAGGCGACCGAGATTGCGATTGAGTTGTTGATACCAGTAGGGGAAGGCACCGAGTTGGGCCAGGTGCTCGACTTGATTGACGTAACCTGATCGCAGGCTGCCGCCGTCGGCTTCTTGAAGGGCGACCAGATCGAAGTCGCCCAACAGATTGCCGATCTTTTGCAGATTCTCGGCGCGCCCGGTGTGCGGCAGCAAGTGCTGCCAGCCTCGAGTCAGGTAGTGCCGATACCGCTCGGTACTGATGCCCACCTGGATATTGAAACTGAGCAAACGCAAACGACTGTCTGCGGGCAAGCCCGATGACTCCACGTGAAGTTCGTTGACCTGCGGATCATGCAGGCCAACGACGCGTTCAGTTCCCCAGCGGCGCATGGCAGTTGTCGCGCTTAGTTGGCGGCAGCCTTGTTAGCCGCTCGCTCTTTGTCGATCAGTTTGTCGGCCAGTTGCAGCGCTTGCTCGGCACCGCCGGCAGAGCCCACGTCGAAACGGTACTTGCCGTTGACGATCATGGTTGGAACGCCGGTGATTTCATACTTCTTGGCCAGTTCGCGGGCCTTGACGATCTGGCCCTTGATAGCAAACGAGTCGAAAGTGGCCAGGAACTTGTCCTTGTCGACACCTTGTGTCGCCAGGAAGTCAGCCATGTCCGCTTTGTCGGTCAATTTCTTGTGTTCTTTCTGGATGGCGTTGAACACCGCGGCGTGCACGTTGTGCTCAACACCCATGGCTTCCAGGGTCAGGAACATTTGGCCGTGAGCGTCCCAAGGGCCGCCGAACATGGCTGGAATGCGGACGAAGTTGACGTCGGAAGGCAGTTTCTCAACCCAAGGATTGATTACCGGTTCAAAGGCGTAGCAGTGCGGGCAGCCGTACCAGAACAGCTCGACCACTTCGATCTTGCCCGGCTCTGCGACCGGCACCGGGTTGGCCAATTCTACGTAAGGTGCAGCAGGTGCTTCGGCGGCCTGGGCAGTCATGCCGAACAGGCTGGCAGCGACGAGTGCGGCGCTGATGATCAGATTACGCATGCTTTACTCCTGGACAATTTTGGTCGCCTCGCGCGACCTGTTTTCAGACAGATCATGGCGGGCTTGAGTTCTGTAGTGTAACGGCAGCGGCCACAAAAAAGGGCGGCCTAAGCCACCCTTTTTATACTTGCCGCGACGGATTAATGGAGCGTTAACGTTGCAGGTGATGTGCACCTCTGGCAACGCTCGATCCGCAGGCCTTAGTGCAGGCCTTGAATATAGCTGGACACGGCTGCGATATCTTCGTCGCTCAGTCTTTTGGAGATGGTCTGCATGGGTTTGGTATCGCCATCGTTGTTGCGGCCACCTTCTTCCTTGCGGAATTCGGTCAGCTGCTTGGCGACGTACTGAGCATGCTGCCCACCCAGGTGCGGGAAGCCGGCAGCCGCGTTGCCTGCGCCATTTGGCGAGTGGCATCCGGTGCATGCGGGCAGGCCCTTGGCCAGATCGCCACCGCGGAACAAGGCCTCACCGCGAGCCACGACTTTCGGGTCGGCGGCGCCAACACTGCCTTTCTGGCTGGAGAAGTAAGCGGCGATATCGGCCAGGTCCTGATCGCTCAGGTTGGTCAGCAGGCCGGTCATTTCCAGTACCGTACGTTTGCCGGACTTGATGTCGTGCAGCTGCTTGTTCAGATAACGCTCGCCCTGACCTGCCAGTTTCGGAAAGTTAGGCGCCATGCTGTTGCCATCCGGGCCATGACAGGCGCCACATACTGCGGCTTTCGCCTGACCAGCAGTCGCATCACCTGCAGCATGGGCAATGCCGGAGATCCCCACGGTCAACAGCAGACTCACGATCAATTTGTTCATCAGCTAATCCAACTACGGCTAAGGGTTAAAGAGTTATGGACCGGAATCACTCGCTCATCCAGTGGATGATTGTCTGGTAATCCTCGGCACTGCAGTCCATGCACAAACCACGCGGCGGCATCGCCTTGAAACCCTGGGTCACGTGTTGCACCAGCGTCTCCATACCTTTCGCCAACCTCGGCGTCCAAGCTTCCTGATCGCCCTTTTGAGGCGCCATGGGTAGTTGGCCGGAATGACAGGCACCACAAACACGGTTGTACACAGCTTCCGGATCCTGTGTAGCCTGAGCGCTGTAAAGCGGCATCAAGACACCGGCAGCTAGCAGCCATTTCGTCATAAAACGACCTTTTCAGGGTTGAGAGCGTGCTGCGTTCTAGTGCGCAATCAAGGTCTATCGCTCTCGTGAACTTCATCCTACGCTGGGACAAAGCGCACACAAAATCTGCGGCATTATATACTGGCGTCACTGAAACGGAAACGACACCGCTTGCCGCGTCCATTCCCGGCGCCGCCCACATCGGAAATCTCATGCAACTCAAGAATCCCATCCTCGGTCTGTGCCAACAGTCCACCTTCATGCTCAGCGCCGCCAAAGTCGACCAATGTCCCGACGACGAAGGCTTTGAAGTGGCCTTCGCCGGGCGTTCCAATGCCGGCAAGTCCAGTGCACTGAACACCCTGACGCACGCCAGCCTGGCGCGAACCTCGAAAACGCCGGGGCGCACGCAGCTGTTGAACTTCTTCAAGCTAGACGATGATCGTCGTCTGGTCGACCTTCCGGGGTACGGTTACGCAAAAGTACCTATCCCGTTGAAGCTGCACTGGCAGCGTCACCTGGAAGCCTATCTGGGCGGACGCGAGAGTTTGAAAGGTCTGATTTTGATGATGGATATCCGTCATCCAATGACCGACTTCGACCTGCTGATGCTGGATTGGGCTGTCGCCAGCGGCATGCCGATGCACATTCTGCTGACCAAAGCAGACAAGCTGACCTACGGCGCGGCGAAAAACGTCCTGCTCAAGGTTCAGTCGGATATTCGTAAGGGCTGGGGCGATGCCATTAGCATCCAGCTGTTCTCGGCGCCAAAACGGATGGGCCTGGAAGACGCTTATACTGTGTTAGCGGGCTGGATGGAGCTGGCGGACAAGGGTACTGAGGTGGCTCAGCCTGACGCTTGATGGTTAAAAGCCGGGCAAAAAAAACCCCGGACTTCTTATGGGGAGGAGGAAGTTCCGGGGTTCAAGTTCTAGACCGCTAGGGCGGGGTCCAGATATCTGCCAACACTTAACACAACAAACATTAGGAGCATCGAAGGGCTTCACCACCCATTCAGTAACTCTGAGTGGTGGTTCGCGAGATTAGTTCAGATTTTTTACAAATGCGTTTGGAATAAACCCAATCGCCTTGCGAACTAAACGCCCTTCGCGCGCTTTCTGCCGCGGCACTATGCCGCAGCGCAAAGCGCCATTTCAGACGGCTCAGTGAGCCTCATCCCAATTATTTCCTACACCAACTTCCACCAGAAGCGGGACATCGAGCTTCACGGCATCGCTCATGTGCACGCGAATTTCGTCTCGAACCTGGTCGATTAAATCTTCACGCACCTCAAGCACCAATTCATCGTGCACCTGCAGGATGACTTTGGCGTCCAGCCCCGAGGTTGTCAGCCAACTATCGACTGCCACCATGGCTTTCTTGATGATGTCTGCTGCGGTGCCTTGCATCGGGGCGTTGATCGCGGTGCGTTCGGCCCCTTTGCGCAAGGCCGGGTTTTTCGCGTTGATCTCCGGTAGATACAGGCGACGACCGAAGATGGTTTCGACGAACCCTTGCTCGGCGGCCTGAGCACGGGTGCGCTCCATGTACGCCAGAACGCCTGGGTATCGGGTGAAATAGCGGTCGATATAGGCTTGGGATTGCTTGCGATCAACGCCGATCTGCTTGGCCAGGCCAAACGCGCTCATGCCATAGATCAAACCGAAGTTGATTGCCTTGGCGCTGCGTCGCTGGTCGGTGCTGACATCCGCCAGTTCCACCCCGAAAACTTCGGCGGCAGTGGCCTTGTGCACGTCCAGATCATTGCGGAAGGCGTGCAGCAAGCCTTCGTCCTTGGCCAGGTGCGCCATGATTCGAAGTTCAATCTGCGAGTAGTCCGCAGCCAGCAGTTTGTAACCTTTTGGCGCAACGAACGCCTGACGAATCCGACGACCTTCGGCGGTACGGATCGGGATGTTCTGCAGGTTCGGATCGCTGGACGACAACCGCCCGGTCGCCGCAACGGCCTGATGATAAGACGTGTGGATTCGCCCGGTGCGCGGGTTGATCTGCTCCGGCAGGCGATCGGTATAGGTGCTTTTCAGCTTGCTCATCGAACGGTACTGCATCAGCACCTTGGGCAGCGGGAAATCCTGTTCGGCCAGTTCTGCCAGTACCGCTTCGGCGGTTGAAGCCTGGCCCTTGGCAGTTTTGCTGAGGATCGGCAGGCCGAGTTTTTCGTAGAGGATCACGCCCAATTGCTTCGGCGAGCCCAGGTTGAACTCTTCCCCGGCGATGGCAAAGGCCTCACGTTCAAGGGCGACCATTTTTTCGCCCAGTTCAACGCTCTGGATGCCCAGCAGGTTGGCGTCGACCAGCGCGCCCTGGCGTTCGATCCGCGCCAGCACCGGCACCAGCGGCATTTCGATTTCGCTCAACACCTTGCTCAGGCTCGGAATGGCATTGAGTTTTTCTTGCAGGGTTTGATGCAGGCGTAGCGTCACATCAGCGTCTTCGGCGGCGTATGGCCCGGCCAGCTCCAGAGAGATCTGGTCAAACGTCAGCTGCTTGGCGCCTTTGCCCGCAATGTCCTGGAAGCTGGTCGTGGTGTGGTTCAGGTATTTGAGTGCCAGGCTGTCCATGTCGTGGCGGGTCGCGGTGGAGTCCAGCACGTAGGATTCGAGCATGGTGTCGAAAGCGATGCCCTGCACCGTGATCCCGCAACGTTGATCGCCACCGATGGCGCAGTTGGCCAGGATATTCATGTCGAACTTGGCGTGCTGGCCGACCTTGAGTTTGTTCGGGTCTTCCAGAATCGGTTTCAGTGCTCGCAGCACAGTGTCGCGATCCAGTTGATCCGGCACACCCATGTAGGAATGGGTCAGCGGAATGTAGGCCGCTTCGTTGGCTTGCACAGCAAAAGACAGGCCCACCAGTTGAGCCTGCTGCGCATCGATGCCGGTGGTTTCGGTGTCGAAGGCAATCAGCTTGGCGTCGTTTAGTTTCTTGAGCCAGAGATCAAAATCGGCCTGGGTGAGGATCGTGGTGTACTTGAGTTCGGTGTCGGTGACGGCTTCTTCAAGCACCGGGGCGGTGACTTCCTGGCCGGAACGCTTGGCGTCGCGTTGGTTCTCCTCGAACCAGCTCTTGAATTCGAGCAAGGTGTAGAGCTCGGCGAGTTTGTCGTGATCCGGCTTGCCCATTTGCAGGTCGTCGAGACCGATGTCCAGCGGCACGTCGATCTTGATGGTCGCCAGCTGATAAGAGAGGAAGGCCATCTCTTTGTGCTCTTCAAGCTTGGCCGGCAGGGTCTTGGCGCCGCGAATCGGCAGGGTCGGAACGATATCGAGCTGTGCGTAGAGCTCGATCAGACCGCCGTTTACTCCCACCAACAGGCCGGAAGCAGTCTTCGGACCGATACCCGGGACGCCCGGGATGTTGTCGGAAGAATCGCCCATGAGTGCCAGATAATCGATTATCTGCTCGGGAGCGACGCCGAATTTCTCCTTCACGCCCTCCACGTCCATGCTGCTACCGGTCATGGTGTTGACCAAGGTAATGTGGCCGTCGACCAGCTGCGCCATGTCCTTGTCGCCAGTAGAAATGATGACCGGACGATCAGCGGCGGCGCTGCTGCGGGCCAGCGTGCCGATCACGTCATCGGCTTCGACGCCTTCGACACACAGCAGCGGGAAGCCCAGAGCGATCACGCTTTGGTGCAGTGGCTCGATCTGCACGCGCATGTCGTCAGGCATGCTCGGACGGTTGGCCTTGTATTCGGTGTACAAGTCATCGCGAAAAGTCCCACCCTTGGCGTCGAACACCACGGCGAACGGACTGTCCGGATACTGCTTGCGCAGACTCTTGAGCATGTTCAGCACGCCTTTGACTGCGCCGGTCGGCAGACCTTTGGACGTGGTCAGTGGCGGCAGAGCGTGAAAGGCGCGGTACAGATAAGAAGAACCGTCCACCAGGACGAGGGGGGCTTGGCTCATGAGCAGGATCAACCTTTTCGGCGGGTCCGGCGCTAGAATAGCGGGACCGTTGACGACAAAGGGACAAGGTTATCATGAGCACACTAAATCGCCTGTTGCTGGCTGGCTTGTTTGCGATTACTCCATTGGCCGTCATGGCGGCAGACAATTCGCCAACCCCGGAGCCGCAAGTTACGATCCATACTGAAGGGGACAAGACCATTCAGGAGTACCGTCAAAACGGTTTCCTGTACGCGATCAAGGTCACGCCCAAGGTTGGACCTCCGTATTTTCTGGTGCGCGCGGACGGGACCGATGCAAACTACATCCGCTCGGATCAACCGGATATGCTGATTCCGGCGTGGAAAATTTTTGAGTGGAAGTAGCTTCTTAATTTCAATCGGCGCTTGCTGACAGGTCGGCGCCCGTACTGGCAGTTTAAACATGTCTGTGTTCACCCCCCTGGCTCGGCCCGAGCTGGAAACCTTTCTCGCCCCTTACGGGCTCGGCCGCCTGCTCGATTTCCAGGGAATTGCCGCCGGTAGCGAAAACACCAACTTCTTTATCAGCATGGAACAGGGCGAATTTGTCCTGACCCTGGTCGAGCGCGGACCCGTTCAAGAGATGCCGTTTTTCATCGAACTGCTCGACGTCCTGCATGAGGCCGATCTTCCGGTGCCGTATGCACTGCGCACCACTGATGGAATCGCCCTGCGCGAACTGGCGGGCAAGCCGGCGCTATTGCAGCCGCGCCTGGCTGGCAAACACATCAAGGAAACCAACGCACAGCATTGCGCTCAGGTGGGCGAGTTGCTGGGGCATTTGCATCTGGCGACACAGGCCAACATGATCAAGCGCAAGACGGATCGCGGCCTGGACTGGATGCTGGAAGAGGGTACGCAGTTTCTATCGCACTTGAATGCCGAGCAGAGCGATTTGCTGCAGCGGGCGCTGGATGAAATCACACAGCAGAAAACGAGAATTCTGGCATTGCCACGTGCCAACATCCACGCGGATCTGTTTCGCGACAATGCGATGTTCGAAGGCACCCACCTGACCGGGTTGATCGATTTCTACAACGCTTGCTCGGGGCCGATGCTGTACGACGTAGCGATTGCCTTGAATGACTGGTGCTCGGACGAGGACGGGGTGATCGACGGGGCGCGGGCGCGGGCATTGCTCGGGGCCTATGCCACTCTGCGCCCGTTCACGGCTGCCGAGGCCGAGTTGTGGCCAACCCTGCTGCGGGTGGCGTGCGTGCGGTTCTGGCTGTCACGCTTGATTGCGGCGGAGTCTTTCGCTGGCCAGGACGTGTTGATTCACGATCCAATGGAGTTTCAACAGCGCCTGGCGCAGCGGCAGAAGGTCAACACACCGTTGCCTTTCGCCCTTTAAAAGCTTCGCGAGCAGGCTCGCTCCCACAGGATTCATGCGATCCATGTGGGAGCGAGCCTGCTCGCGAATGGGGCGACACAAATGTCTGGGTTACAACGACTCCAGGCACCCCGCCAAATCATTCCCCAGCTTTTCCAGCACCTGCTCATACCCCTGAGCGGTCGCTGGCGTGTATCCGCCCAACGCATCCAGCTCCGCCAGTTTCACCGGCAAGCCAGCCACCAGGGTTTCTGCCAGGCGCGGACGCAACGGCGGTTCGCTGAACACGCAAGTCTTGCCGACTTCCTGCAAGCGCGCACGCATCGCGGCGACGTGCTGGGCGCCAGGCTGGACTTCGGCTGCAACGCTGAACACCCCGGCATGCTTGAGGCCGTAGGCATCTTCGAAGTAGTCGAACGCTTCGTGGAACACGAAGTAAGGTTTGCCGGCTATGTCGGCCAGACGTGATTTCAGGCGCAGGTCCAGCGCGTCGAGGCGTCCATCAAATGCTTTAAGGTTACTCTGATAACGTGCGGCATTCGCCGGATCGGCGGCACTCAGGTCTGCGGCCATTTTCGTGGCAATCACACGAGCGTTGACCGGCGACAGCCACAAATGCGCATCCAGGCTGCCGGGACGGTGATCGTGGTCATGCTCGTCTGCCTCTTCAGCGTGGGAGTGGCTGTCTTCGGCGAAGCGGCGCAATTTCAAGCCAGGCAAATCCTGTACGGCGACGCTCGGCAGCGTACGCCCCTTCAGCACGCGAGGCAGGAAACCTTCCATGTCCGGACCGATCCAGTACACCAGGTCCACTGACTGCACCTTGCGCACGTCAGAAGGACGCAAGGCGTAGTTATGGGGCGATGCGCCGGGCGGCAGCAACACTTCCGGAATCGCCACGCCGTCTTGCACTGCAGCGGCGATCAACTGCAGAGGCTTGATGCTGGTGAGTACTTTGACTTCGGCTTGAGCCGAGCCAATCAGCAGAAAACTTGCGATAAATGCGACATAGATAGAAAAAAGTCGGGACACGATGACCACTCGAAGAGGCGAGAACGGGTAACATAATAACGTCTCTCACAAAACTCGTCGCCGCTCATGCCTAAAACACCGATTGCCAGCCGTCCCCACGACCACTCTCATTGCGTCCATAGCGCTCTGTCCGAGGCCGATGCCCTGTGCGCACGTCAAGGCCTGCGCCTGACGGCCTTGCGCCGGCGAGTGCTGGAACTGGTGTGGCAAAGCCACAAGCCGCTGGGTGCTTACGACATACTGGCGGTCCTCAGCGAGCAGGACGGTCGCCGCGCCGCGCCGCCAACCGTATACCGCGCGCTGGATTTCCTGCTGGAAAACGGCCTCGTGCACCGTATCTCCTCGCTGAACGCTTTTGTCGGCTGCAATCACCCGGAACACGCCCATCAAGGCCAATTCCTGATCTGCCGCAAATGCCACGCCGCCATTGAGCTCGAACAACAATCGATCAGCGGCGCCATCATCGATAGCGCCAGGGAGGTCGGGTTTGTCGTCGAGGGCCAGACCGTTGAAGTGGTCGGGCTCTGCGCCGGTTGTCAGGGGGCTTGATGAGCAACGCACTGATCCGCCTCGAGCAGGTTGCCGTCACCTTTGCCGGGCAAAACGTGCTGGATAACATCGAGCTGAGCGTAGAACCGGGGCAGATCGTCACCTTGATCGGCCCCAACGGCGCCGGTAAGACGACGCTGGTGCGCGCCGTGCTTGGCCTGTTGAAACCGGACAGCGGCAGTGTCTGGCGCAAGCCGAAACTGCGGGTGGGTTACATGCCGCAAAAACTTCACGTCGATCCGACCCTGCCACTGTCGGTGCTGCGATTCCTGCGCCTGGTTCCGGGCGTGGATCGTGTGCGGGCCTTGGCGGCACTCAAGGAAGTCGGCGCCGAGCAGGTGATTGATAGCCCGGTGCAAAGCGTCTCCGGTGGTGAGATGCAGCGCGTGCTGCTGGCTCGGGCTCTGTTGCGTGAGCCGGAGTTGCTGGTGCTTGACGAGCCTGTGCAAGGCGTCGATGTGGCGGGTCAGGCCGAACTGTATAGCCTGATTACGCGATTGCGAGACCGTCACGGCTGCGGCGTGTTGATGGTGTCCCACGATCTGCACCTGGTAATGAGCACCACCGACCAGGTCGTTTGCCTGAATCGCCACGTTTGCTGCTCTGGGCACCCGGAGCAGGTCAGCGGCGATCCCGCATTCGTCGAGCTTTTCGGAAAAAACGCACAAAGCCTGGCGATTTATCACCACCACCACGACCACGCCCACGACTTGCATGGCTCGGTGGTCAGCGCAGGCCCGTCGGCTCAACCCCACGTTCATGGAGATAGCTGCAAGCATGGCTGATTTTCTGCTCTACGCCCTGCTTGCAGGTCTGGCTCTGGCGTTGGTGGCGGGCCCACTGGGTTCGTTCGTGGTCTGGCGGCGCATGGCCTATTTCGGCGACACCCTGTCTCACGCGGCCTTGCTTGGCGTGGCATTGGGATTCCTGCTGGATGTCAGCCCGACAGTGGCGGTCACCGTAGGGTGTCTGCTGCTGGCGGTGCTGTTGGTGACGTTGCAGCAGCGCCAGCCGCTGGCGTCCGACACGCTTTTGGGAATTCTCGCACCGAGCACGCTCTCATTGGGCCTGGTGGTACTAAGCTTCATGCATGAAGTACGGATCGATCTGATGGCGTATCTGTTCGGCGACCTGCTGGCGATCAGCCCGACTGATCTGGCCTGGATACTCGGGGGCAGCGCGGCAGTCCTGGCGCTGTTAGTCACATTGTGGCGACCATTGCTGGCGATCACGGTGCATGAAGAACTGGCCAAGGTAGAAGGTTTGCCGGTGGCGGCGTTGCGCTTGACGCTCATGCTGCTGATTGCCGTCGTGATTGCGGTGGCGATGAAAATCGTCGGTGTGTTGCTAATCACTTCGCTGCTGATCATCCCCGCGGCTGCGGCACAACGTCACGCACGCTCGCCAGAGCAGATGGCATTGGGCGCAAGCCTGTTGGGTATGTTCGCGGTGTGTGGTGGGCTGGCGCTGTCCTGGTTCAAGGACACGCCAGCGGGCCCATCGATTGTGGTGATGGCCGCTGCACTGTTTTTGCTGAGTTTTGTCCTGCCCCGTCGAGGGGTGTAGACTTGCTCGTTTTTTGCGCAAATAGAGAGTCGCAGGAATGAAGTCGTTCGCCTCCCGTTATCTGCTCCTTGTCGCATTTTCTCTGCTGCTGGGCGCTTGCCAAAGCACGCCACCGGCGGCCACCGAGGCCCCCGATGCGCGGGCTACGGCCATCGCACAACTGGAACAAAGTCTGGCCAGCAACGAGTTGGCCACCGCCGAAGATCAACTGGCTACCTTGCAGGCCCAGTCGCCCGACGACCCAAGTCTTGTGCAGTACCAACGGCAACTGGCCGAAGCCTATCTTCAGCGCAGCCAGATCGTGTTGCAAAAAGGCGATGTGAATGCCGCCGCTACGGCGCTCAGCCGCGCTCGGGTATTGATGCCCAAAGCCCCGGCGCTGACCGGTGGTGTGAACAACGCCATCGTCACTGCCCGCAAGGTTGAGCTGGATCAGGCTGAAGCTGCGCTCAAGTCAGCTGAAGCCAAGTCACGGGCGAAAGTCATTGATCCGACGGCACCAAGCACCACCGTGGCGCTGAATGTCGCCGATATGGCCAAACTACGCCGACAGCTGGATGCTATCGCCGCCGATGTGGTGAATTACCAGTGCGATGTGAGCATTCAGGCGCCGCGTACTGAAGATTACCCTTGGTTGGCCACATTGCTGACCAAGCGGGTGAAGAAGCTGGATTCCGGGTTTGACTTGAATCTGCAAAAACAGATCCTGCGCAACGTTCCGGCGCAGATGGTTCTTAGCCCGCGTAAACCCTGAAAGCTTCGCGAGCAGGCTCGCTCCCACAGGTGATTTGCAGCGAGTCGCCGATCCAATGTGGGAGCGAGCCTGCTCGCGAAGGCATCCGTCCAGTAATAAACAATTTAAGCCGCAATCGCCTTGGCCTTGGGCTCCCGCTCCCAAACCCGATGCTGCCCGATCGCGGCAATAAACGGTTTGATCAACTTCGCATCCGCCTCCACGATCAGCCCCGCATCAGCCTCCAGTTTCAATACATCCAGCAACTGCTTCGCCTCGCCGTGCAGCGCAATCGCCTTCAAATGCGTGTACGCCTCCAACACGTAGTGCAACGCCACGCCGTCAGTACTCAAGGCCTTGATCGACGCCGCGCCACCCGGCACAAACACTGCGTCGAACGCCACCGAAGGCAAGCCTTCCATCGAAGCATCCACGAGCAGTGCCTTACCTTGCGCAGTCGTCACCGGTGCCGAAGTTGATCCCAACAATTTGGCGTGCGCGCCCTCGGCCATCAGCGCTTTTTTCATCGCATTGATCGCTGCGCCATCGACACCGTTGGCGGCAAGAATGGCCACTTTGCGGGTTTTGATGTCCGCCGGCAGCAAGTTGGCCTGACTCAAGGCAGGTGAGCGGTTCAGCGAGGATTTGCGTATATCGACAGTTCCTGCTTCCGGCGCCGGCAATCCAAGGTTCTGCGCCACACGCTTGGCCAGTTCCAAATCGATGTTGGCCAGGATCTCATTCACCTGACGCGCACGGATGAACTCGCGCGCAACCTTCCCCAGCTCAAAGCTATAGGCCGCGATGATGTGTTCCTGCTCGTGCTTGCTCATGCTGTGGAAAAATAGCCGCGCCTGGGAGAAATGGTCGCTGAACGATTCGCTACGCTGGCGGATTTTGTTAGCGTCGATGCGCTCCGGATAACTCTCGAAGCCGCCATCCTGCGCAGCAGGCGCCGTTTCATTCGGCCAGCCACCGTCGTTGGAGAAATCGATCCCCGGCACGATATTGCCAGGGCAGAACGCGACCTGCTCGGTTTCGGCGAAAAAGTTGTCCGGGTTGCGGTTGAGCACCATTTTGCCCAAAGGCGTGATGGGGACCAGTTCTTCCGGGATCAGCTTGGTGGGGTCGAGGATGTCGAAGTCGCAGGTGTGTTCCTTTTCCTTTTCGATGATCTGGACGCCCAGTTCCCATTCCGGGTAGTCCCCCATCTCGATCGACTCCCACAGATCGCGACGGTGGAAGTCGGAATCTTTACCGGCGAGCTTCTGCGCCTCATCCCACACCAGTGAGCAGGTCCCGGCCGTAGGGCGCCAGTGGAATTTGACGTAGCGCGATTTGCCTTCGGCGTTGACCAGGCGAAACGTGTGCACACCGAAGCCCTGCATGTTGCGCAGACTTTTCGGGATCGCTCGGTCGGACATGGTCCAGATCACCATGTGCGCCGATTCCGGCACCAACGAGACAAAATCCCAGAACGTGTCGTGAGCCGAGCCCCCCGCAGCAATCTCATTGTGCGGCTCGGGTTTTACCGCGTGCACGAAGTCAGGAAATTTGATCGCGTCCTGGATGAAAAAGACCGGCATGTTATTGCCCACCAGGTCGAAGTTGCCTTCGTCGGTGAAGAACTTCACAGCGAAGCCTCGCACGTCCCGCACGGTATCGCCCGACCCGCGAGGGCCTTGCACCGCGGAGAAGCGCGTGAAGACCGGGGTTTTCTTGCCCGGGTCCTGTAAGAAACCAGCCTTGGTCAGGACGGAATGGTTTTCATACGTCTGGAAGTAGCCATGAGCGCCGGTGCCGCGAGCATGGACGATACTGTCCGAAACCTTCACGCCCTGATGGGTGCGCAGGGCTTGTTCCGTGGCGTCGGAGCGGAATTTCTCCAGGCTGTCGAGCTTGGCATTGGTGTTGCCGCGGTCCAGGGTGTCGGTCCCGGCCTGTGCGCTTTTAGGGGCGGCAGGCTTTTTAGTACTCATCAAACATAAACTCCTCGTTGCGATTCCCGCCGTAGCCGGGACTCTGAGCAAAACCCCCGGCATGGCACCAGGGGCGATATCGAGTTGCCTATTTGTGACCGATGAGGTTTTTAACCGTTCCTTTTTTCTGACCTTTGATCGCGTTATTGCCAAATCGAAGGTTGAATGCGGAATAAATGCTAATAACCTCTATACGGACAGGCTAAAATGCGCGCCCGGCTAACCGCTGATCCTTTTCTATCGCGCCCCACAAGGTTCGCTACGTGATCGAGTTTCAAAACGTCCATAAAACCTACCGCGTCGCCGGTAAGGATATCCCCGCGCTGCATCCGACCAGTCTGACGATTGAGAACGGTCAGGTCTTCGGCCTGATCGGCCATTCCGGCGCGGGAAAAAGTACCCTGCTGCGTCTGATCAATCGCCTGGAAAACGCCAGTGGCGGCAAGATCATCGTCGATGGCGAAGAAGTCACCGCGCTCGACGCCAACAGCCTGCGGCGCTTCCGTCAGCAGGTCGGGATGATTTTCCAGCACTTCAACCTGCTGGCCTCCAAGACCGTCGCCGATAACGTTGCGCTGCCGCTGACCCTCGCCGGCGAACTGTCGCGCAGCGAGATCGACCAGCGTGTGGCTGAATTGCTGGCACGGGTTGGTTTGTCCGACCACGCCAAAAAGTACCCGGCGCAGTTGTCCGGTGGCCAGAAGCAGCGCGTTGGCATTGCCCGCGCCCTGGCCACCAAGCCGAAAATCCTGTTGTGTGACGAAGCCACCAGCGCCCTGGACCCGCAGACCACGGCGTCGGTCCTGCAATTGCTGGCCGAGATCAACCGCGAGCTGAAGCTGACCATCGTCCTGATCACCCACGAGATGGACGTGATCCGTCGCGTGTGCGACCAAGTGGCTGTGATGGACGCTGGCGTGATTGTCGAGCAAGGTTCGGTGGCCGAAGTGTTCCTGCACCCCAAGCACCCGACCACCAAGCGCTTCGTGCAAGAAGACGAGCAGATCGATGAAAGCGAACAGCGCGACGACTTCGCTCACGTGCCAGGCCGCATCGTGCGTCTGACGTTCCAGGGCGAAGCCACCTACGCGCCCTTGCTGGGTACCGTCGCTCGGGAAACGGGTGTGGACTACAGCATCCTGGCCGGTCGTATTGATCGCATCAAAGACATTCCCTACGGGCAACTGACCCTGGCCGTCACCGGTGGCGACATGGAAGCAGCGTTCGCCCACTTCACCGCAGCTGACGTCCACATGGAGGTGCTGCGCTGATGGAAGCCCTGATGAGTTTCTTTTCCAATATCGACTGGTTCGAAATCTGGCTGGCAACCGGCGACACCCTGCTGATGCTCGGCGGTTCGCTGTTGTTCACCGTCTTGCTGGGCCTGCCCCTGGGTGTGCTGTTGTTCCTGTGCAGCCCGCGCCAGTTGCTGGAAGCCAAAGGCGTTTACGCGATGTTGTCGCTGGTGGTGAACATTCTGCGTTCGCTGCCCTTCATCATTCTGCTGATCGTGATGATTCCGTTCACGGTGCTGATCACCGGCACGTCCCTCGGTGTTGCCGGTGCGATTCCGCCGCTGGTGGTGGGCGCCACGCCGTTCTTCGCACGACTGGTGGAAACCGCCCTGCGTGAAGTCGATCGCGGCATCATCGAAGCGACCCAGGCCATGGGCGCCACGACGCGGCAGATCATCATCAATGCCTTGCTGCCGGAAGCCCGCCCGGGCATCTTCGCGGCGATTACGGTGACAGCTATTACACTGGTGTCCTACACGGCAATGGCCGGTGTGGTTGGCGCTGGTGGTCTGGGCGACCTGGCGATCCGTTTCGGTTACCAGCGTTTTCAGACTGATGTGATGGTGGTCACCGTCGTGTTGTTGCTGGTGCTGGTTCAAGTACTGCAGACCCTTGGCGATAAGCTTGTGGTCCACTTCTCTCGTAAATGACAATTGAGCCGGCCATTCGCTGGCAGGCGCCGCAAACAGGCGCCGCAAGCGGGCACTCACAAGGAGTTAGCTGAATGAAAAAACTACTCGTCGCGTTCGCTGCCATTGCAGCCTTTTCTGCTCACGCTGCCGACACGCTGACCGTCGCCGCCACCCCGGTCCCGCACGCAGAAATCCTCGAATTCGTTAAACCGGCCCTGGCCAAAGAAGGCGTGGACCTGAAGGTCAAAGTCTTCACCGACTACATCCAGCCGAACGTGCAAGTGTCCGAGAAGCGCCTGGATGCGAACTTCTTCCAGCATCAGCCGTACCTCGATGAGTTCAACAAGGCCAAAGGTACGAACCTGGTGGCTGTTACCGGTGTGCACCTGGAACCGCTGGGCGCGTACTCCAGCAAATACAAAACCCTGGCCGAGCTGCCGGGTGGCGCTAACGTGGTCATCCCGAACGACGCCACCAACGGCGGCCGAGCGCTGTTGCTGCTGGCAAAATCCGGCCTGATCAAGTTGAAGGATTCGAACAACATCCTGTCGACCGTCAAGGACATCACCGAAAACACCAAGGACCTGAAAATCCGCGAACTGGAAGCCGCGACCATCCCGCGCGTGCTGACCCAGGTCGACCTGGCGCTGATCAACACCAACTACGCGCTGGAAGCCAAACTTGATCCGGCCAAGGATGCACTGATCATCGAAGGCAGCGACTCGCCTTACGTGAACATCCTGGTGGCTCGTCCGGACGACAAAGACAGCGATGCGATGAAGAAACTGGTTGCTGCCCTGCACAGCCCGGAAGTGAAAGCGTTCATCCTCGAGAAGTACAAAGGCGCGGTCGTGCCGGCGTTCTGATCTGAAGCGTAAAAAAAATGGGGCGCATTGAATGCGCCCCATTTTTTTATGCCTGAAACGCCGACCTTGTAGGAGCCAGGCTTGCCGGCGAAGGCGATCTTACGGGCGCCTTCGCCGGCAAGTCTGGCTCCTGCAAGGTGCGTGATGTTTACTTGCGTTTAAGCATCACCGGCAACTGCGCCACCAACTTGGTGTTATTCAACGGCGCCCGAATAAACCCGCGCTGCGTCCCGTCCGGTCCAATCACCGCCAGGTTCCCACTGTGGTCAACCGTGTAATTCGGCTTGCTGGTATCTGCCGGAATGAACGGAATGCTCACTGCGTTGGCCAGTTTCTGAATGTCGTCCACCGACGAAGCCGTCAGGCCGATGAACTGCGGATCGAAGTAACCCAGGTATTGCTTGAGCTGCTTGGGCGTGTCGCGATTCGGGTCGACGCTGACCAGGATGATCTGCAACTTGGCCGCCGCTTCCGGCGGCAGTTCACTCTTGATCTGGCGCAGCTGGGCGAGGGTGGTCGGACAGATGTCCGGGCAGAAGGTGTAGCCGAAGAACAGCAAGCTCCACTTGTCTTTCAACGCGTTGACCGCCATCGGTTTGCCGTCCTGATCGGTCATGGTCACGTCCGGCAGGTTGCGGCTTTGCGGCAGCAGGATGATCCCGGCGTCGATCAGTGGAGTCGGGTCGCCCTGGCCCTTGCCGGATAGCACTTTGTTGATGGTCAGGCCCAGGACCAGCGCGATCAGGGCGACGAGGATGAAGACGGTTTTCTGGGTTCGGGTCATAGGTTCAACAATAAGTAGTGGTCTACGAGCAGGGCGATAAACAGCAGGAACAAGTAGTAAATAGAGTACTTGAAGGTGTTGATCGCCGCGTGCGGCCGAGTGCCACGGTACAGCACGACGGCCCATTGCAGAAACCTCGCGCCCAGGCCCAGGGCGCAAACCAGGTAGAGCAGGCCACTCATGTGAATCACGTAGGGCATCAGGCTCACGGCCAGCAGCGCGAAGGTATAAAGCAGGATATGGACTTTGGTGTAATGCTCGCCATGGGTGACCGGCAGCATCGGAATGTCGGCCTTGGCGTATTCCTCTTTACGATGGATCGCCAGTGCCCAGAAGTGTGGCGGGGTCCAGGCGAAAATGATCAGTACCAGCAACAGCGGTTCGGCGCTGACATGGCCGGTGGCCGCGACCCAACCGAGCAACGGTGGGGCGGCGCCGGCCAGGCCTCCGATGACGATGTTTTGCGGCGTCGCGCGTTTCAGGAAACCGGTGTAGACCACCGCATAACCGAGCAGCGAGGCGAGGGTCAGCCAAGCGGTCAGCGGGTTGGTGAAGGCCAGCAGCAAGGTCTGGCCCAGCACCGCCAGCACCAATGCGAACGTCAGCGCAGCGGTCGGTGACACCCGGCCTTCAGCCAGGGGACGTTTGTGGGTTCGCGCCATGACCGCGTCGATGCGCCGGTCCACCACATGATTGACCGCCGCCGCACCGCCGGCACACAACGCGATCCCCAGATTGCCGAACACCAGCACTGTCCACGGCACCCCGGCGCGGGTCGCAAGGAACATCCCGACCAGCGAGGTGATGAGCATCAGCACCACCACTTTCGGCTTGGTCAGCTCCAGATAATCGCGCCAGATTGCCTGACTGTGACGTTCGCCGATCAGAGTCGCCATGGCATCTCTCCTTTTTTTGTTATGGGGCCGGCTGAATGTTTATGCAGGCTGAACCGCCAGCGCGCGAGGGATTGTTGCTTGACCCGAACCAGACTGGTTCGCGCGTGATAATTGACCAGCACCATCGTCAGCAGCAGCGCTGCGCCGCCGGCGTTGTGCGCGACGGCCACCGGCAGCGGCAGGTGGAACAACACGTTGCTGATGCCCAAGGTGATTTGGGTGGCCAGTGCGATCAGTACCAGCCCTGCCAGTCGCGTCATGCCGACGACTTTCAGTTGCCACGCCAGACCGAGCAGCACCAGCGTCACCAGTAACGCGCCGATACGGTGAGTGAGGTGAATCGCCGTGCGAGCATCGCTGTCCAGTTGTCCGCCGAGGTAATTCGGGCCGATGTGTTGGGTCAGGTGAAAACCGTTGGCGAAATCTGCGGGTGGCAGCCATTGCCCGTGGCAGGTCGGAAAGTCGATGCAAGCCACGGCGGCGTAGTTGGAACTGACCCAGCCACCCAGGGCAATTTGCAGGATCACCAGCAGCAAGCCGGCCGTTGCCCAGTACTGCAAACGCCGTGGTACGGTGAGCGCCGGCAACACGCCAGACAGGCGCAGCGTCAGCAAGAACAGCAGACTCAAGGTCGCAAAACCGCCGAGCAAATGCCCGGTCACCACCTGTGGCCAAAGTTTAAGCGTCACTGTCCACATGCCGAACGCCGCTTGGGCGAACACCACGGCCAGCAGGAACAGCGGCAACTTCACCGGTTGCCCCGGATGACGACGATGGACCCAGGCGCGACCGGCCAGCACCGCAATCAACAGCCCAAGCGTACCGGCGAAGTAGCGGTGGACCATCTCGTTCCAGCCCTTGTGCGCGACCACGGGCGCATCAGGAAAATGCAATTCGGCATGGGCCAGTTGGGCTTCGCTTTTCGGCACACTGATAAAGCCGTAGCAGCCCGGCCAGTCCGGGCAGCCGAGGCCTGCGTGGGTCAAACGTGTGTAGGCGCCGAGCAACACCACAATCAGTGCCAGCAAGGTGGCAAACAGCGCGAGGCGAAATCCAGGTTTGGCCATGACGATGCCCTTATCCGATGTTCGACAGTTTCAGCAGATGACGCAGGTCGTTCAGCAAGTCCTTACCCTTCACCGTCGGGTCATAGCGCAGCACCAGATTGCCATGAGGGTCGATGATCCACAGCTGCGGCACCGCCTTGTCACCCGTCGTCTTGCTGAAGGTCGCCAGGTCCATGGGATAGCGCTGCAGTTGCGGGTATTCGCGGGTCAGTTTGGCTTCGTAATCGGCCGTCAGCGGCTGCGCGGCGGCCAGTGCATGGCTGGCGCGGGACGCCTCGGGGCCGAGGCCGATCTGGATTTGCCGTGCCAGATACACCAGCTGCTGGCAATCCACCGAACACTCCTTGGGCGCCGTGACCAGCATCTGCCAGCGGTCCTCTTGTGCCTGAACCCCAAGGTCGGCCCGGGTCTGGCCATTGCCGATCAGTTCACCGTGATAACTGCGGCCCTCCGGCACCCAGAACTGCAATTTGTACATGCCGGTGGCGAGGACCATCGGGCCGATCACTCCCAGTAAGATTAGCAGCAACTGCAAGCGACCTTTGCGTCGACTCGCCGGCGTTTTCGCCTCAGACATGCTGGGTGGATTCATGGCCGCTCCCATGGTGTTTCTCCTTTGCGTTGTGCCAGCCGAGATAGATAAAAAGGCCGAACAGGGCGATCGCCATGGCGAACCACTGCACGGCGTAAGCAATGTGTTTTTCCGGGCCCATGGCGACGACCGGCCAATCGGCCTGATAAGACGCGGGGCCGGCTTCTTCACGTATTTCGTAGGCAAAACCTTCGCGCCCGAGCGCCTTCCAGAGCTTGGCCGGCTCAACCGCTGTCACTAACTGAGGCCAGGTCGTGGTGCTCGGATCGGCGTGCAACTGAAAAGTCGCGCCGGGGGAGACGTAGACCCAGGCATCGAGATTCAATGCCTGAGTCGGTGTGGTGAATTGTGGCGGGGTGCGGCGATCCGGCCACGGCAGCCAGCCGCGATTGACCAGTAGCCAGAGTCCGGTCGCCTGATCGTGGAAGGGTTGCAGCAACTCGACGCCGACCTTGCCGTTGCGCTGACGGTTGTCCAGTAGCAGGCTGTGTTCGGCATCGAACTGACCGTGCAGGCGAACGCGGCGGAAGGCCGGGTCTTCGGTGTGTTGCAGCGCGCTGCTGGCCATCGGTTCGGCGACACGGCGTTCGGCATAGCTTTGCAGCAGGGCGCTTTTCTCCGCGCCCCGGCTCAATTGCCAGAACCCGAGCGACACCAGCAGCGGCAGCAAGATTGCGACCACCAGCGTTGGCACAACACCCGGCCGGAAGCGCTTCATGGCGTCGCCAGAAAGTCGGTCATCGCGATAGCTATACTCAAATGCATCGCCTTACCCCCGGAGTCTCACCATGCTCAAAGCAGCCATCGTCCTGATGCTGATTGCCACGGTTGTCAGCCTGTTCAGCGGCCTGTTTTTTCTGGTCAAGGACGACAGCAGCTCGAACCGCCTCGTCATTGCCTTGAGTGTTCGTGTTGCGCTGGCCGCCACCACCGTTGGCTTGATCGCCTGGGGTTTCTACAGCGGCCAGTTGGTCTCGACTGCGCCTTGGTAGCTGTAGGAGCGAGCTTGCTCGCGAAGGTGCCTCAGTCGAAATCAACGTGTCTGACACACCTTCGCGAGCAAGCTCGCTCCTACAGCACGTAGACGAAAACGAATAAACCGATCCACACCACATCCACGAAGTGCCAGTACCAACTCGCCGCCTCAAATCCGAACTGGTGATCGGCATCAAAGTGCCCGCGCATGATCCGCATCAGCATCACGAACAGGATGATGGTGCCGATCGTCACGTGAGCCCCGTGGAAACCGGTGAGCATGAAGAAGGTCGCGCCGTAGATGCCCGAGCCGAGCGTCAGGCCCAGTTCGTGATAGGCGTGCATGTACTCTTCGGCCTGAAAGGTGAGAAACCCGCAGCCGAGCAACACAGTGATCGCCAGCCAGATTTTCAGCGCGCCGCGATGGCCCTTTTTCAAGGCGTGGTGAGCGATGGTCACGGTGACGCTGGAACTCACCAGCAACACGGTGTTAAGCAGCGGCAGGCCCCAAGGGCTGATCACTTCTTTGGGCGGTGGAAAGAGTTTCGGGTCCGGGGTATGCAGCAATGGCCAGGCAAACTGGAAGTTCGGCCAGAGCATGTGGGCAATGCCTTTCGGGCCTTCCCCACCCAGTGCCGGGCCGGAAATATGCCGCACATAAAACAGCGCACCGAAGAACGCGATGAAGAACATCACTTCCGAGAAAATGAACCAGCTCATGCCCCAGCGAAAGCTGCGATCCATCTGGGCGCTGTACAGCCCGGCGCGACCTTCCTTGACCACCGTACCGAACCAGCCGAACAGCATGTATGCCAGCAACAGACCGCCGACGAAAAAGATCAGCGGGCCGTGGGATTCTGGCCGCGCCGCCTTCAGGTCGTTGAACCAGGTGCCCAGGCCGAACACGGTGGTGAGCATGCCGAGGGTGGCAATGATCGGCCATTTGCTCTGGGCCGGTACGTAATAGTGTTCATGAGTTGCCATTTATTGTTCTCCTTATCGGGCACGCTTAACGCCTAGCCACCAGTGCTTGCAGCAACAGTCACGGGCGGATGACGTGCGGTGATATCGAACAGCGTGTAGGACAGCGTCAGGTGCTTCACATCCTTGGGCATGTCTCGGTCAACGATGAAACGTACCGGCATCTCGATCCGTTGACCGGGCTGCAGCACTTGTTGGGTAAAGCAGAAACATTCGGTTTTGTGGAAGTACGCTGCCGCTTCACTGGGCGCGATACTCGGCACTGCCTGGGCGCTCATAGGGTGATCGGTCGGGTTGTAGGCGACGAAAATCATCTCGTTCACTGCCCCCGGATGCGCCGTCAGCTCATTGCCCTTGGGATAGAACTCCCAGACCATGTCGGCGTTATTCATCGACAGAAACTGCACGCGCACTTGCCGTGACAAATCGACCACTTGCTCGCCTTCGTATTGCCCGGCGGTTTTGCCATTGATGCCGAACGCCTTGCACATCACGTCGTAGATCGGCACCAGGGCAAACCCGAAGACAAACATCGCCACCACCACCAAGAGCAGGCGGGTGACCAGCTTCTTCAGCGAAATAGAGTCAGCCATGGTTCCGACCCGCTGTGCATAACCCTGTAGGAGCGAGCTTGCTCGCGAAAACCCCGAGGGCGCCGCGCAGTGTCAGGCTTCCAGCGCAATCGTTGACGACCGTCGCGAGCAAGCTCGCTCCTACATGGTCAAAAGTGTTCATTTCACTTCCGGCGGGGTGGTGAAGGTGTGATACGGCGCCGGTGATGGAATGCTCCACTCCAGGCCTTCAGCCCCGTCCCACGGTTTGGCCGGCGCTGGCGGGCCGCCACGGATGGTCTTGATCACGATGAACAGGAAGAACAACTGCGTGGTGCCGAACATGAACGCGCCGATCGACGAGACCATGTTGAAGTCGGCGAATTGCAGGTTGTAGTCCGGGATCCGTCGCGGCATGCCTGCCAGCCCCACGAAGTGCATCGGGAAGAACGCCATGTTCATGCCGATGAACGAGAGCCAGAAGTGCAGCTTGCCGAGGGTTTCGTCGTACATGTGGCCGGTCCATTTCGGCATCCAGTAGTAGGCGGAGGCGAAGATCCCGAAGATCGCCCCCGGTACCAGCACGTAGTGGAAGTGCGCAACGACAAAGTAGGTGTCCTGGTACTGGAAGTCCGCCGGGGCGATGGCCAACATCAATCCGGAGAAACCACCGATGGAGAACAGGATCACGAAGGCCACCGCAAACAGCATCGGCGTCTCGAAGGTCAAGGAACCTTGCCACATGGTGCTGGCCCAGTTGAACACCTTCACCCCGGTGGGCACGGCGATCAACAGCGTGGCGTACATGAAGAACAACTCGCCCACCAGCGGAATGCCGACCACGAACATGTGATGCGCCCAGACGATGAACGACAGGAACGCGATACTCGCCGTCGCGTAAACCATCGAGGTGTAGCCGAACAGCGGTTTGCGCGAGAAGGTCGGGATTATCGAACTGACAGCGCCGAAGGCTGGCAGGATCATGATGTACACCTCGGGGTGACCGAAGAACCAGAACACATGCTGGAACAACACCGGGTCACCGCCACCGGCGGCACTGAAGAAACTGGTGCCGAAGTGGATGTCCATCAGCATCATCGTCACGCATCCGGCCAGCACCGGCATCACCGCGATCAACAGGAACGCAGTGATCAGCCAGGTCCAGACGAACAGCGGCATTTTCATCAACGTCATGCCGGGGGCGCGCAGGTTGAGGATGGTGGCGATCACGTTGATCGCGCCCATGATCGAACTGATGCCCATCAAGTGGATGGCGAAAATGAAGAAGGTCACGCTTTCCGGCGCGTAGGTCGTCGACAGCGGGGCGTAGAAGGTCCAGCCGAAATTCGGCCCGCCGCCGGGCGTGAACAGGGTCGATACCAGCAGAATGAACGCCGCCGGCAGGAGCCAGAAGCTGAAATTGTTCATCCGTGGCAGGGCCATGTCCGGCGCGCCGATCATCAACGGGATCATCCAGTTGGCGAGGCCGACGAAGGCCGGCATCACCGCACCGAAGACCATGACCAAGCCGTGCATGGTGGTCATCTGGTTGAAGAACGCCGGTTCGACGATTTGCAGCCCCGGCTGGAACAGTTCGGCGCGAATCACCATCGCAAACGAGCCGCCCAACAGGAACATGGTGAACGCAAACCACAGGTACAGCGTGCCGATGTCTTTGTGGTTGGTGGTCAGCACCCACCGCATCAGGCCTTTGGCGGGGCCGTGGGCGTGCTCGGTGGCGGTATGAACATGTTCATCGATTACAGCAGTCATGTCCTGTCTCCTGCAAACAGATGGGCTGGGCAGGCCGGGGCGCGTAGCCCCGACCGGTTCCTTACGTGGGCAATAGACCGGGTCATTTGCTTTCCGCCTGTTTCAGCTCCAGCACTTCTTTAGGAGTGACCATGTCGCCTTTGTTGTTGCCCCAGGCGTTACGTTCGTAGGTCACGACCGCCGCGATATCGACTTCCGAAAGCTGCTTGCCGAACGCCGCCATGGCGGTGCCGGGTTTGCCGAAGTAAACGCGGTGCAGGTGGTCGGCTTTGGGGCCGGTAGCAATCGGCGAGCCTTTGAGCGCCGGGAACATGGGCGGCAGGCCCTGGCCTTCGGCCTGGTGACAGGCCACGCAGGTGGTGTGATAGATCTTGTCGCCGCGCTCTTTGAGCTCGTCGAGGGTCCATTCCTTGCTGGTCAGCTCTTTGAGCTGCATGGCTTCTGTCTTGCGTTCGGCCAGCCATTTTTCGTAATCGGCCTTTTCCTTGACCTCGACCACGATCGGCATGAAGCCATGGTCCTTGCCGCACAACTCGGCGCACTGGCCACGGTAGATGCCGGGCTTGTCGATGCGGGTCCAGGCTTCGTTGACGAACCCCGGGATCGCATCGCGCTTGACCGCGAAGGCCGGTACCCACCAGGAGTGGATGACGTCGGCGGAAGTCACCAGGAACCGCACCTTGGCGCCAATCGGCAGCACCAGTGGCTTGTCGACCTCGAGCAAGTAGTGCTCGCCCTTGGTTTCCTTGTTGTGGATCTGGTCGGCGGGGGTGGCCAGGTTGCTGAAGAATTCGACGTCCTGGCCCAGGTATTTGTAATGCCACTTCCACTGATAGCCGGTGATCTGGATATCAATATCCGGCTCACTGGTGTCGTACATCCTGATCAGGGTGGCGGTAGCCGGAATCGCCATGGCCACCAAAATTACGAAGGGCACGATGGTCCAGAGGATTTCGACGGTGGTGCTTTCGTGAAATTTTGCGGCCACCTGCCCGGTAGAGCGGCGGTGGACCATCATCGACCAGAACATGGCGCCGAAGACGATGATGCCGATCACTACACAGATCCAGAAAATGGTCATGTGCAGGTCAAATACTGCGTGACTGATTTCAGTCGCTCCAGGCGCCATATTCACAGTCCAGGCGGCTTGCGCCTGGCTGAAAATCGACCACAACAGGAGGCCCATCCAGACGTGTGGATGTCGCATCATTGCGGGTTCCCCTTATCGTTCTTTTTATCCCGCCGGCTTTCACCTGCGGCAAGGGAGCGGCTTTTTCAGACTACGAACTTGAATCGCCGAGCCTTGCTGCATATGCAGTCGGGCGTCATCAGCTAACTCCATTCCAACCCGAGTATAGACAGCGAGTGCGACCTCGCAATGTGACGGCGTAAATGATCTGAAACAGCTGGGACTTGCGTTCAAGGTCATGAATGGAGAAGGATGCAGACGAGTGGTGGCAAATCGATATAACTTTGGTGCCTCAATAATGAAACAATTATGACAAATGCGTCTGAGCATTTTTCGACAGCCAGCTAAGTTATGTCTTCCCTATTTCATTGCCTTCGTTTCCTGGAGTTTTCATGAACACCGCCGCATTGCGCGAGCAGATCCAAAAAGCCCAACAACACGAGGCCGAGACCGGCCAGCTCACTCGTCAACTTGAAACCCAACTGCCGCACCTTCACTCCGCCATCCAATTGCCGGATGTCGACGCCAAGGGCGTGATGACGCGTTTTGTGGCCGCGTATATTGAACAAGTGCCAGACCTGCTGGATGCAGCCAATGACGTCGCCAGGGAAGCGGGCATCGAATCACAGATCAAACCGGTGCTGACAATCGCCGAGCAATTCTTTCTTCAGCCTCCGGCCATCATGACCGGTCATGTCGGTCTGGACAGCCTGCTGGACGAAGCCTATCTGGCGCACCGATTGGTCGAAGAGGTCAACGACCTGTACATCAAGCATTTCAGCCAGCCACTGATCCCCTTGGACATGACTGTCGCCAATTTGATTGCTCACCATTTGATCGGTGAGGAATTCGCCAACCAACTGGATGAAGCGGTGCATCACGCCGTCGACGAGATGCTCAACGAAGAAAGTTTCGCGCTGGAGTCGGTGGAAGCCTACCGCGAGAAACTCAACAGTCCGGACACTGGCGCCGCGTGGAAACGCTGGCCGTGCCTGTCGCGCCAGTTGGGCGTAGGCCTGGAACTGGACCAGCCGGCGGCTTGATCCACCGCTCAACATAATCCCCCTGTGGGAGCGAGCCTGCTCGCGAATGCGGGTAGTCATTCAACACGGATATTGACTGACACACCGCTTTCGCGAGCAGGCTCGCTCCCACATTGTTGATCTTTATCCGATAGAGCCCACTCCAGAGGTGGTGCGCAATCGCCCCTCCAATCTGCGCTTCAACCCCCGCGCCTCAATCAATAGCGTCGAGCCCTTCGCCGCATTCGCCCGACCCCACTCCTCAAGCAACTCCAGGCAGGAGTGATCGATGTAGCTCAGGTTATTGAGCGGCACATGCACCGTCGTACCGGCAGGGATGGTCCCCAGCACCTGGGTCAGTGCCGGCACTTTGAGAAAAGTCGCCGCCCCCATCAGTCGCAACTCCATTTCTCCTTCCTTGGGCAGGTCTATCAGGCTGATCTTCAGCCGCGATGCTTTCCAGGCAAGCTTGACGAGTGTCAGGCCAAAGCCAATCAGCACGCCGGTCAGCAAGTCAGTGAAGATGATGGCCAGCGCCGTCGCCGCGTAAGTGAACATCGGCATCCGGCCATAACGGCCCAGACCGCGAAAGGCCTTGAGGTCGACCAGTTTGAAACCGGTGTAAACCAAAACACCCGCCAGACTCGCCACCGGAATGCGTTGCAGCACACTGGACAGCAGCAGGACGAAAGCCAGCAACCACAGGCCATGGAACACCGCCGACAGTCGCGTGCTGGCGCCGGCCTGAACGTTGGCCGAACTGCGCACGATCACCCCGGTCATCGGCAGCGCGCCAAGCAGACCGCAGAGCATGTTGCCTACACCTTGAGCTGCTAATTCCCGGTCGAAATCCGAACGTTGACCGCTGTGCATGCGATCGACCGCCGCGGCGGAGAGCAGGGTTTCGGCGCTGGCGATGAAGGCCACAGCGAAGGCCGCAATCAACAGTGTCGGGTCGGCCAGGTTGAGCAAGTCCGCAGGTTTCAACCAGTCGATGGCCTCCGCGAGATTCGCCGGTACTTCAACCCGTTTGACCTGCAATGCCAGCGCCAGACTGGCGACCGTCGCAAGGCCTACACCCAGTAATGCACCGGGAATGAAGCGCAGGGAATACGGACGGAATTTTTCCCACAGCCACATCACGGCAATTGTCGACAACCCGAGCAACCCCGCTTGCCAGCCGAGGGAAGGCAACGCCTGAGCCACGGCGGCCGGGAAGGCTGACAGGTTATCCAGTCCGGAAGGCTTGGGCACGCCATCGAGCATCACATGCACCTGGGACAAGACGATCAGTACGCCAATTCCGGCGAGCATTCCGTACACCACCGCAGGCGCCGTCACCCGGAACCAGCAGCCCAGTTTCAATCTCCCTGCCACCAGTTGCAGAAAACCCGCGAGCAGCAGGATTGGCCCGAGCATGGCGATGCCATGCTGGCGCACCAGTTCGAACACCAGAACCGCCAAACCCGCCGCCGGGCCGCTGACTTGCAGAGGCGAGCCGGCAATCCAGCCCACCACCAATCCCCCGATGATCCCGGTGATCAGGCCCTTGGCGGGCGGCAGCCCCGAGGCGATGGCGATGCCCATGCACAAGGGCAGGGCGACCAGAAACACAACCACGGAAGCGAGCAGCTCCCGTGGCAGAACAGCTTTGAGTTGCGCAGCACGCATATGGGTTCTCCCGACGTTTTCTTCAGGCGTGGCGAAGCCTGGCTACTTGATCAGCAACCTCGGCTTTACCACACAGGGATTTAGGAGGTGTTAGAAGCGTGCTTTGGGCGTCGCCACCGGAATCGGATGGCTGCCATCCAGCGGCAGGAAACAACCCTTGTCCGCGTCGTAAGCTTTGATTTCGCTGGTTTCGATGCTGTAGACCCAGCCATGGATAAACAGCTGACCGTTGGCCATACGCGAAGCCACCGAAGGGTGCGTGCGTAAATGCTGGAGCTGAGCGATCACATTCTCTTCGGTGAGGATCTGCATGCTCTCGTTTTCATTCGCACAATGGCAGTTTTCCTGGACCATGGTTTTCGCCACTTCGGCATGGCGCAGCCAGGCTTTGACCGTCGGCATCTTTTCCAGACTTTCCGGGTTGAGCACTGCGCGCATGGCGCCGCAATCGGAGTGCCCGCAGATGATGATGTGTTGCACGCCAAGGGCCAGCACCGCGTATTCGATAGCGGTGGAAACGCCGCCGTTCATTTGCCCGTAAGGCGGCACAACGTTGCCGACGTTACGGGTCACGAACAGGTCGCCCGGAGAGCTTTGGGTAATCAGTTCAGGCACGATGCGCGAGTCGGCGCAGGCGATGAACATCGCCCGGGGGCTCTGAGCCGTGGCGAGTTTTTTGAAGAGTTCTTCCTGCTGAGGGAAGACTTCGTGATGAAAATGCAAAAAGCCGTCAACGATATGCCGCAACGCTGCATCGGCGGTCTCCGCCTGGGCTGACGCCGACGCAGCAAGCGGCTGTTTATCCTTGTCACTCATGAATTCATCCTCATTGGCGGAGTCAGGGAAGTTTCCCGTGTTGTCCGGTGTGAAGCCAGTGGCTGTTAAAAAACATCCAGGTCGAAAAGCTTGACCCGTCAGTCACTCGATGAACAAGGTAGCCGGCGAAACTTAACTCAAACTGAATGAAGGGCTCTAGAGCGTGTGTTTCAGGTCACAAAAAACGTGACTGGATACTTTTCCTCCAATCAACCATAGGCCAATTGTCCTCAAATCAACGACATCTGGCGACCCGGCGGACAAAAGGCTTCGCAATCCAGATTAAAACCATCCCGATGATTGAGTCCCAGACGTTTGATCGTTTTGGCAAAGCGCTGCGCCAGCAGATCGGCAAACGGCCCTTCGCCGCGCATCCGCGCGCCAAACCGACTGTCATAGAGCTCACCGCCACGGCTTTGGCGGATCAGGCTCAATACATGAGCCGCACGCTGAGGATAGTGGGCGGCCAGCCACTCCTCGAAGAGCGGCGCCACTTCGAGGGGGAGGCGCAGCATCATGTAAGCGGCACTCTGTGCGCCAGCTGCATGGGCCTCGGCGAGCAGGCTTTCGAGTTCGCTGTCGTTGATCATTGGAATCATCGGCGAACACAGCACGCCCACCGGGATTCCCGCCTCACGCATGACCCGGATCGCCCGCAGCCGAGCCTTGGGCGCAGCAGCGCGTGGCTCGAGGATGCGCTTGAGTTCATCGTCCAGCGTGGTGAGGCTGATCATCACCGCCACCAATCGTTGTTCGGCGAGTTCGACCAGCAAATCCAGATCGCGAAGAATCAGCGAACCCTTGGTAATGATGGTCACCGGATGGCGGTAGCGCAGCAGTACTTCCAGGGTCTGGCGAGTGATTTTGTGTTCGCGCTCAATGGGCTGGTAAGGATCGGTGTTGGAGCCCAGGTTGATCGGCGCGCATTGATAGCCGCGTTTGCAGAGTTGCTCCTCCAGCACTTTCGCGGCGTTGGTCTTGGCGATCAGCTTGGTTTCGAAATCCAGCCCCGGCGACATGTCCCAATAGGCGTGACTGGGCCGTGCGTAACAATAGATGCAGCCGTGCTCGCAGCCGCGATAGGGATTGATTGAGCGATCAAAGGGCAAGTCCGGCGAGTTGTTACGGGTGATGATGGTTTTCGCCGTCTCAATACGCACCTCGGTGCCCTGGGTGACCGGCGCTTCTTGATACCAACCGTCGTCCTCGGTCACCGAACGGTTCGGCGCGAAGCGGTTGTGCGGGTTGGTGGCGGTGCCGCGGCCGCGTGGAGGCAACGGAGTGCTCATGGGTCAATGCTCTGCGCTGTATGTGCATACAGTATAGAGGGTCTGACGAACCGGCCAGTGCCGTTCGGCGCTCGGCGTTGGCGGTCAGTTAGAAAATTAAACCGCGGAGTAAACTCAGGTCGAACTCCTCACGCCACCTGTCGAACTCCAGGCAGCCGTCCGGCTGAGCGCTAGCCCCGGCGGCTATAGGCGAAAGCGCAGCACCAGGGCTTGCTGATTGTTGGCCACTTGCTGCAGGTGCTCGCCGCTACTGCGGGTATGCGCCGCGTTCCTCCGGTTGTCGCGGGTCATGTCGTGCAAGCGGTGCATATGCTGATTCACTTTCTGCGTGGTTTCGGCCTGTTCGTCCGCGGCGACGGCGATCTGCACGGCGAGGGCGTGCACGCCTTGCAGGGAATTGTCCAACTGACTGAGCGAGGTCAGCACGACCTGGGTTTCACGTTCCAGCGTATGTGCTTGTTCGGCCGAAGCCTGCATCGCCTGCCGGGCTTCAGTGGAAGAGCTTTGCAAGGTGTTGGTGATGGCAACAATTTCTTCGGTGGCGCTGCTGGTGCGTTGAGCAAGATTGCGCACCTCGTCAGCGACCACAGCAAATCCACGGCCTTGTTCCCCGGCGCGCGCGGCCTCGATAGCGGCGTTGAGTGCCAGCAGATTGGTTTGTTCGGCAATGCCACGGATCACCGCGAGCACGGTGCCGATTTGCAGGGCATCGCTGGTCAGGGTGTCGACCACCCTGCCGGCCCGGCCGATGTCGTTCAGCAAGCGTCCCTGCTGGCCGATCATCTGTTGCAAAGTACCTTGCATCTCGCCGAAGGCACCCCGTGCGGCGGTGCTGCCGTGTGCACTGTCGGCGGCGTTGCGGGCGATCTCCTGCACGGTGCAGGACATTTGCTCGACGGCGCTGACGACCATTTCCAACGACTCTTGCTGCAGGTCCAGGCGTTCGCTGGTTTGCCCGGCGGCGCTTAGAATTTCGCTGCTGGCCTGACCGACGTCCTGGCTGGATTGGCGCAGACGCTCAATCACATCGCGCCAGGCCTGGGCCATTTCATGCAGGGCCAGCATCAGGCCCGCCTGATGTCGTTGTTCGGTCGGCAGGTTCAGCTCGCCTGCGGCCAAGCGACGGGCCAGTACCGTCATATTGCTCGGTTCGCCGCCCAGCGGGCGCATTACACTGCGGCTGACCAGCCAAGTGGCGATGGCAACGGCGGCGACGGTCAGCAGGCCGAGCAGCAAGACCTGCCACATCAGTTGATGTACCGGGGCAAACGCCTGGGTCTGATCCATTTCGGCAATCAGGGCCCAGTGGTTGTCATCGAAGCCGACAGGGACAAACACTTTCAGCGCACTATTGCCGTCCAGCCCCGGTTCGGCGATACGTCCCTGTTGGCCCGCCAGGGCATTGCTGACGGCACTGCCAGTAAGGCCGACTTGTGCATTGGGGCTGCGGTTGACCTGGCGTTCAGGGAAACGTGCCGAGTCCGAACGCAGGCCGGCATCGCTGCCGACCAGGTAGGTTTCACCTTTTTCACCCAGGCCCTGGCGGGTTTGCATCACGTTATTGAGCGGAGCGATGGGCAACTCCAGAACCACGGTCATTTGCAGCTCACCGTGCGACAAGACAGGGGTCACCAGATACTGGGTCGGCTCCTTGCTCAGCGGGTTGTACTGCAGGTCGCTGATCAATGGTTTGCCGCTATCGCGGCTTTGCTTGACCAGACGCGCAAGCGACGTGTCACGGAGGCTGTCTTCGCTGAGATTGTGCTTTTCGTCAAGGCTGTCCTTCAAACTGAGCATGACCGTACCATCGGGCATGATCAGTTTCAGATCGCGGTAACCAAAGGTGCTGATGAAATTTTCAAACATCGGATGGTCGTAGTGGGTGGTGCTGATCAGTGCGTTGCCGTCCAGTCCCTGATAGCTGTTGCTCAGGTTGCTGGCCAGGGTGCTGATCTGGTTGCGCCGCTCCTGCCAGTTATCCAGCAGCTGCTGCTGTTTGATATGGGCAACCGCCTCGAGGGCGTTCAGCGTCTGCTCGCGCAGGGCCGTACTGGCTTGTTGATAGACCGTAAAGGCCATGCCCAGAACCGGGATCAAACCGATCAACAGGTAGCTGAGGGCTAACTTCAAGCGTAACGGCATGTTCAACGACTCCGCGGGTAGAAGGGTTACAGATTGAGGTGCTTGTAAATTATTCTGCAAGAACTGTGCAAATTACTGAACGCAATGAATTGGCTTGAGCTTCTGAGTCGCTGTTCTGGCTTGTAGAGCAGGCTGAGGATCGGCTTTTTCCGCAGGAGCGCTGGCTGCATTTGGCTGTGGTTCTGGATCTGTTTTCGCGCCAGGTCATTGGCGGGTCAATGAAGGCAATAGGCGATTTTATTTTCTCGGGCAGCACCGAATCCTGTTATTGCCATTCGGTTGATTAAGACGCCAACTTGTCGCAACGCTGGGAAACATATAACGAATAGCCTGATGATGAAGTTTCTCAGTACTATCCGTTGCACACGAAGTTATCGTGAATTATTTATTAAATGGAATTAATCAATGTCGTTTTTTAATCAGCGCGGTATTTTTTTACAGTTGTTGGCTCCCAGTATTATCAATCCACGGGAAGCACAAGTTTCAATGCAACTTTCCCGAAAAGAACTAGGTTGGGATGCCGAAAATGAAGCACAGACCGAGGCCCTGGTGGATTCCGTCTATGTTACGGCAATCTCGGCTGATGGAGGTCAGTCCTTCAACATCAAAGAAGTCAGAAGCGATGTCGACGGTGACGGCGATATCGACAGTGATGACAAGGCAAAACTGTTGGCGCTGGCAAAAGCGTATGCCAGTATCCTCAATCCATAACTATTGGATGACGAAGCCTGTGTGGAAATTCATGCAGGCTTAGTTGTCAGTCGAGCGTTAAATAAACAAAATATCTAATGGGCTGAAAAATTTGGGTTGTGCAACACGCGCAGATTTAATGGGCTAATTCACGATTCTTTGACAGTCGGCTCACAGGCCTTTGACCGTTCGGAGCACAAGCTGGGGGTTATCTTCCAGCCTCTTACTGAACGGTAGCCCTAGCATGTCCCTACCTCGCTTCATCCCTGCGTTCTGTCTATCGCTGGCCGCACTTTTCAACGTGACGCTGGCCATGGCCGACGACGCTGCATCGTCGCGACCTGCGGAATGGGCGCAATCGGTGGAGGCAAAATATAACCTCTATCAAATGTCCCCAACCCTCTACCGCAGCGCATTGCCGGACAGCGGAGCGTTGCCGCTGCTGGAAAAACTCAAGGTGGGGACCGTCATCAACTTCCTGCCTGAATCGGATAAGAGCTGGTTGTCCACGCCTGGCATCGACCAGGTCCAACTGCCTTACCGCACCAACCATGTAGATGACGCTGATGTGCTCAAGGCCCTTCGCGCTATTCAGACAGCCGAAGCCAAAGGTCCGGTGCTGATGCATTGCAAGCACGGTTCCGACCGCACCGGCCTGATGGCGGCCATGTATCGGGTGGTGGTGCAGGGCTGGAGTAAGGAAGACGCCCTGAACGAAATGACTCAGGGTGGTTTTGGCGATAGCACCCACTTCAAGGACGGCGTTCGCTACATGATGCAGGCGGATGTCGACAAACTGCGCACAGCGCTGGCCAATGGTGATTGCAGTACGAGCCCGTTCGCCATGTGCTCGATGAAGAGCTGGTTCAAATCGGCCAACGTCGAGAAGTAGGAAAAGGCAGGGGTGACACCTTCCACGCCATTGCGACGTGGAAGGTGCTGATGACTCAATGTTGCTCGTCAGGCTTTTTCTTCAGCTTCGGGTTCGGGAAGAATTGCACTGCCTGAACCTTGATGTCCGGCACTTTCAGCGCCGAGGTATTAACCCTCGTGCCCAATTCCTTGGGCACTGACAGACCTTGTTCATTGAGCGTGTCTGAATAACCGCAGGCCACGCACTCACGGTGCGGGACCTCGTCTTCGTTCCACATCATCAACTTGTCCGGCTCGCTGCAGGCCGGGCAAACTGCCCCGGCGATAAAGCGTCGTTTGGTAATCACAGGTCCCTCACTCATGCTGCTGCGTCCTCACTCAGGCCGCTGTGGCGCAAGAGTGCGTCAATTGATGGCGCACGGCCACGGAAGTCGACGAACAACACCATCGGTTCCTGAGAACCCCCGCGAGCCAGGATCGCTTCGCGGAAGGCGCGGCCGGTTTCGGCATTGAGCACGCCGTCTTCTTCGAACTTCGAGAAGGCGTCGGCGGACAGTACTTCAGCCCATTTGTAACTGTAATAACCCGCCGCGTAACCACCGGCGAAGATGTGAGCGAAGCTGTTCGGGAAGCGGTTGTAGGCGGGTGGACGCATGACCGACACCTCGTCGCGCACGCCTTCGAGCACTTGCAGCACGCTGCGGCCGTCGCCGTGGGTGGCGTGCAGTTCGAAGTCGAACAGCGAGAATTCCAGTTGTCGGACCATCATCAGGCCGGACTGAAAGTTTTTCGCCGCGAGCATTTTGCCCAGCAGGTCTTGCGGCAGTGGTTCGCCGGTTTCGTAGTGACCGGAAATCAGCGCCAGGCCTTCCGGCTCCCAGCACCAGTTTTCCATGAACTGGCTTGGCAGCTCGACCGCATCCCAAGCCACGCCGTTGATGCCGGATACGCCGGCATGTTCGACGCGGGTCAACAAGTGATGCAGGCCATGACCGAATTCGTGGAACAGCGTGGTGACTTCATCGTGGGTCAGCAGCGCAGGTTTGCCGCTGTCGGCCGGAGTGAAGTTGCACACCAGATTGGCCACCGGGTTCTGCAGTACGCCTGCAGCCGTACGACGACGGTCGCGTGCGCCATCCATCCAGGCACCGCCGCGCTTGTTGGCGCGGGCGTAGAGGTCGAAGAAGAAGCGGCCGACGTGCTGGCCGCTTTCCTTGATTTCGAACAGGCGAACATCCGGATGCCAGGTGTCGAAGCCTTTCTGCTCGGCGATCTCGATGCCGTATAGACGCTGGACGATGGCGAACAGCCCGCTCAGCACTTTGTCGATCGGGAAGTAAGCACGCAGTGCTTCTTGAGCAACGCTGTAACGTTGTTCGCGAAGTTTTTCGCCGTAGAAACCGCTGTCCCAGCTTTGCAGGTCCGGGCAGCCCTGTTCGGCGGCGTAGGCTTTGAGCTGTTCCAGGTCCTGCGCGGCAAACGGCTTGCTGCGCTTGGCCAGATCGCGCAGGAAACTCAGCACCTGGTCGCTGGATTCAGCCATTTTGGTGGCCAGACTCAGCTCCGAGAAGCTGCCGAAACCGAGCAACTTCGCCAGTTCCTGACGCAGGTCGAGGATTTCCTCCATCACCGGGCCGTTATCGTTCTGGCCGGCATTCGGGCCTTGGTCCGACGCACGGGTGCAATAGGCCGCGTAGACTTCTTCGCGCAAGGCGCGATCGTGGGCGTAGGTCATCACCGCGTAGTAGCTCGGGAATTCCAGGGTGATCAGGAAGCCATCCAGACCTTTGGCTTGAGCCGCGGCGGCCATTTGCGCCTTGGCCGAATCGGTCAGGCCGACGAGGGCGGATTCGTCGGTAACGTGTTTGGTCCAGGCTTGCGTCGCGTCGAGCAGCTGGTTGTTGAAGCGGCTGCCCAGCTCGGACAGTTTGCTCTGCACCTCGGCGTAACGTTTTTGCTCAGCCGCAGGCAGGTCGATACCCGACAAACGGAAGTCACGCAGCGAGTGCTCAAGGATAGTTTTTTGCGCCACCTCAAAACCGGCGGCCTCCGGACTATTGACCAAGGCTTCGAACGCCTCGAACAGCTCGCGGTTCTGGCCCAGTTCGGTGGAGTAGGCGCTTAACGCGGGCAGGCAGGACTCATAGGCTTCGCGCAGTTCGGCGCTGTTGCAGACGGCATTCAGGTGGCTGACCGGGCTCCAGGCTGCGCCCAGGCGATCGTTAAGCTCGTCCATCGCCAGCACCAGGCCGGCCCAGGTCGGTTGTTTGCCCTGGGTTTCGAGGATCTCGATAATGGCGGCGCGGTTGTCAGCCAGGATCTGTTCAATGGCCGGTTGCACATGTTCGGCACGGATCGCGGAGAACGGCGGCAGGTCGTAGGACTGCAAAAGAGGGTTGTTCACGCTCACGGTTGGCACCTTGGCTGGAAGAAACATGCATGAAGAAACATCGCCCCATCATAATTACAATCGACGTCAACCGCAGCTATCAGCAACAGAGAGAGAGCCTATCGTGACCCTTCGCAAGTATCAGAACCATACGCCGCTGCTGGGCACAGGCGCGTTTGTCGACCGTTCGGCGGTGGTGATCGGCGATGTCGAAATCGGCGATGACAGCTCGGTTTGGCCGTTGACGGTGATCCGCGGCGACATGCACCGCATCCGCATCGGTGCGCGTACCAGCGTTCAGGATGGTTGTGTGCTGCACATCACTCACGCCGGGCCGTTCAATCCAGATGGCTTTGCGTTGCTGATCGGCGATGACGTGACCATCGCGCATAAAGTCATGCTTCACGGCTGCAGTGTGGGCAGCCGGGTGCTGATTGGCATGGGTAGCATCGTTATGGACGGTGCGGTGGTGGAAGACGATGTGATCATCGGCGCCGGCAGCCTGGTGCCGCCGGGCAAGCGTCTGGAAAGCGGTTTCCTGTATGTGGGCAGCCCGGTGAAACAGATCCGCCCGCTGACCGACAAGGAAAAAGCCTTTTTCACCTACAGCGCGGCGAACTACGTGAAGCTCAAGAATTCGCATCTGGACCAAGGCTACGACCAGATCTGACCCTTTTTTCTGAAGCCCCTCGCTATTGCCCAGGAATTTTCATGCATTACCAAACCGTTTTATTCGACCTCGATGGCACGCTGACCGACCCGCGCGAAGGCATCACCCGTTCGATCCAGTTTGCTCTGAGCAAACTGGGCATCGATGAGCCTGACCTGACCAAACTGGAACATTTCATCGGCCCGCCGTTATTGCAGGCATTCATGCAGTTTTACGATTTCGACGAGCCCAAGGCGTGGGAAGCGGTGAATTTCTATCGCGAGCGCTTCAAGGTCACCGGTCTGTACGAGAATCATGTGTTCGATGGCGTCACGCCGTTGCTGGAAACCTTGGCCGGGCAAGGGCGGCAGCTGTACATCGCGACGTCCAAGCCGTGGGTTTTCGCCCGGGAAATCGCCAGGCACTTCGACTTCGCCAAACATTTCAAAGTCATATACGGCAGTGAACTGGATGGCACGCGAACCCATAAAGTCGAGCTGATCGCCCACCTGCTGAAAGAGGAAGGCCTGGACCCGGCCAACACCTTGATGATCGGCGACCGTAAACACGACCTGATTGGCGCGCGCAGTAATGGGCTGGATGCAGCGGCGGTGGGTTATGGTTTTGGTAGTCGAGAAGAGTTGAGCGCCGAAGCGCCGGCATATCACTTTGAAACGCTGGAAGAGATGCACCGGGCGTTTTTGCAGCGCTGATCTAATTCATTCGCGATCAGCCTCGCTCCTACAGGAGAACTTCTGTAGGAGCGAGGCTTGCCCGCGAAAGCGTCCGAAAGGACACATCTTGAGTAAAAGTCATCACTCCAATCGCTCCTTGTCGTCCTAACCTGAAGATTAAGGTCACGATCAAGGAAGATCTTCATTGTCAGCGCTAAAACACGCTTATCGATTGCGCACCGGGCGATATTCGGAGTCCGGACAGATCTACCTGCTAACGGCCGTGGTTTTGAATCGAGAATCGTTATTTCACGACTTCATGCGTGGGCGTTTTGTGGTCGATGCCTTTAGAACGGCTGAGCGAGAAGGGTTTGCTGCGTCGTTAGCCTGGGTCGTGATGCCCGATCATTTTCATTGGTTGATTGAACTGCAGAACACGCAGCTACCAAAGTTGATGGCTCGCACCAAATCACGCATTGCGGTGGCACTCAATCGTTCGATCGGCCGTCAAGGTCCAGTTTGGCAGCATGGTTATCACGATCGCGCCATTCGTAAAGAAGAGGATCTGCAGGCAGTTGCTCGATACGTTGTCGCCAATCCGTTGCGTGCGGGTTTGGTTGAGAAGGTAGGGGATTATCCGCTGTGGGATGCGATCTGGTTGTGACATCAAAGACGCCTTCGCGGGCAAGCCTCGCTCCTACAGGTGATATGTCGCTTTCATGACCATCCTGTAGGAGCGAGGCTTGCCCGCGAAAAGGCCCTCTCAGTCACGGGAGTTTCATGCTCCTGCCAAAGCCTTCAATGCCGCCTTCCGTTCAACCACCGGCAATGCGCCAAGCTTTTCTGCCCCCGCATAGAACTTCACCCAATCCCCATCTACCTGCCTGAACAACGCGGCAAACGCCGGCACCCATTGGTCGTACAACCCAAACGGCAATAATCGTGCGTTGTTCATCGGTGCGTTGATCCAGGCGTCGTAACGTTTGTCCCCGGCCCATTGGCTGTCACGCATCCTCCGATATTCCCCGCGCAATCGTTCGAACTCAGCCGCTTTGCGCTGGCGCATTTGATCTGCAGGCAGCGCAAGGGCGTATAGCGCTGTAAGCCTGGTGCGGGTGTCGAGAATCAACTGGGTGAACTGATCCCGTTGCTGCACCTGTGCCTCGTTGGCCGGTGACAGGCCACGGAATGCGCGCCATTGCCGAGTGCCTTCCTGTTCCACAAACGTGGCGTAAGACTCGTTGAACTCTGTGTCGTCCTTCACATACAGGCGCTGGTGCGCCAGTTCGTGGAAGATCAACGTCGCCAATCGCTCATCTCCCCATCCGATCATTGAACTGATGATCGGATCGTTGAACCAGCCGAGCGTCGAATAAGCCTCGACGCCGCCAATCGATACGTCCATACCGTTCAATCGTTGAATGGCGGCCTCACCCCGGGCCGCGCTTTGGCTGTAGTAACCGCGATAGGCCACGCAACCTGCGATGGGGAAGCAATGGTTTTGCGGTGTCAGGGAAAATTCCGGGGTGGCGAAGACGTTCCAGACTACGAACGGTCGGCCAATGTCGGCGTACAAACGGTAGCTCTGGTTATCCGGCAAGTGCAGCTGTTGGCTGGCGAATGCCCGGGCCTTTTGCGACTGGGCCAGGTGCGCGCGTAGCTTTTCATCGCGAGAGGGGTCGGCAATGACGGTGGAAACCGGCTCCCGTGCCCGCAGCAATTGCAGCTGACCACTGGCCAATTGGCTGTAATAGCTGACGTTGGCGCAACCGTTGAGCAATAAAAACAACACGCCCGGAAACAAAACGCGGAAAACGCGATCAAGTAACCCAAGGCTTGGAAGCGGCCTGATCAAAATGAATCTTCCCTGGAAAGTCTGCCCGCAAGACTATCCCGTCTGACTGGAGCTCCGCTATGCGCATGTTGATGCTGACAGGAAGCCTGCTGACGTTGGCAGGCTGTGCTGTTTTCGGATTACCCCGCCCTGATCCGGCTCAAGCGTGGATCGACCTCGATTCAAAGCAGGAACACACAGCCCTGCAAGCATTGAAAGTCGACAACATCGCCACCACCGACAAACGTTTTTTTGAAGTCCCGCCCGGCAGCCATGAGCTGACGGTCCGCTATCAATTCCCCGTCCAGGCAACCAATATCGGCCCCGGCGCCGAACCACTTTGGCGTGATTGCCATTTGAATGTGAAATTCAACGATTTCAACGCCGGTGAGCGGTATCAGCTGGAAGCGGGGAATATCGGCTTTCGGCCGTGGGCAAAGCTCTATGATCGGCAGCGAAAAGTGATTGGCCATGGCACACCGGCAGGCTGCCAACGCACCTGATCGGCGTTATGCTGAATGTCCAGACCTTGGGACATTCATCATGCGCAGGTTGATGCTGTTGCTCGCTGCAAGTGTTGTGGCCGGCTGCCAGAGCCCGTTACCGGCGGTTAATCCGCAGATGGCCTGGGTAGACTTCTCGACGCCGTTCCCCAACGACAGATTGCTGATGGCCGAACGACTCGACAAGCAGCGCTTGAGTGACGGGCGTTTTTTCCAGGTGACGCCCGGCAGCCATGAGCTGATCGTTCGATTCGACTTTGACGTGCCCGGTGGGGGGGGCTTAGGTGTGATGGACGGTCCCACGGAGCGGCTATGCTACCTGACCATCCACTACGATCATTTCGAAGCCGGCCAGCGTTATTTGCTGGTTGGCCAGTCCATAGCGTTTACGCCCGGCGCCCGGCTGTACAACGCCAAGCGGGAGATCGTCGCTGAAGATCGGGAGGCCTATTGCCTCATGTGAGGCACATCAGCGGTTGTTCTTTTGGTAGATGATTTTCTTGGTGCCGTTTTCGCACGAGCCAACGACCATGTTCTGATCGTGCACTTCGTCATTGGTGACAATTTCCAGGGTGTAGGACGAAACTTTTTTGGCCTGGATCTTGGTTTCGATTTCGGCCTTGAGTTCTTCACAGGATTTAGGTGCTGCCAGGGCCGATGTGGCCAGCGCGCAACAGATAATCGCCAAGGCAAAACGTTTCATGGTTGAAGCTCCTTTGAGGCAGCGCGCGTCGGAATGCGTTTTTGCTGCTGTCATTTATTCGACCACAGTATCGCCAGCCGGGTTTTGATTCAGTGCAAAAAGATCGCAGCCGTCGGCAACGCCTACTGGTTCACCCACCCATGTAGTTGCCGAAGGCTGCGATCTTTTAGTTTCAACGCGAATTTAGCTGACGAGTGTCGCCTCCAGACTGATCTTTGCATTCAGCACTTTGGAAACCGGACAGCCCTCTTTCGCCTTATTGCTCAGCGCCTCGAATTGCGCCTGGGTCGCCCCCGGGATTTTCGCTTTGAGGATCAATTTCACGGCTGTGATCGAAAACCCACCGTCAACCTGGTCCAGGGTGACTTCCGCCTGGGTGTCGATGCTGTCTGCCTTAAGCCCGGCATCGCCGAGAATCATCGAAAAAGCCATGGAGAAGCAGCCCGCATGGGCCGCGCCGATCAGCTCTTCCGGATTGGTGCCCTTGCCTCCCTCGAATCGAGCCTTGAAGCCGTAGGGCGCTTCTCTGAGTACACCCGTTTCTGTGGAAATCGAGCCGATGCCGGTTTTCAGGTCACCTTCCCAATGAGCCGATGCTTTCTTGGTAATAGCCATGCCTGCCTCCTCAAGATCCGGCGCGAGCGCCGCGCCTTTGTGGTTTTCGGTTGCTCAAGGTTCTGAGGATAGACGCTGGTGCAAAGTTCACCTCATCTGATCGGTCCGCTGAATCTGCAGGAATTTTGTCTCTGCTATTGAAACTCGGGTATATGCCCTCATTGCATGAACACGCTTATAGATTCGGCAGGTTTTCGTTCGCAAGAAAAAACCTGCGCCCTCAATTGGAGAAGCAGGTTTATGAAACGACTGTCCGACATCAAGTTTTCGACCCTCGATCTGGTACCTGTGCGCGAGAATGGCAACGCAGCCCAGTCGCTGCATAACTCTCTGGACCTGGCGCAGCAGGTCGAAAAATTTGGCTACAACCGCTTCTGGGTCGCCGAACATCACAACATGGACGGCATCGCCAGTTCCGCGACCTCGGTGCTGCTTGGCTACCTGGCCGGAGGCACTTCGACCATTCGGGTTGGCTCGGGAGGGGTGATGTTGCCTAACCATGCGCCGTTGGTCATCGCGGAGCAGTTCGGTACTCTCGAAAGTCTTTATCCGGGCCGGATCGACCTGGGCCTCGGGCGTGCCCCTGGCTCCGATCAAATGACCGCACGCGCCCTGCGCCGCGAACGCTCCGGTAGCGCCGATGATTTCCCGGAAGATGTGGCCGAACTGATGCGCTACCTCGGCCCGCGCACACCGGACCAGCGCATCATTGCAATGCCGGGCACCGGCACCAATGTCCCGGTCTGGCTGCTGGGCTCCAGTCTGTTCAGTGCACAGCTGGCCGGTGAACGCGGTTTGCCCTACGCCTTCGCTTCACATTTCGCACCACGCTTTATGCATGAGGCGATACGCGTCTATCGCAATCACTTCAAGCCATCAGCGGTTTTAGATAAGCCTTATGTCATGCTCGGCGTGCCGTTGGTGGCGGCCGATACCGACGAGCAGGCCGAGTATCTGGCGACTTCGGTCTACCAGCGGATTCTCGCGTTGATGCGCGGCCAAAGTCTGGTGCAACGGCCACCGGTGAAAACCATGGACGGCCTGTGGCTGCCTCATGAGAAAGAAGCGGTGGGTGATTTCTTGGGGCTGGCGATGGTCGGCAGCCCACAGAAAATCCGCGCCAAACTGGAGGTGCTGATCGAGCAGACCCAGGCCGATGAGCTTATTTTCACTTGCGACCTGTATGAACATGCCGATCGAGTGCACTCCTATGAACTGCTGGCGCAGGTCATGAAGGGCTGAGGCTCAAGCGCGCCCATATAAAGCCGACGCATTAAGGTCGGCTTTTTCATTCACATCAGCATCAGCCTACTTCTTGTAAACGATGACCTTGGCGCCGTTTTCACATTTACCGACGATTTTCCCGCCCTCTGCCGCGCCCTTGTCGACTATTTCCAGTGAGTAACCGGAAATGCCCTTGGCATCCAGCTTCGCGGCAATTTCTGCTTTCAATTCTTCGCACGGCTTGCCGGCAGCAAAGGCTGTACTCGCAAGACTCAACAAACCTACCGCCAAAATAAACTTCGTCATCGGTCGTATTCCCTGGTCGGATTAAATGGGAAACATCCAGCCGTCAGCCGGGTGCGCTCATGTAGCGCTTTGCCATTCCTATGGCACTCGGCCAGCGCGCAAGTTCAGAAGATTAGCCCAAACTCAGCTGCTGGCAATCCGGAACCCGACTTTGAGGGTCACCTGGAAATGGGCGGCCTTGCCGTCCCTGATGTGACCGCGGGTTTCGGTCACTTCAAACCACTCCATGTGTTTGATGCTTTTGTTGGCTTCGGCCAGCGCATTGTTGATGGCGTCTTCAATGCTGGAGGTGGACGAGCCGACCAGCTCGACTTTTTTGTAGGTGTGATGGTCAGTCATGGTGTTCTCCTAGGGTGTGAAATACAGCCTAGCAGTGATTTTTCGTATTACTTCTGTCGGCGAATCCCACAGCGGAGTTCAGATTTACTGCACTTTCTCGAACCCGTGAAGTCCCAACCAACACACGCAACTCAATCAATGCAGGAGAGCCATCATGGCCAATACCTCTTTACGTAAAGCCTCATTGCAAAGCATGGAAGCCGAGATCGAGAGTCTGCTGAAATCGTTGGAAAACTTGAAAGACGATGCCTCGGACGAGTCGCGTAAAACCCTGAAAGCCTTGAAAACCAACGCGGAGAACGCGCTGAAGCATTCGCGTCACCTGCTCAGTGATGCGTACGAAGAAGTCAAAGTCAAAACACGAGAAACCGGGATTGCCACTCGGGACTACGCCCAGGATCACCCTTGGACTACAGCCGGTGTGGCTGTCGGTGCACTGGGCCTGCTGGCGGCCTACTTGCTGTGTAAACGCGGCGACTAATATGCCTGGCGCAACTCGTTCTTGAGCCACTGCGCCAATTGCCGAGCGCGGCCGTCTGCGGCGCGCTTGGGTAACCATAACGCCAGTTGCGCCGGGGTTTCACTGAAACCCCATGGTGCAACCAGGCGACCCGCTTTCAAGTCCTCGGCCACCAGCGGCTCTGGCGCAATGGCCACACCCAGCCCTGCCACGGCGGCTTCCAGCAAGTAATACAAATGTTCAAAACCCTGACCGTACTTCAACGCCTTGGCGTCGAGGCCGCTTTGCTGTGCCCAGCTGGGCCATGCTTGCGGTCGCGAGGTGGTGTGCAGAAGGGGCTCGGTCAACAACGCGTTTGTCGGTGCGTTCATCAACCGTGCGTAACCGGCGAATCGAGGGCTCATGACCGGGCCGATTCGCTCGCTTGCAAGCTCGTAGACTTGCATGTCCGAGGGCCATGGCGGCTCGGCAAACACCAGTAACGCGTCCAGACCGGGTTTGCGCGGGTCGAGATCGCCTTCACCCGCCGACAGGTGCAGGCGCAAATCCGGCAGATCTGCATTCAAACGCCCCAATCGGGGGATAAACCAACGGGCCAGCAGGCTTCCTGAGCAGCCAAGTACGAACGGCGCATCGGCGGTGCTTTGAGTCAGTTCGGCGCAGACGGTACGCAAACGCTCAAAAGCTTCACCGCTGACATCACGCAAACGAACGCCGGCATCTGTGAGTTTAAGGCCACGCCCGTCCTTGGTGAACAGGCTCACACCCAGGTGTTCTTCCAGCACCTTCAATTGCCGGCTGACCGCGCCATGGGTGACGTGCAACTGCTCGGCAGCCTGACTGACGCTGTTCAGGCGGGCAGTGGCTTCGAAGGCCCGGAGGGCGTTCAGCGGAGGAAGGTCGTGGCTCATGGTATCTGTGAGTTTTCCTGACAGGTTGTGGCGATCTTATCGGTTTTCAGGTCAAGGCGTCAGGGGTAGAGTGGACCCCATTGTCATCTCACGCATTCAACTGGAGCGACCCATGACCCAGACAAATCTGCGCACCGGCCCCGACACCAACGGCATGTTTGGTTCGTTCGGCGGCCGCTACGTCGCCGAAACACTGATGCCGTTGGTTCTCGACCTGGCCCGTGAATACGAATTGGCCAAGGAAGATCCTGCATTCAAAGAAGAACTGGCCTATTTCCAGCGCGACTACGTCGGTCGTCCAAGCCCTCTCTACTATGCCGAACGACTGACCGAATTCTGCGGCGGCGCGAAGATTTACCTTAAACGCGAAGAGCTGAACCACACCGGCGCGCACAAGATCAACAACTGCATCGGCCAGATCCTGTTGGCGCGGCGCATGGGCAAGAAACGCATCATCGCCGAAACCGGCGCTGGCATGCACGGCGTGGCAACCGCCACCGTGGCCGCGCGGTTTGGCCTCGACTGCGTGATCTACATGGGCACCACGGACATCGAACGCCAGCAAGCCAACGTGTTCCGCATGAAGCTGCTGGGCGCTGAAGTGATTCCGGTGGTCGCAGGCACGGGTACTCTGAAAGACGCAATGAACGAAGCTTTGCGTGACTGGGTGACCAACGTCGACAGCACGTTCTATCTGATCGGCACTGTAGCGGGCCCGCACCCTTATCCCGCCATGGTTCGCGACTTCCAGGCCGTTATTGGCAAGGAAACCCGTACCCAGCTGCAAGCCCAGGAAGGCCGTCTGCCAGACAGTCTCGTGGCGTGCATCGGTGGCGGTTCCAATGCCATGGGCCTGTTTCACCCGTTTCTCGATGACAAAAGTGTCGAGATTATCGGCGTTGAAGCCGCCGGTTACGGCATCGAGACCGGCAAGCATGCGGCCAGCCTGAATGGCGGCGTCCCGGGCGTGCTGCACGGCAACCGCACCTTCCTGTTGCAGGACGAAGACGGCCAGATCATCGACGCCCACTCGATCTCCGCTGGCCTCGATTATCCAGGTATCGGCCCGGAACATGCCTGGTTGCATGACATCGGCCGCGTTCAGTACACCTCGGTGACTGACGACGAAGCCCTCGACGCGTTCCACAAATGCTGCCGCCTGGAAGGGATTATTCCTGCGCTGGAAAGCGCCCATGCCTTGGCCGAGGTGTTCAAGCGCGCCCCGACCCTGCCGAAAGATCACTTGATGGTGGTCAACTTGTCCGGCCGTGGCGACAAAGACATGCAAACCGTGATGCACCACATGGAACAATCCCAGCAGGAGAAACACTGATGAGCCGCCTGCAAACGCGTTTTACCGAACTCAAGGAACAGAATCGCGCCGCCCTGGTGACCTTCGTGACCGCGGGTGATCCGAGCTACGACACCTCCCTGGCGATCCTCAAAGGCTTGCCCGGTGCTGGCGCCGATGTGATTGAGCTGGGTATGCCCTTCACCGATCCGATGGCCGATGGCCCGGCGATCCAGTTGGCCAACATCCGCGCCCTTGGGGCCAAGCAGAACCTGGCGAAAACCCTGCAGATGGTTCGCGAATTCCGTGAAGGCAACACCGAGACGCCGCTGGTGTTGATGGGGTACTTCAACCCGATCCATATGTACGGTGTGCCACGCTTCATTGCCGACGCCAAAGAGGCCGGTGTTGATGGCCTGATCGTGGTCGACATGCCGCCTGAACATAACGGCGAACTGTGCGACCCGGCTCAGGCTGCGGGTATCGATTTCATTCGTCTTACCACGCCGACCACCGACGACGTGCGCCTGCCAACCGTGTTGAACGGTAGCTCCGGTTTTGTGTACTACGTGTCGGTAGCCGGTGTGACCGGTGCGGGCGCGGCGACGCTGGAGCACGTCGAAGAAGCGGTCGCCCGCCTGCGTCGCCATACCGATTTGCCGATCAGCATCGGTTTCGGCATTCGCACACCCGAGCAAGCAGCGTCGATTGCACGTCTGGCCGACGGCGTAGTGGTGGGTTCGGCACTGATCGATCACATCGCCAATGCCTCGACACCGGACCAGGCAATCGATGGCGTGCTGAGTCTTTGCTCGGCGCTGGCTGAGGGTGTGCGTCAGGCGCGAGTCAGCTGAAGGTAAAGTTCTTGATACAGAGGAATTAGCGCCGCGCGGGGGGCGACATTGTGCTGATCGCCGTAGGAACCGGGATTGTCTATGAAATTCTGGAAGGGGTTTTGTAACTGTCTCAGGCCTGTCAGGCGGATGTGGCGAGGGGCTTTCTCCCTCGCCATAGAGGATTTTGGTTTTGTCGCAAGCTCCAGGCTTTATGGCAATTCCAGTCCGCCCGCTGCTTTATGCAGTTTTCGCAAATGCTCGCCAACCTGCTTCAGGTTAGCTTCATTGGCGGCCATCTCGGCTGCACGGCTCGGTTCGAGTAAAGCTCTGACTTCCTTGTCCAGATCGCCGGTCAGCGCCTGAAGCTGTTTCTGGCGCAGGCTGCTTTCCGATTCCAGATGCTGCCACTCACTTGGCTGCGGCAAGCCATAACCACCGGTGCCGAGCAACTCTGCCGGACGGCTGAGGAAGCCACTGTTGGCGAGAATCCGCTGCAAGGTCGCGTTGGCCTTGTCCATGCCGCCGCTCTTCAATTCCCGAGCACCCAGATAGCGTTGTTTGACTTCGTCCTGAGCCAGCAGCAGCTGTTGTCGGAAGGCTGCCTGCTCCAGTAGCAGCAATGCTGCACTGGTGCGCAAGTCAGCCTGGTCGAACCACTTGCGCCGTTCTTCAGCTTTCAATGCCAACCAGTCTTCGACAGTTTCCTGTTTGATCGGCAAATGCTTCTTCAGCACTTCGAACATGGCTTGATAGCGATCGCGGAAGGAATCGAAGCGATAGCCCAGACGCAGCGCCTCACGAGGATCGTCCAGCACGCTGGTATCCACCAGCCCGCGTCCCTTGAGCACTTCCAGCAAGCCATTGGGCATGATGCTGTCCAGACCGACCAGTTGCGCATTGTTGGTGCCGCTGCGCAATAGCTTCAGGCCTTCTACCGCACAGTTGTTGGACAGGAAGAAATAATTGCCGTCGTAACTCCAATGCATCTCGGCGGCATGTTCCACGACGTCTTCGATCTCGCTGCGCGACAGGTTCAGCGGTACCGAGGCCAAGCTGCGCAGTTCGGTCTTGGTGTACTCGTCGATCACTTGAGACAGGGGCAATACAAACAGGCGCGAGGGGTATTTACCCACCAGCCCGTCCCAGCTCGACAGTTGTACGTCTCCGACAAAGGCGCGGTAGGACAACACCAGGTGCTGATCCAGATCCAGTCGGCAATCAGGCCCACGTGGTCGGCCAGGGGCACAGATCACCAGTCGCAACATGCTGTGACCCCAACGGCTGAACAAGTTCTGATTGGCTTCAGCCAGCAAATAGTCGACAGCGTAAACGCGCTCCGGATCGATCTGGCCCAAAGGTTGTTTGGCGAAGTCGTTGCCAGCATTGAGGAACGCGAAGGATTTGCTGCAGGTATCTTTGGCGGCGGGCGCCCAGCCGAAATGGTCTTTGTAGTAGCGGTACAGCGCAGGACGACGACAGGCGTAGCTCGGGTCGAGGAGGAAATACTCCATGTTGACCGCAACGAACTCCTTGGGATTGGTCGTTTCGTAGATGTCAGGGCTACGGGCGACCTGACGGTTGTGCTGTTCGCGCTCGCCACGACGGCCGACGTATTGCTGCCAGCCTGCGAGATCAAGCAGGCGCGGGTCGTCGCTCAGCGTGAAGCGTCGATCGGTCTCGCCGCGACATTGATCGGGAATGCCGACCAGCCCTGAGCTGCTGCTGCGCCGGGTACAGCGCTGAATCAGCTTGCGCTCCGCGTCTGGCCACAGGCGCGAGCGATCATAAATGTGGGTGAGTTCATGCAACACCGTGGCGAGCATTTCCCGGCGGACGGTGCCATGGGGGCGATTAGTCTTTTTGGTGGCGGCGCTGCCATCGGTGAGGCTGGCGAGCAAGTTGCGGTTCAGGTCGAGTTCGGAGACCAACGAGGCTTGGCCATAGGCGTTGCTCGGCATGTCATCGGTCCAGCCGACGTCGATGCGGCGGTCAAGTTGCTCGATGAACCGTGGCGGAAGAGCTTGCATGGCTTCATCGAGCAATGCCTGACTGGCCTTCTGCTGCGCGGGACTCAGGCCGTCGGTCTTGAGCTGTAATTGCAGGCTGGCGTGGGCCGTGTTGCCAAGGAGCAACATGAACGCGGCCAGCAGCCAGGCGCCTGGAGTCCTCACAGTGCGAGGATGGCTTCGGCAAGCACCTGATCACTGGCATCACGAGCTTCCGGCACGCGGGTGCGCAAGGTGTTGAGGGCTGCTTCCAGGTGCGCACCACGAATATTGCCGTCGCTGGCGACGAAACTGGCTGCATCGTCGTGGGCTTCACGGACGATCTTCGAGTCACGGATAGAGGTGGTGGTGTCGGAAGTGAAGTCGAGCGTGCGCTGGGTGGCACGAATGATCATGTTACTGGTGGCTTCCAGGGTGCGCGCCTGGGCCCCGCCGGCCAGCAATAGCAGGCCCAGGGTGGCAGCGATCAGTGGGTTACGCATGGAACGACTCCGGAGGAACGAGGATAACTATTGGACGAGTATTGCCTGCGCCAGTTCAAGGTCGCTTGCATGAAGTTTTGGCGGGGTTCGACGCAGAAAAATAAGTGCGGATTCCAGTACATTCTTTTCAATTGGCCGTCGCTGGCGATGAACGCTGCGGCGTCATCCTGAGCGGCGAGCAGCAGTTTATGGTGTCACCCTGTTTGTGGCGTAGCCGGTGGCCACAATGCCTTGCGTCGAAACATTGGGACACTACAGGCGTGCCCCATGTCAGCCAACGTTGCTTAGATAGTCAGAATGGCTTGTGCGAGTTGTGCATCCGTCGCCTTCAACTGCGGGGCCTGGTGACGAATGTAGTCAAGGGCGCTTTCCAGTTTGGCGCCACGGATGGCGCCTTCGGTGGCGACAAAACTGGCCGCGTCATCTCGGGCAGCGAGGACAATTTTGTTGTTATGAAAGGACGACGTGACATCGGAAGTTGCATTTGAGCTGGACTTCAGGGCGTCAACGACCGTGTCGGTGGTCACGATAAAGCTGGTGGCGTGGGAATTGGCAGCCACGGCAAGCAGGGCTGCAGTGCTGAGCAGACGAAGTCGGGACATGGTGTAACTCCTTTTGATAAACCAAGTAAGAGGTGACGAGGTATCTGATGGATCAGACGCTTAGCGTGAGGTGTTCGCCACGTTCTGGTTTTATTTTAGGCTTGCGCGTAAGCGTTCGAACAGTCCCGTCTGTGCCAACAGGGCGCTATCGCCAAAAGGGTTTGTCCAGTTCACTGATACGGTCGGCATGGCTAATGCCCAGATCTGAAAGCTGCTGGTCATTGAGCTGGCCCAGCAATCGTCGGGTTCTCGCCCTTTCCAGGCTGTCGGCGAGCGCTCCTGGCAATCGGCGAAGCCAGCGCAAACGAGGCTTCGATTGAGGCGTGGAAACGGAAACTTCCAATAAGTGTTTCATGGGCGCAGTCCTTTTGCTGGCAAGTGGGAATTCATATTGATCCCGGCCGGACTTACGCAACAGATACACTGCAGTAAAATTGTACTGGTTCAGTCTTATTAAATATAAAACTGTACCTGTCTATTGTTAACGCATTTGTGTGGGCGTCTTTGATGCCCGCAAAACGACAAAACCCGTCGTGGTTTCCCACGACGGGTTTTGTTTTTTCAATTCGGGTTGCTGGCGGTGGACCCTGCAGGTCAGAGCCAGCGACGCTAACTTAGCGCCAGAACGGCTTGCTCAGCTCTTCGTAGCGTTGTGCTTCGCTAATCCCGGCGTCAGCCAGCAGACGCGAATCCAAGCGAGCCAGTTGATGGCGGCTGGAGAGGCGGCGCTGCCACAACATCAGGTTGGCGAGAACGCGAAGAGGCATGGAAGCCTGGGTTTTTGCAGCGGTATCTTCGAAGAACATTTCGGAACTGAGTGTACGTTCCATGATTGACATCCTTCCGCTTATGGCGGGATTAGGTAGTGGCTTAACTGGAGCCCATGATCCTCTCGTTTGGCCAGTCTCTCTAGATACAGTTCAGCTGTATTGTAAGGGACCAGTTAACTGTTAATAGGGGGTGTACTGGTCGAAATTGAGGCAACTGTACCTATCTGCACTGTAGTGGTGCGTTATTGGTGGTTTCACTCAAAAAAGTAGGAGATTACGGTAGGAAATGACCGGTACAGCAGTACAGTTTTAAACAAAAAATACCGTCGTAATAGCAAGCTGACGAAACTGTGTTTGCGTCAGCTGCTATCTGTATCAATTACACGGCGAGCATGCGCCCGGTTTCTTCCAGGTTTATGTGCCAGCTCAGGGCGTCACGGAGGATGTGTGGCGTGTGTCCGCCGTTGACGCAAGCGGCTGTGAAGTAATCGTCCAGAGCCTGGCGGTAGTCCGGATGCACACAGTTATCGATGATGACACGAGCCCGTTCCCGCGGCGCAAGTCCACGTAAGTCTGCCAGACCTACCTCGGTGACGAGGATGTCGACGTCATGTTCCGTGTGGTCGACGTGGCTGACCATCGGTACCACGCTGGAAATCGCGCCACCTTTGGCGATTGATTTGGTGACGAAGATCGCCAGATGCGCGTTGCGCGCAAAGTCGCCCGAACCGCCGATACCGTTCATCATTCGCGTCCCGCAGACGTGCGTGGAGTTAACGTTGCCGTAAATGTCGAACTCAAGCGCCGTGTTGATGCCGATGATGCCGAGCCGGCGCACCACTTCCGGGTGGTTGGAAATTTCTTGCGGACGCAGGACCAGTTTGTCCTTGTAGCGTTCCAGATTACCGAAGACGTCGGTGTTGCGACGGGCCGACAAGGTGATCGAACTGCCGGACGCGAAGCTCAGCTTGCCCGCGTCGATCAAGTCAAAGGTAGAGTCCTGGAGCACCTCGGAGTACATCGTCAGGTCTTCGAACGGCGAGTCGATCAGGCCGCACATCACCGAGTTGGCGATGGTGCCGATACCGGCTTGCAACGGGCCGAGCTTGTTGGTCATGCGCCCAGCCGCTACTTCCTGCTTGAAGAAGTCGATCAGGTGGTCGGCAATGGCCTGGGTATCGACGTCCGGCGGCAGCACAGTGGATGGCGAGTCGGGCTGATTGGTGATCACAATCGCAACGATCTTTTCCGCGGGGATCGGGATGGCGGTGCTGCCGATACGGTCATCGACCTTGACCAGCGGGATAGGCGTGCGGGTCGGACGGTAAGTCGGGATATAGATGTCGTGCAGACCTTCGAGATTCGGGTTGTGCGCCAAATTGATCTCGACGATCACATGTTTGGCAAAAATCGCGAAGCTGGCCGAGTTGCCAACCGACGTGGTCGGCACAATATGGCCTTGCTCGGTGATCGCTACGGCTTCAATCACCGCAATGTCCGGCAGTTTGAGTTGCTGGTTGCGCAGTTGCTCGACGGTTTCCGAGAGATGCTGGTCGATGAACATCACCTCGCCGGCGTTGATCGCCTTGCGCAAGGTGCTATCCACCTGGAACGGCATGCGTCGCGACAGTACGCCGGCTTCAGTGAGCTGTTTATCGAGGTCGTTGCCCAGGCTCGCGCCGGTCATCAAAGTGATTTTCAGCGGGGTGATTTTGGCGCGCTCGGCCAATGCATGGGGCACGGCTTTGGCTTCGCCAGCGCGAGTGAAACCACTCATGCCGACGGTCATGCCGTCCTCAATCAGAGCGGCAGCGTCAGCGGCGCTCATTACCTTATCCAACAACGAAGGCAAGCGAATACGATCACGGTACATGGATTGTTATCTCGGGCAACGGAAGCAAGGTACGCAGTTTAGTGATTTCAAAAAAAATCCTCCCGCTACCATGGTCGAATGCCAGCCCCTGATTTAGAGCCTTTTGTCGGGTTTTTTGCGGGCAATAAAAAACCTCAGCCCGCTAAAGGCTGAGGTTTTGGGTCTTGCTGTTTGCGCGGGTTTTACTCGACGGCTTTAACCATGTCTTCGATGACCTTCTTCGCGTCGCCGAAGACCATCATGGTTTTATCCAGGTAA
>NZ_CATKPT010000054.1:0-4140 GCF_949768125.1 Pseudomonas sp. IT-P253 | reverse complement strand
AAGCTTCTTGATGGTTTCCGGGGTTGCAGCAACCCGTGTTTCACCCGTCTGGGTTTCGAGAGGAACACCAATGTGCACGTCAAATCTCCTGCGTGATCTTATTGAGTAAACCCAGGCACTACGGATGGTGCGGCTGGGGCGGCCGATCAGCACGATCCCGCTAAATCAGGGCGGGGCGCGGCATTTTGCAGGTGAACTTTGTGCCCTTCAAGGAATTATGATCGGTGACGGAAAATTAACTACAAGTCACCCCGTGACCGTATGTCGCAACTAACCGGTTGAACCCCTTGTATTCCGTGCCTTTCATGGTTTTTTCGCAATTCTCAAGAATTTACACATCGGTGCGGTGAATAAGGCGTTATGTCTCGCAATAGCGGCTCAAAGCCACGTCTTCAGGCGCTTGTGGGACGTTTGTACTGCTAGTCGGTACAGCCTGCAAAAATGCGACAAATACTTATATCTGTAGGGCTTTTATTTTGCTGACTACGAAGTCAGATAATGGGTAAAAGCCTTTATCCTTCTAGGCTGTAGCTTTGTGCCTGATTAACCAGCCAATCGCGAAATGCCTTTAAAGAGGCTGATTCGACCTTTCGTTCAGGAATCATCAGGTAATAGGCCTTTATGCTGGAGAGCGCCTGGGGGCTGGCAATCATTAAGCGCTTCTCGGCCAGTTCGCGCTGAATCAGGAACGGTGGAATCAACGCAATCCCCATGTCGTGCATGGCCGCTTGGGCCAGCATTGAGAATAGCTCGTAACGCGGCCCTGTCATGTCGCGCGGGATATTAAGGTTCTGAGAGTTGAACCATTGGCGCCAGGCGTAGGGGCGGGTGGTCTGTTGAAGTAGCGGCAGATCGGCGATTTCACTGGCGCTCAGGCTCGTCCTTTTTCCCAGAAGGCTCGGGCTGCAGACGGGCATCGGATTTTCACCCATTAACCTGTGGGATTGCGTACCCGACCAATCCGCGTCGCCGAAGTAGATCGCGGCATCGAAGTCGGTGTCGGCAAACAGAAAGGGCCGTGTGCGGTTTGTGAGGTTGACCGTCACTTCCGGGTGTCTTTGCTGGAAGTCCTTGAGCCGTGGCAGCAGCCATTGAGTGCCGAAGGTTGGTACGACCGCCAGTTCGATCACGTTCGCGCCTTGTTGACCCATCACCGACAGGGTGTCCCGCTCAACCGCGTCGAGCTGGGTGGCTACCCGGCGGCTGTAGGAAAGTCCGGCTTCCGTTAGTTTCACTCCACGCCGCGAGCGTCGGAACAGTTCCACGCTGAGGAACTCTTCAAGACTGGCGATCTGTCGGCAAATCGCCCCTTGGGTCAGTGAAAGCTCTTGGGCGGCCTTGGTAAAGCTCTCGTGGCGCGCTGCCGCTTCAAAACTAATCAAGGCGGTTGTGCTGGGTATTTTCCTGCGCATGTACGTCAACCTCACTAATGCACCGCATAAACGCTATTTCGCGATGTTTCGGAGTGAGAAATTAGCACAGCAGTATGCAAAATCCTCGTTTGCCGTAATGCCGAACCCGGCCTAGGATCAGTCCACGTTATTTGACCCGATTCGAGAGGACACACTCATGGGTGGTAAAGCTAGCTTCAACTGGATCGATCCCCTGCTGCTGGATCAACAGCTCACCGAAGAAGAGCGCATGATCCGCGACACCGCCGAGCAATTCGCTCAGCAGAAGCTCGCGCCACGCGTGCTCGAAGCTTTCCGCCATGAGAAAACCGACCCGGCAATCTTCCGCGAAATGGGTGAAGTCGGCCTTCTGGGCGCAACCATCCCTGAGCAGTACGGCGGCAGCGGTCTGAACTACGTCAGCTACGGCCTGATCGCTCGTGAAGTCGAGCGCGTCGACTCCGGCTATCGCTCGATGATGAGTGTGCAGTCTTCGTTGGTGATGGTACCGATCAACGAATTCGGTACCGAGGCCCAGAAGCAGAAGTATCTGCCGAAGCTGGCCTCAGGCGAGTGGATCGGTTGCTTCGGTCTGACCGAGCCGAACCACGGTTCCGATCCGGGCGCGATGATTACGCGTGCTCGCAAAGTGGAAGGCGGCTACAGCCTGACTGGCAACAAGATGTGGATCACCAACAGCCCTATCGCCGATGTGTTTGTGGTCTGGGGCAAGGACGATGCGGGCGACATCCGTGGCTTCGTTCTGGAGAAGGGCTGGAAAGGCCTGAGCGCTCCGGCGATTCACGGCAAAGTTGGCCTGCGTGCATCGATCACCGGTGAGATCGTGATGGACAACGTGTTCGTTCCTGAAGAGAACATCTTCCCGGATGTCCGTGGTCTGAAAGGTCCGTTCACTTGTCTCAACTCGGCACGTTATGGCATCTCCTGGGGCGCGCTGGGGGCGGCTGAATTCTGCTGGCACACCGCTCGCCAATACACCCTGGATCGTCAGCAGTTCGGGCGCCCATTGGCCGCGACGCAGTTGATTCAGAAGAAATTGGCCGACATGCAGACCGAAATCACCCTGGCGTTGCAAGGTTGCTTGCGTCTGGGTCGTATGAAAGATGAGGGGACGGCGGCCGTCGAGATCACTTCGATGATGAAGCGCAACTCCTGCGGTAAATCCCTGGACATCGCTCGCATGGCGCGCGACATGCTGGGTGGCAACGGTATTTCCGATGAATTTGGTGTTGCCCGCCATCTGGTGAACCTGGAAGTGGTGAATACCTACGAAGGTACGCATGACGTCCACGCGCTGATCCTCGGTCGCGCGCAGACTGGCATCCAGGCGTTCTATTAATAGGAGAACGGCCATGGGCGCGCTTTCGCATCTACGGGTACTGGATTTATCGCGAGTATTGGCCGGGCCCTGGTCCGGGCAAATTCTGGCGGACCTTGGCGCCGAGGTGATCAAGGTCGAGCGTCCGGGAAATGGCGATGATACGCGCGCCTGGGGACCTCCCTTCCTCAAAGATGCTTATGGCGAGAACACCAGCGAAGCGGCCTATTACTTGTCGGCCAATCGCAACAAGCAATCGGTGACCATCGATTTCACGCGCCCAGAGGGGCAAAAGCTGGTGCGTGAGCTGGCGGTGAAGTCGGACATTTTGATCGAGAACTTCAAGGTTGGTGGCCTGGCGGCGTATGGGCTGGACTATGCGTCGATGAAGGCGATCAATCCGAATCTCATCTACTGCTCGATCACCGGGTTTGGTCAGACCGGGCCGTACGCCAAGCGCGCGGGTTATGACTTCATGATTCAGGGGCTGGGCGGTCTCATGAGCCTGACGGGGCGACCTGAAGGGGAAGAGGGGACTGGGCCGGTAAAGGTCGGGGTGGCACTGACGGATATTTTGACCGGGCTCTATTCGACTGTGGCGATTCTTGCAGCGCTGGCTCACCGGGAGCATGAAGGCGGCGGTCAGCATATTGATATGGCTCTGCTGGATGTTCAGGTGGCGTGTCTGGCCAACCAGGCGATGAATTACTTGACTACCGGAGTTGCTCCCAAGCGTTTAGGTAATGCTCATCCGAACATCGTGCCCTATCAGGATTTCCCTACGGCAGATGGCGACTTCATCCTTACCGTAGGTAATGACGGGCAGTTCCGTAAATTTGCCGAGGTGGCTGGTCAGCCTCAGTGGGCAGATGATCCGCGTTTTGCTACCAACAAGTTGCGAGTGGCAAATCGGGCGCAGCTGATTCCGCTGATCCGCCAGGCAACAGTATTCAAGACCACTGCTGAGTGGGTCGTGCAGCTGGAGCAGGCAGGTGTACCGTGCGGGCCTATTAACGATCTGGCTCAGATGTTTGCCGATCCGCAGGTTAAGGCGCGTGGGTTGGCGATCGAGCTACCCCATGCGTTGGCGGGGATGGTGCCGCAAGTGGCCAGTCCGATTCGTCTTTCCGAGACCCCGGTCGAATACCGCAATGCGCCTCCTTTGTTGGGTGAGCATACGCTGGAGGTCTTGCAGCGGGTGTTGGGTCTGGACGCTGGTGCGGTCGCTGCATTTAAAGTCGCTGGGGTGCTTTAAGGCTTCCCACTATATAGAGGGCGTGGTTTTGCTCTTCTGCATGAGGGAAATCGGGCTGTTTTCGGCCTTTGCGCAACTTATTGATAGAAAAGCAAAATCAGAGGTTGACGGCAGATTCCAGACGTCTATAATTCGCCCCACTTCCGGCGCAGTCG
>NZ_CATKPT010000053.1:0-4223 GCF_949768125.1 Pseudomonas sp. IT-P253 | reverse complement strand
GGTGACATCGAGTTGATGGTCTTGACCATTGAGTTTCAGGGTAATCATGAGGACGGCGCGGGCCTTGAATGATGAGTTCGCCCGGATGCTCAAGTTGCGCGGTTAACCCGGCATTAACAAAAAAGCCCTGCAACACTCTTGCGGTGTGCTGGGACTGTAGGAGCGAGCTCGCTCGCGATGGATGTTAACGATAATGCGTTCTTCCTGAATGAACGCGCTGCTTGCAAGTCCTTCGCGAGCGAGCTCGCTCCTACAGGATCTGGTGTGATCACACGAAGCTCAATTTCGCCGGAATATCCACATCCCACAACACCCCAGGGTCATCTACCCCCACCTCCACCACCCTCGCGCCTGCAAACAATGACTTGGCACCCTGATCACCCAATAGCGCCATCAAGCCGGGACCGAAGCGGCGACCGAACCCCACCGGATGCCCATACGCCCCTTCGTTGACCGGCACACTGACGGCGTCATCAGCAATCGCCCCGGCCACTCGCTCGATGCTCGACGGCAGGATGAACGGCATATCCCCCAACACGATCAGCCATCCCGCGAGGTCCGGGCATGCCTTCACGCCCGCAGCGATGCTGTCGCCCATGCCGGTCGAGTCGATCAATACAATCTCGAAACCATAAGCCTGAGCCATTCGGCTCAACTGCGGGCGATTATCGGTGGTCACCAGCACACGCCTCTCAAAGGTGGGCGGTAAATTCACCAACACCTGCTCGATCACCGAACGAACAGCACCATCACGGCCAGCACAGTCCGCCAGCAACTTGTCCTTCCCGGCCCCCGCCACCTGCTGGAAGCGACTGCCCTGCCCCGCCGCTAATACAATGACGCCAATTGGCTCACTCATACGTCCTCCTGCAATGGCTTCTTCTGCTTCAGCTCGACGCCGTTCTTGATCGCGACAATTTCCGCCATCAGCGACAATGCGATTTCCGCCGGGCTATGGCTACCGATGTGCAATCCGATCGGACCGTGCAACCGCTCGATGGCCTGCGCTGACAAGCCAAGCAGAGCCAGATTGTCACGGCGTTTGAGGCTGTTGACGCGCGACCCCAGCGCACCGACATAAAACGCTTTGGAGTCGAGGGCCGTGAGCAGCGCCATGTCATCCAGTCGAGGATCATGGGTCAGCGCAACAATCGCTGTACGCTCGTCGGTCTGGATGTTCAGCACCGCTTCATCCGGCATGCCGGAAACAAATCGCCCATGTTGCTCTTCCCAACCGTAGACGAACTCGGTGCGTGGATCGCAGATCAACACTTCAAAGTCCAGCAACCGCGCCATCTCGGCGACATAACGGGACAGCTGCCCAGCACCGATCAGCAATAAACGCCAACGCGGACCGTAGATGGCGCGCAAGGTCTGACCGTCAAACGTCAACACATCGGTCTTGTTCGCCGATTGCAGGACCACTTCGCCAGTCGCGAGATCAAGCGAGCGAGCCAGGACTTCATGGGCCTCGCAGCGCGCCAACAACTCAGCGACCCACGCCGGATCACCCACCCGCTCTTCGGTCAAACGCAAGGTACCGCCGCACGGCAGACCAAACCGGGCGGCCTCTTCGCGGGTGACGCCATAGGTGATCAGCTGCACGGGCGGCCCCGCGACCGGCATACGGCCGTCGTGCAACCGCGCAATCAGATCGTCCTCGACACAACCACCGGACACCGACCCCATCACCACGCCGTCTTCACGCAACGCCAACATCGCGCCGGGCGCCCGGGGCGCGGTGCCCCATGTCTGGACCACGCAGTACAGCACCACTCGATGACCGGCGCGGCGCCATTGCAGCACGCTGCGCAGCACGTTCAGATCGACGCTGTCCATCAGGACTCAACCTTCTGCCAACCCTGCAGCTGATAGCGAACCGGCAAATTGCGGATGCGTTTGCCCGTGGCCGCGAAGATCGCGTTGCACAGTGCCGGCGCAATCGGCGGCACACCCGGTTCACCAACACCGCCCAACGGCACGTTGCCCGGCGGCGTCACCAGATGCACGGCGACTTCCTTCGGTGCCAGGGACATGCGTGCCACTTCGTACATGTGGAAATTGTCCTGCTGAACCTTGCCGTCCTTGAAGCTGATTTCCCCCAGCACCGCGTTGCCCAGGCCCATCACACAGGCGCCTTCGAACTGCGAGCGAATCCGCTCGGGGTTGATCTGCGGACCGCAATCCACGGCGATGTCAGCCTTGTGCACGATCAATGTGCCGTCGTCTTTGACTTCGACTTCGATCACCGCTGCCACATACGTCACGAAGCTGTAATGCACCGCCAGCCCCAGGCCTCGCCCCTTGGGCAACTCACGCCCCCAACCGGCGGCGTTGGCGGCGGTTTCCAGCACAGTACGCAGACGAGCGGTATCGATCGGATAACGCTCGGGCGATTCGCCGTAATTCCACTCTTCACTCAAGGTGCGCGGATCAATCTGACGGTCCGGGCCGAGCAGTTTGATCTGATACTTGAGCGGATCCTGCCTGGCCTTGTGCGCCAGCTCATCGACAAAGCTCTGAATCGCAAAGCCGTGGGGGATGTTCGACACCGAGCGGTACCAGCCGACCCGTGTGTGGACCGTCGCTTCAGGGTTTTCCAGGCGCACGTTAGGAATCGCATAAGCCATGTTGGTGAACCCCATGCCCAACTCGAACGCCGCCTCGTGATTCATGCCGGGTGCAAACAGCGCGGTAATGCTCGGCGCGACGGTGCGATGCAGCCAACCGGACGGCATACCGTCCTTGTTCAGGCTGGCCTTCAGATATTCCGCTGACACGGTGTGGAAGTAGGAACAATGGATATCGTCTTCGCGAGTCCATTGCACCCGCACAGCCTTGCCGGGAAATTCCTTGGCAAGGATGGCCGCTTCGATGATGAAGTCCGGCTTGGACTTGCGGCCGAAACCGCCGCCGAGCAACGTGACATTGAACGTGACCTTGTCGAACGCAATACCCAAGCGTTCGCCGATTCGTGTGCGGGTGACTTGCGGTGCCTGGCTTGGGCCCCAGGCTTCACATACGCCATCCTTGAAGCGGGCGATGGCAACCATGGGTTCCATCGGCGCTTGCGTCAGGTGCGGCAAGTAGTAGGACGCTTCCAGGGTGCTGTCAGCACTGTCCATGGCTTCGTCGATGTCACCGGTGTTGCGCACCACCTTGCCGGGTTTGAGGGACGCGGCTTCCAGCTCCTTGCGATAAGCGATCGAGTCGTAACTGGCATTGGGACCATCATCCCACTCGATTTTCAGTGCTTCGCGCCCCTTGATCGCCGCCCAGGTATTACGGGCCACCACCGCCACACCGCCCAGCGGCTGGAACTCCGACGGCAGCGGACGACCTTCGATTTTCAGGACTTTGATCACGCCCGGGACTTTCATCGCGGCGCTGGCATCGAAGGTCTTGACCTTACCGCCGTACACCGCCGGACGCGCGATAGTGGCATAGAGCATGCCGTCGAAATGCACATCAGCGCCGTAGACTGCGCGGCCATTGACGATGTCCGCACCGTCGATGGCCTTGGTGCCTTCCTTGCCGATGTAGCGGAACTGTGAAGGATCCTTGAGCCGCACGCTGTCACGCGCCGGTACTGCCAGCGCACCGGCAGCGGCGGCCAGAGCGCCGTAGCCCAGTTCACGCCCGGTCGGCTTATGGATGACTTTGTGCAGTTGTGCATGGCATTCGCTGAGCGGCACTTTCCATTGCTCGGCGGCCGCTTGTTCCAGCATGGTCCGCGCGGCAGCACCGCAACGGCGCATCGGTTCGTACCAGTGGCGCATGCTGCGCGAGCCGTCGGTGTCCTGGTTGCCGAAACGCACTTCGTCGCCCGGCGCCTGCTGCACCTTCACCATCGCCCAGTCGGCATCCAGTTCGTCAGCCACCACCATCGTCAGGCTGGTGCGTACGCCCTGGCCCATTTCCGACCGGTTGCAAACCACGGTCACGGTGCCATCGGCGGCAATGCTGATGTAAACCTTGGGATCATCAATCGCGCCGTGGGGCATGCCATCGGCGCCGAATTTCTTCTGTGTTTCTTCGGCAAACGCGTCTTGCCAGCCCCAACTCGCTGCCAGCACCAGCGCGCTGGTGGCGCCGACTCCCTTGAGGAAACCGCGACGGCTGAGATTGCTCAGCGCGAAATCATTCGGTAACCGACTCATGCCTTGACCTCCTTCAGGTGAGTGGACGCCTGGCGGATGGCGATCTTGATACGGTTGTAGGTG
>NZ_CATKPT010000052.1:0-6290 GCF_949768125.1 Pseudomonas sp. IT-P253 | reverse complement strand
CATGCGTCACGCCGATGCGGGTTACCAGATCGCGATCGATTGCGCCAAGGAGCAGGGCCTGAACCTGCCGATGATCACCGGTAAGTAAACCAGTACTTGTGGGAGCGAGCCTGCTCGCGAAAGCGGTGGGTCAGCCAGCATCAATGCTGGATGTGCTGGCCCCTTCGCGAGCAGGCTCGCTCCCACAGTAGCCAACACAACAACCGATCTACCTAAAACAATCCACAGAGGTTGAACCATGGCTGTTAGCAGCGAACGTGCAGGCAGTAAACCGTTGATCGAGAAACGCTCGATCGACTACATCCCGGAAGCGGAAAGACACGGTCGTCTGTTAAGCCAATTCACCCTGTGGCTGGGTGCCAACCTGCAAATCACCGCGATTGTCACCGGTGCATTGGCGGTGGTACTCGGTGGGGATGTGTTCTGGTCGCTGATCGGTTTGCTGGTCGGGCAACTGCTCGGCGGTGGCGTCATGGCGTTGCACGCAGCGCAGGGGCCGCAGCTGGGCTTGCCACAGATGATCTCCAGCCGCGTGCAGTTTGGCGTGTATGGGGCGGTGATTCCCCTGGTGTTGGTGTGCCTGATGTACATCGGCTTCTCGGCCAGTGGTTCGCTGCTGGCGGGGCAAGCCGTGGCGCAGTTACTCCACGTTGAAGACTGGGTCGGCATCGTGCTGTTCGCAGGCAGCATCATGGTCTTCACCATCTTCGGCTACCGGGTGATTCATGGCATCGGCCGGATCGCCAGCGTGTTGGGCGTGATCGCGTTCGTTTATCTGTTCTACAAATTGTTGGCCGGCAACGACATTATGGCGTTGCTGGGTAATAAGCATTTCTCCCTGGCAAGTTTCCTGTTGGCGATATCGCTGTCGGCCTCCTGGCAGATCGCGTTCGGCCCTTACGTGGCGGACTACTCGCGTTACCTGTCGCGCAGCACCTCGGCCGTGAAAACCTTCTGGGCCGTGGGCCTGGGTTCGGTGCTCGGGGCGCAGGCGTCCATGGTGTTCGGTGTGTTTGCCGCCGCCCTGGCCGGTTCGCAGTTTGCCCATCACGAAGTGTCGTTCATCGTCAGCCTCGGTGGCACCGGCATCGTTGCAGCGCTGCTGTACTTCGCGGTGGCGTTCGGCAAGGTCACGGTGACCACGCTCAATGCCTATGGCAGTTTCATGTCGATCGCGACGATCATCAGCGGCTTCCGCGGCAGCCGGCACATTCCGAGTGCGGTACGCCTGTTGTACATCTTCATCATGGTGTCCTTGGCTACTGCTCTGGCATTGCTCGGCAAGGACTCGTTCCTCAAGGAATTCTCCGCGTTCATCTTGTTCCTGCTGGCGTTCTTCACGCCATGGAGCGCGATCAACCTGGTGGATTTCTACTGCGTTACCAAAGAGCGTTATGACATCCCGGCGCTGTCCAACCCGAACGGTCGTTACGGTCGGTGGAATGTCATGGGCATCTCGATTTACGTGTTCGGCGTGTTGATTCAAATGCCGTTCATTTCCACCCACTTCTACACCGGCCCTCTGGTGGCGAGCCTCGGTGATACCGACATCTCGTGGATCATCGGCCTGGTGGTGCCGGCCGCGATGTACTACTTCGCGGCCAAGAAGTGGCATGGAGCAGTACCTGATCGTTTGATCCTGCCGCTCGAGCAGGACAACGTTGCAGTATCTGGAGCAAGCGGGGCTGGCGGCGCTGTTGCGCAGGCCTGATTGGACGTCGACAGGGCTGGATGCCGCTTGACTGCCGTAAGCCAATTAATGATTAGGAGCGTCCCATAATGAAATCAAATAAGAGACTGCTGACCACATTGCTTTCCATGGGCCTGCTGGCCAGTGCTGGCGCCACCCAGGCAGCCGGTTGGTGCGAGTCGGGTAAACCGGTGAAATTTGCCGGCCTGAACTGGGAAAGCGCCATGCTCCTGACCGACGTATTGCAGGTCGTGTTGGAGAAAGGCTACGGCTGCAAGACCGACAGCCTGCCGGGTAACTCCATCACCATGGAAAACGCCCTGAGCAGCAACGACATCCAAGTGTTTGCCGAAGAGTGGGTCGGCCGCAGCGAGGTCTGGAACAAGGCCGAGAAGGCCGGTAAGGTCGTCGGCGTCGGCGCGCCTGTCGTAGGCGCCGTTGAAGGCTGGTACGTGCCGCGTTACGTGATCGAAGGCGACGCCAAGCGCAAGCTGGAAGCCAAGGCCCCGGACCTGAAAAACATTGCTGACCTGGCCAAATACTCCGCCGTGTTCAAGGATCAGGAAGAACCGTCCAAGGGCCGTTTCTACAACTGCCCGGCCGGCTGGACCTGTGAACTGGACAACAGCGAAATGCTGAAAAGCTACGGCCTGGAAAGCACCTACACCAACTTCCGCCCAGGCACCGGCCCGGCGCTGGATGCGGCCGTACTGTCGAGCTACAAGCGTGGCGAGCCGATCCTGTTCTACTACTGGTCGCCAACGCCGCTGATGGGCCAGATCGACGTGGTCAAACTCGAAGAGAAACCCGGCGTGGACAAGACCGTGAACATCAAGGTCGGCCTGTCCAAGACCTTCCACGACGAAGCCCCGGAATTGGTGGCCGTGCTGGAAAAGGTCAACCTGCCAATCGACCTGCTGAACCAGAACCTTGGACGCATGACCAAAGAGCGGATCGAGTCGCCAAAACTGGCCAAGATCTTCTTGAAGGAACATCCTGAAGTCTGGCACGCATGGGTGAGCGAAGACGCAGCCAGGAAAATCGACGCGGCCTTGTAGGTTGAGCCTCCTCGATTGCCGGTGACGGCAGTCGGACGCTTGATCACAACCCCTTGAGTGAGAGCCTCTTATGTTTCCTGAAAGCTTTACCTTTTCCATCGCCGACTGGGTCAACCGTTGGGTCGATTCGCTGGTCACCAACTACGGCGACGTGTTCCGGCACATCTCCGACACCCTGTTGTGGGCCATCGTCAATCTTGAGGGCCTGCTGCGTGCGGCCCCTTGGTGGCTGATGCTGGCCATCGTGGCGGGCATTGCCTGGCACGCGACCCGCAAAGTCGTGACCACCGCCGTGATCGTCGGCTTGCTGTTCCTGGTGGGCGCGGTCGGCCTGTGGGACAAGTTGATGCAGACCCTCGCGCTGATGATGGTGGCGACCGTCATTTCGGTGCTGATCGGCATTCCGCTGGGCATTCTCTCGGCGCGCAGCAATCGTCTGCGTTCGGTGCTGATGCCGTTGCTGGACATCATGCAGACCATGCCAAGTTTCGTGTACCTGATTCCGGTACTGATGCTGTTCGGCCTGGGCAAGGTGCCGGCGATTTTCGCCACCGTGATTTACGCTGCGCCACCGCTGATCCGCCTGACCGATCTGGGCATCCGCCAGGTTGACGGTGAAGTGATGGAAGCGATCAACGCTTTCGGTGCCAACCGTTGGCAGCAACTGTTTGGCGTGCAACTGCCGCTGGCCCTGCCGAGCATCATGGCCGGGATCAACCAGACCACCATGATGGCCCTGTCGATGGTCGTGATTGCCTCGATGATCGGTGCCCGTGGCTTGGGTGAAGACGTATTGGTGGGGATTCAGACCCTCAACGTCGGACGTGGCCTTGAAGCCGGTCTGGCGATCGTGATTCTGGCGGTGGTCATCGACCGCATTACTCAGGCGTATGGTCGGCCACGGCATGAGGTGAGCAAATGAGCAGCGCAGCCATCAGCAAAATCGAAGTCAAAAACGTCTTCAAGATTTTCGGCAACCGTTCCAAGGATGCGCTGGCCATGATCGGCCAGGGCAAAACCAAAGACCAGGTGCTGTCCGAAACCGGCTGCGTGGTCGGCGTGAATAACCTGTCATTGAGCATCGGCACCGGCGAGATCTTCGTGATCATGGGCCTGTCCGGTTCCGGTAAATCGACCCTGGTACGCCACTTCAATCGCCTGATCGACCCCACCAGCGGCGCGATCCTGGTGGACGGCGTGGACATCCTGCAATACGACATGGAAGCCCTGCGCGAATTTCGTCGACACAAGATCAGCATGGTGTTCCAGAGCTTCGGTTTGCTGCCGCACAAGACCGTGCTGGATAACGTCGCTTACGGCCTGAAAGTGCGTGGTGAAAGCAAGCAAATGTGCTCCGAGCGCGCGCTGCACTGGATCAACACCGTGGGCCTCAAGGGCTATGAGAATAAATACCCGCATCAGCTTTCGGGCGGTATGCGTCAGCGTGTGGGCCTGGCGCGTGCCTTGGCGGCAGACACCGACATCATCTTGATGGACGAAGCGTTCAGTGCGCTCGACCCGCTGATCCGCGCTGAAATGCAGGACCAATTGCTGGAACTGCAAAAAACCCTGCACAAGACCATTGTCTTCATCACCCACGACCTCGACGAGGCCGTGCGCATCGGCAACCGCATCGCGATCCTCAAGGATGGCCGTCTGATTCAGGTCGGCACGCCGCGAGAAATCCTGCATTCGCCGGCGGATGAGTATGTGGACCGGTTCGTACAGCGGCGGGCTGCGGTGGTTTAAGAGATTTGCGGTGTTCGTGGCGGCCTCTTCGCGGGCAAGCCTCGCTCCTACAAATGCACGGTGAACGCCTGTAGGAGCGAGGCTTGCCCGCGAAGGCGTCGGCAAAGCTGCATCAATATTCAAGTTATACGCACGAGGTCAATGATGTCCCAGGTTGAAAAAATCGTTATCGCCGACGCCCCGTTGCGTTGGCAGGATGTGGTCGCGGTAGCCCGTCATGGCGCACAGCTTGAGCTGTCGACCGAGACCTGGGCGCGGATCGAAAATGCCCAGGCCATCGTCCAGCGCATTGTCGTCAGTGGCGAACGCGCCTATGGCGTCAACACAGGTTTGGGTGCGCTGTGCAACGTATCGCTCAAAGACGAGCAGCTCAGCCAACTGTCGCGCAACACTTTGCTCAGCCACGCCTGTGGCGTTGGTGCGCCATTGGCGGACGAGCAGACCCGCGCGATCATGTGCGCGGCGATCCGCAACTATAGCCACGGTAAATCCGGCATTCACCGTCAGGTCGTTGAAGCCTTGCTGGCGCTGCTCAATCGCGGCATCACCCCGCAAGTGCCATCCCAGGGTTCGGTGGGTTACCTGACGCACATGGCTCACATCAGCATCGCGATGTTGGGTGTCGGCAACGTCAGCTATCGCGGGCAGATCGTTTCTGCGCAGCAGGCCCTGGCCGAAGAAGGCTTGCAACCCGTGCAGCTCGGCGCCAAAGACGGGTTGTGCCTGGTCAACGGCACGCCGTGCATGAGCGGCCTCAGCTGCCTCGCGCTCGCTGACGCCACGCATCTGGTGCAGTGGGCCGACGTGATCAGTGCCATGAGTTTTGAAGCCCAGCGCGGCCAGATCGCCGCGTTCGATGCCGAGATCATCGCGCTGAAACCGCATCCGGGTATGCAGCAGGTCGGTCTCAATCTGCGGGCATTGCTCGATGGCAGTGAAGTGATTGCCAGCAGCAAAGGCATTCGTACTCAGGATGCGCTGAGCATCCGCTCGATCCCGCAAGTTCACGGCGCCGCTCGCGATCAGCTTGAGCACGCCAGGAAGCAAATCGAAACCGAACTCAACTCGGTCACCGACAACCCGATGCTGTTGGGCACGCCGGACAACTTTCGAGTGGTGTCCCAGGCCAACCCGCACGGTCAATCAGTGGCGCTGGCGGCAGATTTGCTGGCGATTGCCATGGCCGAGATCGGCTCCATCGCCGAGCGTCGTCTCGACCGGTTGATCAACCCGCACGTCAGCGGCCTGCCCGCGTTTTTGGTGGCCAATCCGGGTGTGAACTCCGGGATGATGATTGTCCAGTACGTCGCGGCGTCGCTGTGTGCAGAAAACCGCCAATTGGCCCAACCGGCCGTGCTCGACAACTACGTGACCTCGGGTCTGCAGGAAGATCACTTGAGCATGGGCACCAACGCCGCGTTGAAACTGCATCGCGCGTTGGAAAACTGCACACAGATTCTCGCTATCGAATATCTGCTGGCGGCCCAGGCATTTGAATTCCTCAAGGAACAACGTTTTGGCGCTGGCACCGATATCGCGTGGCGATTGCTGCGCGAACGTGTTCCGGCCTATGACCAGGACCGCTGGCTGGCACCCGATATCGCTGCCGCCGCTGGCGTCCTGAAAGATCCGGTTTTGCTGAAAAACGCGTTACCCAACCTGAACTGATTTCGACACAAAAACCAGCGTGCCAAGGCGCAGCCCACTACAAGACGGGAGGCGACGGACAACGGATATCTCCGGAGCGTCTGGTTAGTTACCAACAAACTCTCAAAAGGAGCATGAAATGACTG
>NZ_CATKPT010000051.1:0-6499 GCF_949768125.1 Pseudomonas sp. IT-P253 | reverse complement strand
GACAGCAGATCGGCGTAGCGCTTTTGATTCTCACCACTCATCAGGCCGAGCGTTAGCTCGCCTTCAGCTTTTGATTTTTAGGCACCGCCCCCTCACGCCGAGTGGAGGTTCTGCGCAGTGGGCCCACGGAGCAGGACCGGAGCGAGGGCATGCCGAGCCTAGGCGAGGCACCGAACGAAAGGGGCAAGAGCCCTTGGTTACTTGGGGCTCTTCCAAGTGACCCGCCGTAAGGGCGGAACCATAAGCCGCCATCACCAAAAAAACGGATATCCCCCCAATCAAATCACCAACCACTAAACCCCAGACAAACTCGGAGCCAACACCCCCTGACGCTTACGGTGAATCAAAAAGTAAGCCCCATAACACACCGCAATAAACCCAAACCCCCAATACAGAGAAGGACGCTGAGTCTCATCCAGCGCAAGAAACACAAACAACGAGCAGCACAACGCAATGCACGTCAGCGGCAACAGCGGAAACCACGGCGCCCGGTATTTCAAATCGCTGAGCTTGCCGCCATCACGCAGGTAAGCCTTGCGAAACTTGTACTGCGCCAATGCGATAACAATCCAGGTCACCGTGCCCGACATCCCGCTCACCGCCATCAACACCATGAACAGCGTGTCCGCCGCAACAAAACTGGTCATCAGCGACACCAGCGCAAAGCACAAGGTAATGCTCAACGCCCGCAATGGAACACCGCGCTTGCTCAATGGCGCCAGGCTTTTCGGCGCCATACCCGTCTTCGACATGGCCCACAGAATACGCGTCGAAGCGTACAGCCCGGAGTTACCCACCGACAGAATCGCCGTGAGAATCACGAAGTTCATCAGGTCGGCCGCGTAGGGAATGCCGACCATGTCGAACACCTGCACAAACGGACTTTCCATCAGCCCGGCCTGCTGCCATGGCACAATCGCCGACAGCACGACAATCGCCAACACATAGAAAATCAACACACGAAACACCACATTGCGAACCGCGCGCGGAATGCTTTTTTCCGGCTGATCGGTTTCACCAGCCGCCACCCCCATGATCTCGCAACCCTGGAAGGCGTAGACCACGGTCATCATCACCGCGAACACCGCCGACAGTCCGTTGGGGAATAACGAGTCGCCGATCAGGTTGCTCATCATCGGCGCCGGTGCGCCGCTGTTCAGCGGGATGGCACCGAAAATCACCAAGACACCGACCACGATGAAACCGAGAATCGCCGCGACCTTGATCCCGGAGAACCAGTATTCCGCTTCACCGAAGGCGCGAGTCGCCAACGCATTCAGGCCGAACAACACCACCACGAACAGCGCGGACCAATACCAGATGGGAATCGTCGGGAACCATCTCACCATCAACATGCCCGCCGCCGTGAACTCCAGGCCCACAGTGGTCGCCCAGCTCATCCAGTACACCCAACCGATCATGAAGCCGGTGGCCGGGCCGATGAATTTGGTGGCATGGGTTTGAAACGAACCGGATACCGGCATCTGCACGGATAATTCGCCCAGGCAGACCATCACCAGGTACATCAGGAAACCGGCGACCAGGTAGGCCAGAATCGCCCCCACCGGCCCGCCTTGGTTGATCGTCACGCCGGAACCCATGAATAGCCCGGTGCCGATCACGCCGCCCAGCGACAACATGAAAATGTGCCGGCTTTTCAGGGCGCGGGTAAGTTGGATGCCTTTGCGTTCGGTAGTGTCGTTCATGTCCGCACCTCAGTAGTCAGCGAGGTGCGCGGCATGGCGCAGGGAAGGATGAGCTTTACGGCCGTTCATTATTATTATCTCCAATAAGCTTCGAAGACCGCGCTTGTGGCGGTTGCGTCGATTATTGGAAGACCATGTAAGGTCCCGTTGACCGTAAAGATCAAAGTTGTAAAAAGTCGTAACGAACTTGTACGTCAGGTGTGCAACAGGTCCGCCAGCGTCTGTTGCGAACGAAGCAGTTGTTCATGAAACTGCGGCGCCAGCCCGCCCAACGCCGACTCATCGTTGACCATCGCAGCCTCTTCCAGTGCCCTTAGCACGTTGGCCAATGCGCGAAAACCCAATGAGTCGCTGCTGCCCGCCAAACGGTGCGCCAGGTGAGCGACTTCGGTGCAATCGCCGGCCTCGATCGCTTCGGTGATTGCTTCGCGATGCTGCAGGATCGAGTCGCGCAACACCGCCAGCAATCCCTGAAGTTTCTGTTCGCCAAGCAAGGTGCGGTGGGTGTGTAACAGGGGCCAGTCCATCGCCTCGTCAGCCTGCGGCGCAGCGGGCATCGCGGATTGTCCGGCCAGTGCCTGCCGCAGCGTGTCGAGCTTCAGGGGTTTGGCGAGTATGCCGTCCATTCCAGCATCCAGATAACCGCGAACCAGTGCCGGCTGCACGCTCGCGGTCAGGGCGAAAATCCGGCTGTGACGGTTCGGGCCTGCGATGCTGCGAATCCGTGTGCACACGTCGACGCCGCTAATGCCCGGCAGATGCACATCCAGCAGGATCAAATCGAAGGTCTGAACCGAGCATTGCGTCAGCGCCTGTTCGCCGTCTTCAGCGAGCCAGACCCGATGCCCGTCCCTTTGCAGCAAACCACTGACCACATCACGGTTCAGCGCCACGTCCTCGACCACCAAAATACTCAGCGCCCGGCCGGGTTCGCTGCTGAGTGCCACACCGGCCACGCCGGTCGCCGGTTGCAACGTCAGGTCGAACCAGAAACAACTGCCCCGCCCGACCTCACTTTCCACACCGATCTGCCCGCCCAACTGCTCCACCAGGTGCTTGCTGATGGCCAGCCCGAGCCCGGTTCCGCCAAACCGTTGCGCCACCTCTTCGCTGGCCTGGGTGAAACGTTCGAAAATCTTTTGCTGCATCTGTGGGGCAATGCCGATGCCATTGTCCTTCACACTCCAGTGCAACCGCTGCCCGATTTGCCCGGGGGCTTGAGCCAGCACAACCACCTCAACGCTGACCTGCCCGCCCTCCGTGAACTTGATCGCGTTGGCCAGCAGGTTACTCAACACCTGACGCAAGAACTGTTCGGCGCCGTGGTGCAAGTCGGCGACCTGCGGATCGATACGACAGTGCAACAGCGTATCGTTGCCGAGTGCACGCGGCTCAAGCAACGTCAGCACTTCGTCGAGCAATTGGCGAACTGAAAAGTCGACCGGCTCCGGGAGGCTGACACCTTCCTCCAGTCGCGCGAAATACAGCACTTCATTGAGAATCGACAGCAACCCTTCGCCAGCCTTGTACAACGCCTCCAGACGTTTGCCGTCGCGCTCATCCAGTCGCGCATCGCGCAGCAATTCGGCCATGCCGAGGATGCCGTTGAGCGGCGTGCGCAACTCATGGCTCATGGTCGCCAGGAACCGCGACTTGGCGAGGTTGGCCGCTTCGGCTTCGTCCTTGGCGCGCATCAGGCTGGCGGTGCGGCGCTCGACCATTCGCAGCAGTTCATCGCGATTGTCTTGCAGCGCCAGTCGATCGGTTTCCCGACGGTCAATGTCATGGAGGATCGCCCGGCGCATGTCGTCCAGGGCATGCGCCACAGTGTCGATTTCGTCCTCGTTGCCGCTGCGGCTTTTGTCCAGGTGCAAGGGCTCGTGCCAGTCACCGGCGGCGATGCGCCGGGCGAATTCGGCCATGACTTGCAGGTGACGCGTCACCAAGCGGTAAAACAGCCCCGACAATGTCACCGCCAACCCGCACAGGAACACACTCATCCACAGCAGGCTGGTCAAACCGGTGGCGTACAAACGCTGATGCACGGCGCCCAGATCGGTGCTGACTTCCAACTGCCCCAGATGCCGCACGGGACCTGACGGCGGCTGATAGTCCAATTCAAAACGCTCGATGCGCAACGGCCCCACCGGGTCTGAATTACCTTGCAGCACATCGAAATCGGGGCTGGTCAGATGAACCCGCGCCACGTCAGAGAAGTCCACCAGCCCCCGTAATTGCACATTCAATTGTTCCTGGTTCAAGTCCCACAAACTGCGCTCGAGACTGGCCAGGTAACCGGCGCGAATCAGCTCCATCCGCGAGTCGATCTCGCGCATCTCGCGGCGGTATTCGAAGTACAACTGCACGGTACTCGCCAACACGGTGAAGCACAGGCTGAACAACAGAATGAACAGCAGCAGGCGCCGCAACAATCCACCGGGCCGAGCGCGAATCATTGCGTATCCGCCGGCAGGTTGATCATGTCGCGGTAGGTGACTTCACTTTCGTTTAGCAAACGCTCGACCTCCCCGCTATCGACCATGCGCTTCAACTGCGCATCGACGTCCGGCATGCGGCTCGCCAACGGCGATTTGCGCGAAACAGCAACCCGCAGGTAGTCAACGCTCAAGGAAGTCGGCAATGCGACGATGTCTTGCGCACCCGGCAGGTTCTCGACGTAAAGCTGCCCGGTGCGTCGCTCCGAGGTGATGAAGTCGATGCGCCCGCGAATCAGTTTGCCGAAGTTCTGGCGGCTGTCAGAGACCCATTCGATGTTCTGGTGCCGGGCGACGAAGCGGTCGAAGTCGATACCATAACTTTCACCGAACAACAGCCCGCCACGGTAATGGGCCAGGTCCTCCAGACGTTCGAATTTCACCGGACGCTGACGGTTGATGAACAACGCAACCTCCTCACGCAACACCGGAACCGTTGAAAACACCATGCTCTGTTCCCGTTGCACGGTGCTGTAGGCCAGCACGACATCGACCCGGCCTTCGGCGGCATCCAGCAGGCACCGTTTCCAGTTGCCGAGCACGATGACTTCGACCTCGTAGCCCAATCGCCCAAAGAGGTTTTTCACCACACTCGGTGCCAGACCGCGCACGTGCTTGCCGTCGCTCCAGGAGATCGGCGGGTACACCGGATAGTCGCAGTAGCGAATTTTTTCCGCCGCGATCGCGCTGTTCGCGACCAACGCCAACAGCAGCCCGAACACACGCCGCATAGACTTCAGGCCGCCACGCTGGCGGTGAACAGGTAACCGGCGCCGTGAATGGTGATGATCAATTGCGGCTCGGCCGGGTCGTCGTGCAACTTGCGGCGCAAGCGCCCGACCAGCACGTCGATGGAACGATCGTTGGGCACCCATTCGCGGTTGCGGATCTGATCCATCAACTGATCGCGGCTTAAGGTGTGGCCGCTGTTGCGCAAAAACACACTGAGCAACTGGTACTCGCCATGGGTCAGCAGGGTTTCGCTGCCGGTGGGGTCGATCAGACGACGGCGGTCGGTGTCCAGCGCCCAGTCCGCAAACTGTTTGACAGGCCGCGAGACAGCCGCCACCGGTTGCGGTAACTGCGCGTGACGAACCCGGCGTATCAGGTTTTTCGCCCGGGACACCAGCTCACGTGGATTGAGGGGTTTGATCACGTAGTCATCGGCGCCGCACTCAAGGCCGACGATACGATCGATTTCATCGTTGCGCCCGGTGATCAGAATGATCCCGACTTCCGAACGGACCCGCAGCTCACGGGTCAGCGTCAGGCCGTCCTTGCCGGGCAAACGGATATCGAGCATCACCAGATCGACGGTCTGGCTCGCCAGAAAGGTTTCGGCCAGCTCCGCCGTGGTGGCGCAATGCACCTCATACCCTTCCTGGGACAGGTAGGCGTGCAGCAGTTCGCGAATCAGCGGATCGTCATCGACGATCAGTACCCGAGGAGTCATCGCTTGGTGTCCCGCGTATGCCCGAAGGCGTGTTTCTTATTAGAGTGATTACCGCATTGGCGCCAGAGAGTATCGACAGCTGAACGACCGATCAACAGCCCGTCGTCTGGACACAAAACCGTTGGCGACCGCCCGCCTGTAATCCGTCGACCCAGGCTTCGCAAATCTGAATGCCTTGTTCCGGGGTGAAAGTTCCGGGGTTGAGCCCCGACTCCAGCCACAAACCGTCGAGCAACGCACTGAGGCTGATGGCGGCCAGATCGGCGTCGAAGTTTTCCCAGCCCTCCTCTTGCGCCAACTCGGTCAGCACCTTGCGCAAGATGCCGCGATACTCGCCGTAGGAATGCTCGTGCGCGAGATTGATCAACTCCGCCGTCCTCACCGCGCCCCAGAAGGCCAACCAGGCATCGATCAATTGCGGGTCGAGCAATTCGGCGGAAAACGACCCGCGGAAAAATGCCGACAAGCGCTCGCGGGCGTTGGGCGCGGCCTGCTCGATGGCATCGCGCAACAAGCTCATGACCCGGCCGGTAATCGACATATAGGCCTCGGCCACCAGTTCATCCTTGCCGGAATAGTGATGGCTGATCAGCCCGACCGACACTCCGGCCTCGGCGGAAATCTTGCGGATCGACGCGCCCTGGAAGCCGTGACGCTTGAGGCACACCAGCGTGGCCTCGATCAGGTTGGCCTTGCGCAACTCCGGCTCCATGCGGGAAAAACGGGCTTCCTGACTCATGGGCGACACTCTCCGTGGATCAATCGTTAAGGGCGCGGCGGTGAAGCCTGCGAGTTGAACGACTGTACAGCAAGAATGTGGCAAGTCTCCAGTCAGTCGCACGCCT
>NZ_CATKPT010000050.1:0-8576 GCF_949768125.1 Pseudomonas sp. IT-P253 | reverse complement strand
CGGTCTTAAGTACGGTACTCGGCGTTGATCTTCACGTATTCGTGGGACAAGTCGGTGGTCCAGATGGTTTCGCTGCAATCGCCGCGACCCAGTTCGATACGGATGGTGATTTCTTCCTGCTGCATCACCGCCGCGCCCTGGGCTTCGGTGTAAGTCGCGGCGCGTGCGCCATGGCTGGCAATGCATACATCGCCGAGGAATACGTCGATCTTGCTCACGTCCAGGTTCGGCACACCGGCACGACCGACGGCGGCCAGGATACGGCCCCAGTTCGGATCGGAGGCGAACAGTGCGGTCTTGATCAGCGGCGAGTGAGCCACGGTATAACCCACGTCCAGGCATTCCTGGTGATTGCCGCCGCCGTTGACTTCAACGGTGACGAACTTGGTCGCGCCTTCGCCATCGCGAACGATGGCCTGGGCCACGTCCATGCAGACTTCGAACACCGCTTGCTTCAGCAGGGCGAACAGCGGACCGCTCGCTTCGGTGATCTCCGGCAGTGCCGCCTGACCGGTGGCGATCAGCATGCAGCAGTCGTTGGTCGACGTGTCACCATCGATGGTGATCCGGTTGAACGACTTGTTGGCACCGTCCAGCAGCAGGTTTTGCAAGACGTCACGGGAGACTTTGGCGTCGGTGGCGATGTAGCCAAGCATGGTTGCCATGTTCGGACGAATCATGCCCGCACCTTTGCTGATCCCGGTCACAGTAATGGTCACACCATCATGCTGGAACTGGCGGCTGGCGCCTTTGGGCAGGGTGTCGGTGGTCATGATGCCGGTGGCAGCCGCTTCCCAGTTGTTGACCGACAGGTCGTCGAGGGCGGCTTGCAGTGCGCCTTCAATTTTCTCGACCGGCAGCGGTTCGCCGATCACACCGGTGGAGTACGGCAGCACCAGGCTGGCATCGACGCCGGTCAGCTCAGCCAGTTTGGCGCAGGTGCGCTCGGCGGCGGCGAGGCCAGGCTCACCGGTGCCGGCGTTGGCATTGCCGGTATTGGTCAGCAGGTAACGCACCGGGCCTTGCACGCGCTGCTTGGCCAGGATCACCGGCGCGGCGCAAAAGGCGTTCAGGGTGAACACGCCTGCCACGGTAGAACCTTCGGCACAGCGCATGACCACAACATCCTTGCGCCCCGGGCGCTTGATGCCGGCCGAGGCGATACCGAGTTCAAAACCGGCAACCGGGTGCAACGTTGGCAAAGGACCAAGACCAACAGCCATGAAAGCGCTCCTTAAAAAGATGTCAGCACCGTCGTCAGGAAGAACGGTGGTTTAAATGGCAAAACGCCGCGACGGCTGATGCCGGTCGCGGCGCGGGTATTTCAGCGTATGAAACGGGTTTTACTGGATCTGCCCGTGGCAATGCTTGAACTTCTTGCCCGAACCGCAGTAGCACAGTTCGTTGCGGCCCAGCTTCTGTTCGTTGCGTACCGGCGCGGTGGCGAGGGCAACATCAACCTCTTCACCCAGCAGCTCCGGTTGCTCAAGCCCCGGTACTTCGTCGTGCTGGAACTGCATGCGTGCCGCCAGTGCTTCGGCTTCCTGGCGCAGGCGCTGCTCTTCTTCGATTGGATCTTCGCGGCGCACCTGAACGTGCGACAGCACACGGATCGAGTCGCGCTTGATCGAATCCAGCAGCTCGGAGAACAGCGTGTAGGACTCGCGCTTGTACTCTTGCTTCGGGTTCTTCTGCGCATAGCCACGCAAATGGATGCCGTGACGCAGGTGATCCATGGTCGACAGGTGGTCTTTCCACAGGTCGTCGAGCACGCGCAGTACGATTTGCTTCTCGAAGGAGCGCAGCGCTTCGGCGCTCGCCTGCTCTTCTTTCTCGTTGTAAGCCGCCAGCAATTCGTTCAGCAGCTTCTCGCGCAGGGTTTCTTCGTACAGGTGGTCGTCTTCGTCGAGCCATTGCTGGATCGGCAGCGCCACACCGAAATCGCTCTGCAACGCGGCTTCCAGGCCCGCCACGTCCCACTGCTCAGGCAGCGACTGCGGTGGAATGTGCGCGCTGACAGTGGCGTTGAGCACGTCCTGACGGAAGTCGGCAATGGTTTCGCCGATGTTGTCAGCGGCCAACAAACTGTTACGCATGTGATAGATCACTTTACGCTGTTCGTTGTTGACGTCGTCGAACTCAAGCAGTTGCTTGCGAATGTCGAAGTTGCGGCCTTCAACCTTGCGCTGAGCCTTCTCGATAGCGTTGGTCACCATACGGTGTTCAATCGCTTCGCCAGGCTGCATGCCCAGGGCCTTCATGAAGTTCTTCACCCGGTCAGAGGCGAAGATACGCATCAGGCTGTCTTCCAGCGACAGGTAGAAACGGCTGGAACCGGCGTCACCCTGACGACCGGCACGACCACGCAGCTGGTTGTCGATACGGCGCGATTCGTGACGCTCGGAAGCGATGACCTGCAAGCCGCCCGACTCGAGCACTTGCTGGTGACGTTTCTGCCAGTCGGCCTTGATCTGGGCGATTTGCTCAGGGGTCGGGTCTTCCAGCGAAGCAACTTCCACTTCCCAGTTGCCGCCCAACAGGATGTCGGTACCACGACCGGCCATGTTGGTGGCGATGGTCAGTGCGCCTGGGCGACCGGCCTGGGCAATGATCTCGGCTTCTTTTTCGTGGAACTTGGCGTTCAGGACCTTGTGTTCGATGCCTTCCTTGTTGAGCAGACTGGACATGTGCTCGGAAGTTTCGATGGTTGCAGTACCCACCAGCACCGGACGGCCGTGGGTCATGCATTCCTTGATGTCGTTGATGATCGCCGCGTATTTCTCTTCGGCGGTCAGGAACACCAGGTCGTTATAGTCTTTACGCGCCAGTGGCTTGTTCGGCGGGATAACCATCACCGACAGACCGTAGATCTGGTGGAATTCGAACGCTTCAGTGTCTGCGGTACCGGTCATGCCGGACAGCTTGTTGTACAGACGGAAGTAGTTCTGGAACGTGGTCGACGCCAGCGTCTGGCTTTCGGCCTGGATGTTCAGCTGTTCCTTGGCTTCGATGGCCTGGTGCAGGCCTTCGGACAGACGGCGACCCGGCATGGTACGACCGGTGTGTTCGTCGACCAGGACAACCTGACCGTCCTGCACGATGTACTCGATGTTGCGATGGAACAGTTTGTGTGCACGCAGACCGGCATAAACGTGAGTCAGCAGGCCCAGGTTGTGCGCCGAATACAGGCTCTCGCCTTCAGCCAGCAGGCCGATGCGGGTGAGCATTTCTTCAACAAACTGGTGCCCGGCTTCGTTGAGTTCGACCTGGCGGGTCTTCTCGTCGACGGTGTAGTGACCGGCCTTGGTCACTTCGCCTTCCACTTCTTCGATGTGCAACTCGAGCTGCGGGATCAGTTTGTTGATCTCGATGTACAGCTTGGAGCTGTCCTCGGCCTGACCGGAAATGATCAGCGGGGTACGGGCTTCGTCGATGAGGATGGAGTCGACTTCGTCGATCACGGCAAAATTGAGTTCGCGCTGGAATTTTTCTTCCATGCTGAACGCCATGTTGTCGCGCAGGTAGTCGAAACCGAATTCGTTGTTGGTGCCGTAGGTAATGTCGGCGGCGTAGGCCAGGCGTTTCTCTTCCGGCGGCTGGAATGGCGTGACTACGCCGACCGTCAGGCCGAGGAATTCGTAGAGCGGACGCATCCAGTTGGCGTCACGACGGGCCAGGTAGTCGTTCACGGTTACAACGTGCACGCCTTTGCCGGACAACGCGTTCAGGTAAACGCCCAGTGTCGCCACCAGGGTCTTGCCTTCGCCGGTACGCATTTCCGCGATCATGCCTTCATGCAAGGTCATGCCGCCGATCAGCTGGACATCGAAGTGGCGCATACCCATGACGCGCTTACCGGCTTCGCGGGCGACCGCAAAGGCTTCTGGCAGCAGCTTGTCGAGGGTTTCCCCTTTGGCGATGCGGGCCTTGAACTCATCTGTCTTGGCACGCAATTGATCGTCCGAAAGGGCCACCATTTGCTCTTCGAAGGCATTGACGAGTTGCACCGTCTTGAGCATGCGTTTGACTTCACGCTCGTTCTTGCTTCCAAAAAGTTTCTTTAACAAAGGCGCAAACATATCGGCAGGATCTTCCACACTAAAGGGATGGAGGGCGGCCCCGTGAGTCGCCCGAGCAGCCCTCATGGCCGCATGCGAACGAGCATTCTACCCGGAAACGATGGTGAGGAAAGTGGCGTTATTCCACGATGCTGGCACAGCGCTGTGACGGGGCTCACTTAAAATAAGGGCTTTTGGCTGAACTTCAAGCCATTCACGGCATAAGTTACTTGTTGATTTAATGGGTAAAGCGCTCGCAAAGCAATGGGTCGGGTGAATCGGGTGCTTTCTGCTACCATGGCGGCTCTGTTACTTCAGGTGTCTGATCATGGCATTTCGCCCTCTTACGGCCAGAGCACCCGCCGTTCTGCTTCGCGAAGCCAAACCGCTGAAAGCCATCTTTGGCCATGCTCAACGCCTGGGTCATTTGCAACGTCTGCTGGAAAGCCAGTTGCAGCCCGCCGCGCGCGAACATTGCCATGTGGCCTCATGGCGCGAAGGCAGTTTATTGCTGATTGTCACCGACGGTCATTGGGCTACCCGCCTGCGTTACCAGCAAAAACGCCTGCAACGGCAATTGCAGATGTTCGACGAGTTCGCCAGTTTGACGCGGATTCTGTTCAAAGTTCAGCCGCCCACGGTTCAGCAAGGGGCGGTGGGCCATACCATCAGTTTGTCGACGGATGCGGGCGCGACCATTCAGGCCACGGCTGAGGGGATTAGCGATCCGAATCTGCGGGCGGCGCTGGAGCGCCTGGCGGCACACGCCAAACCCAAGGCATAACGGTGATTTAATAATGTGAGCGAGCCTGCTCGCGATGGCGTTTTGTCAATCAACGGATATTTTGACTGATACACCGCTATCGCGAGCAGGCTCCCACAGTTTTTACCCTGTCCACTTGTTAGCGGCGTTTGTTGCCACCGAGCAATGAGCCCATCAAGCCGCGTACCAATTGTCGGCCCAACTGATTAGCCGCCTGTCGCATCGCCGATTTCAGCGCCTGCCCTGCCGCTGTACCAAGGAACTCCCCGGCCTTGTCGGTGAAGCTTGGTTCTTCAGCGGCGGGTTTGCCCGGCGCTGCTTCAGGCGCTGGCGCCAGACCTTTGCGCCCCATCAGCACCTCATATGCCGATTCTCGATCAATCGGCTTGTCATAACGCCCCTGCAACGGTGAACTGGCGATCAACGCCGCACGCTCGGTTTCGCTCAACGGCCCGATCCGCGATTGCGGCGGCGCGACCAGGACGCGCTGGACCCTCTCCGGCGTGCCCTTGTCTTGCAAGGTGCCGACCAGCGCCTCGCCGATCCCCAACTCAGTCAGCACCGACAACGCGTCGAACGCCGGATTGGGACGGAAGCCCTCGGCCACCGCTCGCAGGGACTTCTGCTCTTTTGCGGTAAACGCGCGCAAGCCATGCTGGATACGCAGGCCCAGTTGCGCCAGCACGTCATCCGGCAAGTCGCCGGGCGACTGGGTGACGAAATACACGCCCACGCCTTTTGAACGAATCAGCCGCACGACCTGTTCCAGGCGATCCTGCAACGCCTTGGGCGTACCCGCGAACAATAAATGTGCCTCATCGAAAAACAGCGCCAGCAACGGTTTGTCGGCATCGCCGCGTTCCGGCAGCTGCTCGAAGAGTTCGGCCAACAACCACAACAAGAATGTCGCGTAGACCTTCGGCGCTTCGTGGACCAGACGGCTGGCGTCGAGCAAGTGAATGCGCCCACGGCCATCGGCGGTCGGTTGCAGAATGTCTTCGAGTTGCAAGGCCGGTTCGCCGAAGAGTGCTTCGGCACCTCGCTGTTCCAGGGTCGCCAGACGCCGCAACAGTGCCTGGCTGGAGCCGGTGGTCATCAGCGCGGCGTCGTCACCGAGCAACTCGGGGTGGTCACGCAGGTGATTGAGCAGCGCCTTCAAATCCTTCAGATCCAGCAGTAGCAACCCTTCGCGGTCCGCCACTTTGAAGGCAGCGTACAGCGCCGATTGCTGGCTGTCGGTCAATTCCAGCAGGCTGCCCAACAACAGTGGGCCCATTTCACTCAAGGTTGTGCGCAATGGGTGACCGGACTGACCGTGAATATCCCACAGGGTTACCGGGTACGCCTGAGGCTTGTAGTTCAGCCACGGCATCCCGGCGATGCGCTCGGCAATCTTGCCTTGCGGGTTGCCGGCGGCGCCCAGACCGCACAGGTCGCCTTTGATATCGGCGGCAAACACTGCAACACCGGCATCGCTGAACGCTTCGGCCATGCGTTGCAAGGTCACGGTTTTACCCGTCCCGGTAGCCCCCGCGACCAGACCGTGACGGTTCGCCAGGCGCATGGCCTGCGCGATCGGCTGCCCCGCGAGATCGGCACCAATAACGAGTTGCAATGAATCAGGCATTTGGTCACCCATGATTAATCTTTGGTCCTTCACGGCCGATAGAAACAAGCGAGAGACCCAACGCAAAGCAAAGCCCGACATTCCGCAGGGAGCCCAGGAATTTTCGACTCGTGTCTATGCGCACCATTTTGCACGCGTTAACAGCAACACGCCCCAAACTATAAGACCTTAGCGGACACTCCAAGCTATGAACAAAAATCTGCATTTCAGCCATAAAATCCTGCTTGCCGCCGCGCTCATCGTCATCGCCGCCTTCGCCTCGTTCACGCTGTACAACGACTATTTACAGCGAAACGCCATTCGAAAGGACCTGGAACACTATCTGCAGGAGACGGGACGAGTCACTGCCAATAACATCCAGACCTGGCTGGCCGGTCGCAGCTTGCTGATCGAAAACCTGTCGCAAACCGTTGCAATGAACCCCGATACCGACAACGTTTCCAGACTGCTTATGCAGAAGGCCGTCATGTCGACCTTCATGGGCGCCTACCTGGGCAACAAGGATGGTTCTTTTATCATTCGTCCGGACAGCAAGATGCCCGATGGCTATGACCCTCGCGTTCGCCCCTGGTACAAGACTGCGCAGAGCGCCAGCGGTTCTGCATTGACTGAACCGTACATTGACCTGGCCTCCGGCCAACTGGTGATTTCCATCGTTGACAACGTGGTCAAGGATGGACAAAACATCGGTGTGGTCGGTGGCGACTTGAGTTTGCAAGTGATTGCAGACAGCCTCAAGGCGCTGGACTTCGGCGGCATGGGGTATGCCTTTCTGGTCAGCTCGGACGGCAAGATCCTGGTACACCCCGACAAAACGCTGGCGATGAAATCGCTCAAGGAGGTTTACCCACAGGACACGCCTGCAATCAGCAGCGACCTGAGCGAAATCCAGGTGAATGGCAAAACCCGGATCATGACCTTCACCCCCATCAAAGGATTATCGTCGGTGAACTGGTACATCGGCCTGTCCGTGGACAAGGACAAGGCCTTTTCCACGCTTAGCGAATTCCGTACCTCCGCGATCATCGCGACCCTCATTGCCGTGGCGATCATCATTGCGCTGCTGGGCATGCTGATCCGCATCCTGATCCAGCCGCTGCACGTCATGACCCGCGCCATGGCCGACATCGCTGACGGTGAAGGCGACTTGACCAAACGCCTGACCATTCAGAACAACGACGAATTCGGCATCCTCGGCACCGCATTCAACCGTTTCGTGGAGCGTATTCACGGTTCGATCCGCGAAGTGTCCTCGGCGACCGGGCAAGTCAACGAAGTGGCCTTGCGAGTCGTGGCCGCCTCGAACTCGTCGATGTTCAACTCCGACCAGCAAGCTTCACGCACCAGCAGCGTTGCTGCAGCGATCAATCAGCTCGGTGCCGCCGCCCAGGAAATCGCCCGCAACGCCGCGCAAGCGTCGAGTCAGGCCAGCGATGCACGCAGCCTCGCCGAAGACGGCCAGCAAGTGGTCGATCGCAGCATTGTCGCGATGAATCAGCTGTCGAGCATGCTCAGCGCCTCGAGTACCAACATCGAATCGCTGAACAGCAAAACGGTGAACATCGGGCAGATTCTCGAAGTGATCACCAGCATTTCCCAGCAAACCAACCTGCTGGCGCTCAACGCGGCCATTGAAGCAGCACGGGCCGGTGAAGCCGGGCGCGGTTTTGCCGTGGTGGCCGACGAAGTTCGCAACCTCGCGCACCGCACCCAGGAATCGGCGCAACAGGTACAGACTATGATCGAGGAGCTGCAAGTCGGCGCTCGTGAATCCGTCAGTACCATGAGCGACAGCCAGCGCCACAGTCAGGACAGCGTCGAAATCGCCAACCTGGCCGGCGAACGCCTTAACAGCGTGACCTTGCGTATCGGCGAAATCGACGGGATGAACCAATCGGTAGCGACGGCGACCGAGGAACAGACGGCGGTGGTCGAGTCGATCAACGTCGACATTACCGAGATCAATACACTGAACCAGGAAGGGGTGGAAAACCTGCAATCGACGTTGCGCGCGTGTTCTGACCTGGAGCAGCAGGCAGCGCGTCTTAAACAGTTGGTAGGCAGTTTCCGTATCTAGTGTCTGACAGGGCCCCTTCGCGGGCAAGCCTCGCTCCAACAAGCGAGGCTT